>NZ_JBFBJL010000021.1:0-38120 GCF_040686075.1 Streptomyces sp. NPDC086519
CCTGAACGCGTTCCAGATCGCCTTCGAGGGCCGCCTGACCCCGAGCAACAACTGACCACTCAACAACCAAGATCAGCCGTTAAATTGACACACCCGGGGTGCGGTCACCGACTCCAATGTTTGACTAGTTTTCGGACGAGCTCTGAAATTTCTTCTTTTGGCCCGTCAGCGGGTACAATGGTGACTTGATTAGCTATGGGTAAAGGGGGGCGGCCAACGAAATATTCCCGGGTATGGATCAGGAACTCCGAGCGATGTAAGAAGTAGTCACCTTCGAGAGCAAAGGGGCTATCCGTCGCACGCCGCATCTGAAGTATCTTGAGTGAAGCATCGAGATAGATGGTGTGGTCTGGACGTAGGTACGGTAGCTCCCATAAGAGCTTGCGCACTTGCCCATATACCTGAAACCCGAACAGGTGGTCCAAGGCGTAGGCGTGCGCCATGAGCGTGTCCACCGACCGATCCAGAATGACTAGGTGGTGAGGGTCTCTCATGGCTTGAGCGACACGCTCGGCCTCGATTCCCATGAATACGCTGAATGCAGCCAGCTGTTTGGCTGCGGATTTGGTGCGTGGTGGCGGAACGTCTTGAGCGCGCGGGATGTGCTCGACGTAGCACCTCAGAAAGAGTGCATCGAGCATGGGGAGGGCATCTCGGAGATTTTGGATCGCGGTGGTCTTTCCTGCGTACGAAGGGCCCTCTAGACAGATGATCACGGTGACGCTCCTCAGAGCTAGCCTTCTCTGCGCTCGAATATGCACCTGGCCGGATCAGCGAACAGTCGACTGATACCAGTGACGCCAGAAGGAAGAAGACGTCAAACGTAGGCGTGCAGTTATTGGATTCTGCCACCATAGCATTTTCCAAGCGGGCCACTGGTCGTATCGACGAGAGGAGGGTCGGACGCAGATGTCCTGGACAAGTACTACAGGCCTGTACACCCGGTCACCCAATGCCCGTAGGCGAGCAAAGAATTCCGTGTCTTCGCTCATGAACCAGTCAGTACGATACCCGGCGAGCTCACGAAATGCGTCTGCTGTGCAAAACTGGTTCACCCCCTGGGCGCCACGCTGACGTCGCCGGTATGCATCCCAATACCAGCATAGGAGTCGGGAACTTAGACGCTTCGGCTCATATTGCGGGCGAATGGCACCTCCCACGTGGTAACCGGAGGTGAGTAAACGCATGGCCGTCGCGATAGCTTCAGGGGGTACGGTTACATCGGCATCGACAAAGAAGAGATAACGGCCGTGCGCAGCGGCAGCGCCAGTGTTGCGCACCTGTCCAATATTTCTGATTGATTCTCGAATGACACGGACTGCGAACGACTCTGCAATCTCAGCAGTCTCATCCTCGCTTCCGTTGTCGACGACAATTATTTCACCCTGATTCCCGGTCTTCTCCATCCATAACTCAAGAGAATTAATTACGGTTGGGAGGCAGAGCGGCAGGTAAGCAGCCTCGTTGAACGCTGGGATCACCACCGACAGAAGGGGTGCGCTCATTGACAGTCCAACCTCCTTGGTCTCTTGAGCAGGCGCGGCACCACTGCCGCCGCTGGTGCCCAAGGGGTGGTTGCTGGCCCAACCTCCCCTACCCAGACGGGAAGGGCCCCACCCCTAGGTCGTCACGCATCGCCGCACGCAGTGCACGCAACGCCTCGTGGTACTCGTTGGTCAGCCGGCTGTCTTCCGAAGACACGGCTACGGCTCCTTCAGTGAAGTCATCCCTTAAGTTACGGACCGCTCTGAAAAGCTCAATGGCAAGCCCAGCGACGGTAGACGGCGCAAGGATCTCCATCTGGTACCGCAGGCCGTAACATGAAATGAATGCCGCCCGTGCTGCGTGGGCCTTCTGATCGTGAGACGTTTCGGGATCACGGGCGATTCTCCTCATCTCGTTACGTGCTTGAGTAAGATCGGCTAGGAATGAGCTATATAGCTCCTGGCGAGCAACGCGCCACTCCGTTTCCATCTGCCTACGGTGGCGATCTTGATCAATCGCAAGGTCACGGCGATCCCGACGTCGTTCAACCAGCAAAGCCGAACCCATAGCGATGGTTGCACCGGCCAGTGTGCTTACTAGGGTCGTCCACTCCATACCTGGACCCTACTGACCGCACGCATCAGTCGGTACGGAGCATTGTCCACAGGGTGTGCATAAGCATCCTTTCGTGCTTCAGTCACGGCAGCTGTAGTTCTTGATCGGTAGGGCATCGTTGCTGGTCAGGTGGTTGCGGCGGCGGTGATGTTGTTCCAGTGGCGGCCCAGGGCCTCGGCGAGCGTCCAGCAGTTACGCGTGTCCAGTTCCATCAGCAGCCCCTGGGGCATCTCCCGTGCCAGCAGCCGTGGTTCGCGGCGCGGGAAGCAGTCCGCGACCTCGGCCATCACCGCCCCGAGTGCCGCCGTCCACTCCTGCCCGGCTATCGTGGCCTCCACGGCCACCTGTTCTTGATACGTCGTCACAAACGTTCATGATCATGGTGGCCGTTCCCTTGCTCGCGGCCACCCCAGCACCCTGTTGACCAGCACCAACGCATCAACGATCAAGAACTACAGCTGCCGTGTCCGAGCGGCAGTTGTCGCAGGCGTTCCGTCACCCGTTTGTGTAGGTCCATGACGTGTACGAGCGCCTCGTCCAACGCTCCGAGACCGACCATCACCCGGGCCGCTATCAAGATCATTGGTTGCCGTGGTGTCCGACGTCAAGGTGTCCTGTGCGGCTGGGCTTCGCCGTGAGACGGCACGGGCGTGATTGTGCGCAGGAGTATCTGGGAGGGCAGTACCCACGCCAGGCCGAGCAGCGCGCCCAGGGTCGCGATCCAGAGGGTGGGGCGCAGGCCGATCGTTGCGCCGAGCCACCCGCCTGCCAGTGCGCCGATGGGGCGGATGCCGTAGTTGCACAGGCGGCTGGCTCCTGCGACGCGGGATCGCAGTGCGGCGGGTATCAGCGACGCAGTAAGTGATCCACCTGCGATGTCCAGGAGCATCACGCCGAACCCGGAGCCGAACTCCGCCAGGAACAGGCACGTTGCCGCAAGAAGGACGGAGCCCTGCGCAAGGGGGACCAGCACCAGCGGCGCGGGGAAGGCGAAGAGGCCGAGGAGTGTGGCCCGTCCGATTCCGATCCGGCGCACGATCTGGCCGGTCAGCAGGGATCCGATCACTGAGCCGGCGGCGCCGCTGCCGAGCACAGTGCCCAGGAGGCCGGGGCTGAGCCCGAGGCTGATGGTGGGCTTCCGCCTGCTGCCGAGGCTGAAGAACATCGGCAGCATCCGCCTGTACCGCCCGGACGACACCCCGCCCGGCCATCCGGCGCTCGGCGGCTCGCTGACCCGGCCGATCCGCTGGGACCTGATCGAGTAGCAGTACGACCAGATGGTCAAGTACGCCACCGCCCTGCGCCTGGGCACCGCGGAGGCCGAGCAGGTGCTGCGGCGCTTCACCCGCGGCGGACCCAAGCACCCCACCTACCAAGCCCTCGAAGAACTCGGCCGCGCCGTGCGCACCATCTTCGCCTGCGACTACCTCGCCAGCCCCGACCTGCGCCGCGAGATCCACGGCGGCCTCCAGGTCGTGGAGAACTGGAACAGCGCGAACGCCGTGCTCCACTACGGCAAAGACGGCGCCCTGACCGGCCCGGACAAGGAGCACGCCGAGACGTCGATGCTCGCGCTGCACCTGCTCCAGTCCAGCCTCGTGCACGTCAACACGCTGCTGCTCCAGCAGGTCCTGGCCGAGCCGAAGTGGGCCAAGAAGCTCACCGCCGAGGACCGGCGCGGCCTGACCGCGCTGTTCTGGTCGAACGTCAATCCCCACGGTACTTTCCGCCTGGACATGGACAAGCGGCTCGACCTGCTGCCCACGGCTGCTCCCGGTCCGCGAAGAGATTCGGACCACGAACAGCCGATGTACTCAGTGCCATGAAGGTCAAAGGGCAGGGGCCACAACCTCGCCCGTGGGATGCGGCTTCGGGCGAGTGGGCATGAGCCAGGCGAGCAGAACGGAGACGGCGGCGAAGCCCATGACCCACCAGAAGGTGTTCCCGTAGGCGGCGGCCAGGCCATCGGCAGTGGGGGTCTTGGTGCCGAGGAGGTGGTTGATGCGGTTCTGAGCCACGAGGATGAGCACGGCCGCACCGAACGAGGAGCCGATCTGCATGATGATTCGGTTCGCCGCGCTGGCTCGCGGAACCACCGGTCCCGGTATGTAGCGGATCGCCGCTGCCATGGCGGGCACCATAACCATGCCGATGCCGGCACCGCACAGCACGAGCACAGAGCTGAGCAGCACTTCGTTGGTGTGCGCCCCGAGTTGCGTGTAGACCAGGGAACCTGCGCCAGTCAGCCCCAGGCCGCTGATGACGAGCAGGCGGGCAGATGTCCGGTCGGCCAACTTGCCGACCACGGACAGCGAAACGGCCATGCCCAGGCCCTGAGGGGCCAGCAGAAGCCCCGCCTCCACAGCACTGTGCCCCCGAACCTGCTGGTAGTACAGCGGCAGCACGCCCACCGCGCCGAACAGAGCGACGCTGGCGAAGAACAGCACAGCAGACGACGACAGGAAGCTGCGGACCTTCAGCAGCCGCAAGTCCAGGATCGGATTGTCGGTGCGCAACGCGTGCACCGCGAACGCCGCGAGCAGCAGGAACCCGACGGCCAGCGGGATCACGACGTGCCGGTCGGCGAACGAACCGTACTTGCCGACCTCGGTCAGCCCGAAGACCACCACGGCGCAGGCCGGTGAGAGCATCAGAAGACCAAGGACATCCAGCTTCCCGGCGCTGCGTGACTGCCTGGTCGGCATGGTCCGCCAGGCGAGCACGACGGCAGCGATACATACCGGCACGTTGATGAAGAAGATCCAGCGCCAGTTCCAGTCATCGACGATGGCGCCACCGACCACCGGACCGAGCACCGGGCCCAAGGCGGACGGAATCCCCAGTACGCCCATAACCCGCCCCAGTCGCGACGGCCCGGCCTCCTGGGCAAGGATCGCCATGCCCAAGGGCAGAACCATGCCGCCACCGAGGCCCTGGACGACGCGGAATGCGATGAGGCTATGGGCATCCCAGGCGGTGCCGCACAGCACCGACCCGAGGAGGAACAGGCCGATGCTCGTACTCCACATGGTCCGGGCGCCGAAGCGTTCCAGGGCCCAGCCGGACAGGGCCATCACTGCGGCCATCGCCAGCAGGTATCCAGTAGTGATCCACTGGATGGTCAGAAGCGAGGTGTCGAACTCCTTCAGCAGGGTGTTGTAGGCGATATTGGTCATCGTCGCGTCCATCTGCATCATGATCGATCCCAGCGCGACCGTGATCATGAGAGCGACGAGGCGACGGGGCAGGCGTCCGTCGGACGCCTCCTTCATCGGTGCTACGGGCGTGCTCACAGGGGGCGGCTCTCCAATTTCTGCAGTAAATATTTACTGCGGACGTGACTGTCCGGCCGAGCTACTGGGGTCGCGCCGTGCCTGGCTGGCTATTGGGACGGCGCCGGGCCAGTCATGCCATCCAGGAGCTGTCCTAGCGCAAGTTCCCGAACCGTGTGCGTAGTGGGGTCCGCCTCATGGCCTCCCAGCGCGACTTCTCCGCGTCGCGCCAGCACGGAAGCGCCGATGAGGGCGCTCATGGCTACGCCGTAGGCGATCTCGACCGGGCAGTCCTTGCGGAACACTCCTTCGCGCTGCCCGCGTTCGTACAGCTCCCGAAGTTCACGGGGTGGCATGTCGGCCGAGGGCAGTGGCAGGTCCTGCGAGCCATCCAGGGACTCGTGCAGCAACAAACCGACCAGGGTCGGCTGGCGGGACAGGGCATCGGCGAAGGCGCCCAGCATCACGACCATGCCCTCATAGGGCGCAAGCGTGAGCGCGCTCTCCAGGGCTGGCCGCCAGGCGTCGCGCAGCGCCGCCAACCGATCTGCGAGGACGGCCTTGTACAGGCCCTCCTTGCTGCCGAAATGGTGGTAGATCATCCGCTCGTTGACGCCAGCCCGCTTGACGATCGCCTGGACGCGCGCACCCTGAAGGCCGCGCAGTGCGAACTCTTCCGCTGCCGCGGCCAGCAAATGGGTCTTGCTGTCTGTCATGCAGTAAACATTTACAGAACCTCACGCGTGGCGCAACCCGGACCACTCCGGAAGTGTCGGCAAACGATCGTCTGCCGACACTTCCGCCTGTGATCATGAACCCGCAGGTGGGCACTGCCGGCAACTCGCGTCGGAAATCAACGTCGGAGAACGGTCCTTCGAGTAGTTTCCGAAAATGCTCGGCTCCTGCCGCACCTCGACGGCCGGCCAGAACCCCGATCATCAGATCGACGCACTTCTTCGCCACGGCGTGGACCGCGACAACATCCATGTCGTGTCGCCAGCGGCGCGAAGGCGTCCCGCCCGAAGCTCGACCTCGTCATGCAATTGCTGCGCGAGGGCGACACCTTGAAGGTCACCCGGCTCGACCGGCTCTCCCGCTCCGTGCTGCACCTGGTGACGCTCGGTGCTGAGCTGCGCGAGCGCGGCACCGGACTGCACGTCATCGAGCAGGGCATCGACACTGCCACCATGGAAGGGCGGGCGATGTTCGGGATGTTGTCGGTACTTGCTGAGCTCCAGCGCGAGCTGATCGTGGCGAACACGAACGACGGGCTCGCCTCAGCGCGTGCCCGCGGCCGAGTTGGCGGACGTCGGCCACGGCCGACGGCGGACCAGGCCGTGCTCGCCCAACGGCTCTACGACGAGCGGGAGAAGACCGTCAAACAGATCGCCGACATGTTCGGCGTGCCAAGGTCGACGGCGTACGGGCACCTCAACAAGGCCAAGACCGTCTCCCGTCAGCCGAAGAAGACCAAGGTCACGAAGCCCTGACCGCCACTTTGCACCGTGGGTCAGGGATAGGAGACCGGGGCCGTCACCAAAGGCGCCGGCTCCCGCGCGGCCGGGCTCGCGATGGTGTTCAAACTCGTCGAGTCCGCCCAGGCCCGCTGGCGAGCCGTCAACGGCGCCCACCTCGTCCGCGCCGGAGCCCGCTTCGAACGAGGTCAGCTGGTCGAACGCCCCGAGCGCGTGGCTGCCTGACCGAGATCAACGCAGCACGAGCAGATCCAGGGACGACGCCAGGTCCGCCGCCGCTGCCGGGTCGTGAGCTCCCGCAGCTCCGCGCAGCCGCTCCTTGCCGCGAGCGAACTCCTCCTCGGTAAGGCTGCGCATGAGCGTGTCGGCGTCTCGGAGAGCATCGACACGTTCCAGGAGCTCGCTCAGACTCGCGATGCCGGTCTGCGGAACCGGCTCCAGGGCGGCCGGGGCGAAGCCCGCGTCGGCGAAGGCCTCGCAGGTCTCTTCTACGGACGGATAGGTGTCGAGCAGCCTGGTTGTCTCTGGGAACCAGCGCGCGATGCGAAGCCGCTCGTAGCGGCCCGCGAAGGCGTTGCGGATGAGTACCGGTGCTCCTGGGCGCAGCACGCGGCGGATCTCCTGCGCGGCTCCCGGGAGGTCGGGGATGTGATGGGTCACCGTGGACAGCCATGCCGCGTCGGCGCTGGCGTCCGGCAGTGGCAAGGACGCGGCGTGACCCGCCCGGACTTGGATGTCGGGGCGATTGGGTATCAGGGTGCGCATCGCTTCGGAGGGCTCGACCGCGACGACCTTCGCGGCGAACCAGTCGCAAAAAGCTGTCGCGAAGGCTCCGGTGCCCGCGCCGATGTCCACGATGGCCATGTCCGGGGACGGACTCAGGTGTCGGCGCACGGCGTCCTCCCAGGCCGTCAGCCCGTTACGCGGGATTTCTCGAACGGCCCTGAACGAAGTCGCTGTTGCGGCGTCATAGGTGATTCTGGCCATGAGCATCCAGTCTGTTCAGGCGTGCTGGGAGGTGAGGCGGACCAACCGGCAGTTGCTCGGTCGCCTTGGCAGGATCAACGGAGCGTCGATAGCCTCCGCTTCTGTCACCAGGGACAAGGTTGTCAAGCCAGAGAAGGCGGTAGCACCGTGACCGAGCAGGCACTGGTGATGTTGCGGATGGCCGGAGCAGAGGCGATCGACCATCCCGGTGGCAACCTGCTGGCCCACCTACAGCGGGTCAGCGCTCTTCTTGCCTCCTGGGGCGCCCGTCCGGCACTGGTGTCGGCCGGGTTGTGTCACGCCTTCTACGGCACCGACGGATTCCCCGCCACGCTGCTGCCACTGGACCGGCGGGCCGATGTGACGCAGGCCATCGGCGAGGAGGCCGAGGCGCTGGTGTACTTTTACGCATCCTGCGACCGCAAGACCTCCTACCGCACCCTCACCGCGGACTGTGCCGAGTTCACCGACCGTTTCACCGGCGCGCGGAACCGGCCGACCGCCCACCAGCGCCGGGACTTCGCCGAACTAACGGCGGCCAACGAGCTGGACATCGCCGCGGTTAGCCCGGAGATGCGCGGCCGCTTCGGCCCCGCGCTGCTGGAACTGTTCACCCGCTGGCGGCCTTTGCTGTCCGAGCCCGCCTGGGAACACTGCCGCAACGTACTGGGCTGATCAAGCCATCCACAGGATTTGACAATTGCTCCTGCTCATGAGGGTGATGAGCGACCAGTTCAGGTGCGCCTCGGAATGCTGCGGAAGGCAGTCTTCTGCTCGCCCCTGCGCCTCAACGTTGCGCGTCATCCGGGGCACGCAGGCCGGTCAGCTCGGAGATCGCTGCGAGTGAGGGCTTGAAGTAGCGGCGGGCTTCTCCGTCTTCTTGTGCCTCGGCTTCGCTATCAGCGGGGAGGCGCCCGGGCCGGGGTCTGGGAGGGGGTTTGACGGTGAGGCGCCGGCGCAGGTGGAGGTTCTCGGCGTACAGGTTCGCCGTGACGGTGGCCAGGGCGTCGAGTCGGCCCTGGAGTTCGCGTGCGTGGCCGCGGGCCTGGGTGAGCTGTGTGCGCAGGGCGGTGATGGTGTCGTCGCGTGCGACTTCACTGGGGGTACGTCGGATCGGACGGGTGACCTGGGTGTTCCATTCCGCGAGGACGCCGGTGGTGCGGTGGACGGTGGCGTGGCTGACGCCCGCTTCGCGGGCGAGGTTCTCCTTGGTGAGGGCGCCGTCGGTGCGCTGGGGCTGTCCGGCCAGGAGGCGGGCCATGGCGGCGCGGAGGCTGGCTTCGGAGGCCGGGGAGACGGTCATTCACAGGTCCTGGGTGAGGGCAGTGGTGATGGGCTTGATGTCGTCGAGGCGGGCGCGCAGAGCGGCTGGCAGGCGGCGGTCGCGCAGTCGTTCGGTGAGGTCGTGCTGTTCTGCCAGCCAGATAGGGGCGTGGGCTGCGGTGACGGCGGAATTGCGGCAGCGGGTGGGCTGGCAGGCGCCGATCAGTGGTGCTCCGCGCACGGCTTCGGGCAGATGGCGGGTGCACTCGGCCTGCTCCGCCTGCCACAGGCAGTGGTTGAGGGTGCCGAAGTGCAGGTCGGGGAGTTCGCTGCGCAGCACGTCGGCCGCGGTGCGGGGGTCGGCGGCAAGGGCCTGGAGCTGGTCTGGGGTTTCCGCTGCGAGCCGGGCGGCCACGCGGTCGAGTCCGGCGTGCAGGCGGGCGGCGGCAGGGCCGACGGCTACGGGGACTTCGGTGGTGCGGGCGGCGAGCAGGCTGGTGAGTCTGGCGGCTGCGGCGGTGGCGAGCCGGTCGTCGAACTCCTTCATCCACGCGCCGTCGGCGGCGGCGTAGGAGTGGGTGGTGGGGTTGGCCAGGATGCGGCGGGCGGCGTGTTTGAGCTGGATGCCGAGAGCGATTTCGCCGTCTGGTTCCTGGGCGCAGATCACGGACATGGTCTTGCGGAACTGGTGCGGCCGCACCCGTGCCTCGGGAACGGGCGCCAGGCCGGTGTTCAGGCAGTGGGTGTTGACGTGGGCGATGAAGCCGTCGATGAGGGACGGGGCGCTCACGCCCCGCCGGGCGGCTGTGCCGGGGGCGGGGGGTGGTGAACAGGTGGGTGGGGTGCCGAAACAGACGTTCCAGGACGGCCAGGGCGGTCGCGACGGGCTGGATGATCCACCACTTCTCCTCGACCGGCCCGGGCTCGTTCTTCAGCTTGTAGGAGCGCACGGCGGGTGTTCCGTAGTGGAGGGTGAGTGCGCCGCGGCGGATTTCCTGGATCTCGGAGTCGCGCATCATGGTCAGGGCGGCCACGAAGCAGTACAGGGCTCCCTGCAGGGCACGCAGTTCATCGCCGAGTTCGCGGTCGCTGAGGTGCGTGCGCCACGGCCCTGTCGTGCGGTCCGCTCGGTCCACGGTGGTGAAGTGCGGTGTCGGGCGCGGCAGATCACTTCCGTGGGCCTGGCCCGCGAGGATCTGGAACTGGCCCGCGTCCACGGCGGCCTGGACCATGCTGCGGCGCCGGCGGTCGGCGGCGGTTCCCGCCGTGACGCTGGCCGGGCTGTTCGGTCCGTAGACGAGGGGCGCCAGCAGTGCCCAGCGCGGGGAGCCGCACGGTCCGCGGCCCGTGCGGCTCCGGGATCCGGTCTTCGCGGACCGGTACCAGGTGGGTGGGGTCGCTCAGCCATGTCTCCAGGGAGGCGTCCAGTTCGGCGGCCGACCGGGGGCTCGTCCCGGTGGGGATGCGCTTGGCGCCCAAGAGGGATTGGGCCTGCCCGGGGGCGAGGGGGAGGGTGCGGCCGCGGGCAGCCTCGGCGAGGATGCGGCGCCGTCGGGGCGCGGCTGCCCGACGGCCGGAGTCCAGGGCGGTGTGGTTGGCGCCGTCGGTGATCAGCAGGCTGATCACCGACCACATCGGGGTGCCGGCCGCGCTGGTGCGGAACGCGGCGGCGTGCGCGGGAATCCGGGTCGCCGGGTTGGCGAGCCACCGCTCCAGGCACTCATCCACCGGATGCCGTGAGGCCGCGGTGGGCGGCTCGGGCTGCGCAGGGCGGGCGAGGGCCTCGTCGCGGGCGGTGAGGATGTCGTCGGCGAAGCGGTCGATGTAGGTCCACGCGGCCCGCAGCAGGGGCCACCACACCGCCGGCGCGATGGGCCGGGTCGGGGTCGTCGGCACGGTGCCCGCAACGTCGACGGCTGCAGGATCCACGGTCAGGCCCCCGCCGGTGAGGACGTCACGCAGTTCATGCAGGACGGCGAGCACCGACCGGTAGGACCCCAGGGACAGTTCCCCGCTGGCCCCGGCGCTGACCCGGGAGGTCAGGAAGGCGGTGAGGATGCCGGCGTCCCACAGCGGAAGTTGTCCGGGCAGGTCCTGGCCGAGCGCCCAGCGTCCCAGAACGCCCAGGCGTTCGACGAGTTGGCGCACCGTGGACAGGTGGGCAGGCTGAGCAGGGCGGAACGCTCCGGCGGCCCGCAGCCTGGGGTGGGTGGGGTTGAGAAGGGCGAAGGCCACTTCGCGGGCTCGCAGATTCCACACCGGGTCGAACAGGGGGAACGCGATCCGCCAGTTCCCGGGCGCGACGTTGCTCGGCCGCCGCAGACAGGCCCCGCTCCAGCGCTCCCTCTGTCCGAACACGGGCACGGACACGTGCGGAAGCAGGCCGCTGGCCGGGGTGAGGACCGGCTCGTCGTCGGCGAACGCCTGGGCAGGCATGCCTGCGCCGGGCCGGGAGGCGGCGGGGAGGGTCATCGGTCGTACTCCGTACGCATCCCGAGCGGGAGATCCAGCAGGGCACGGCCTTCCTGAGCCTCGCGGCGGGCGGCCGGCATCGACTCGGCACACTCCTCGAACAGCTGCGCCAGCGCGGCGGCCTGGCGGCCCCAAACGGCCTGCCATTGCTGCGGGGCCAGCCGGTTACGCATCATCTCGATGTGCTCCGCCAGCAGGACCAGGCGGGGCAGGTGGGCGGGGAAGACCACCGCGTTGCGGCACAGCATGCACATCGCCGGCGCCACATGGCAGACCTGCCCTGTGGGGCTGTGCGGAGAGCCGAAGGGATCACGGCAGTTGACCAGCCCCATGTCCAGCTGTTCCGCCCGCATCGCCTCTGCCACGCCGGCTCCAGGCCGAGTGCTGCCGCCACCTCCGGTTCGGCCAGGTCAGCGACTGTCTCTTCGTCCGCGAAGACCGGACGGGTCAGCGAGGCGAACACCTTGTGCTGCACGCCGGTCAGCGCACGGCCGGCCAGCACGTGTGCGGTGGTGCCGTGCGCGTAGTGGCGGCGGAAGACCTCCACCTGGTGATCGTCGCCCGCCAGGTCAGCGACCGCCCCGCCCAGTACGACCGCCCGTGTGATCTTCGCGGTCTTCCGCAGCCGGCGCACATTGTGCGGCGCCGTGATTTGCACGCCGCCGACGGCCCCACCGCGGTCGCGGGTGATCCAGTCGGTGAACCGCCGCCCCGCCAGCACAAATCCCGCGCGCCGTCCGGCCAGCCGGGCACAGCCGGTGCCTGCGGGCTCCGCCGCGACCCACAGCCACTCCACCAGATCGGGGTAGGCGCAGCGGACCGGTTCCGTCACCGCGACCAGCCGACGCAGCAGTCCCGGTACGTCCCAGCGCCCCTCTCCCGGATACTCCGCCTCCCTCTCCGGGACGGTGGCAGGGGCATCGGCGTAGCGGCGGTGACGCGTGCGTGCGGCGCGGTGCTTCGTCTGCCGCAGCCGTACCCCGCCGTCGGTGAACTCCACATCCTCCATACCCAGGTCGTGGAGTTCCTCCGGCGTGCACGTGTCCATGGCCAGCAGCAACAGCACCCGGAACGGCTGCAGATCGATCTCCCGCGGGAAGACCATCGCCGGGCGCATAGTTCGAGGGGCCGTTCAGCGTGTGTGGTCGCTAACCGTCGCTGCGGCAGGACCGGCGGTCAGCAGAGGCACCGCACCGGTGGCCGGCCCTCGCGCCATGACCATAAGCCATCGTCCCATGACGAACCGGTCACGGCGGCGCCGGGCCATCCGAGATTAGCGTCCTCTTAGGGGGGCCTTAACCCCCTCTCCGCTGGGGTGAGACGGCACACACGGGGATCTCCACCACACAGGAGCCACCGCCCCCCAGGGCCCCGAGGGCCGTGACCACCAGGCAGGAGCGAACAGCATGAAACACAGGGACACCGCCGGCGCGGAGCGCCGCGACGGCCTCCGGAGGCTGTCCAGGTTGACCTGGCGTGTCACCCAGCTCAGCGCGCTGGCCACGGTGGCCTTCGCCACGCTCTTCACGCGGTCCGCGCCGGTCGTCGCCGACACCCAGACACCCGGCACCGAGTCGACTCCGGGCGGGGTCGGTGCGAGCGCCTCCGCGTCTCAACCGGCCTCCGGACCGGAGTCGCCCTCGGCCTCCCCGTCCACCTCGCCGTCCACCTCGGCCTCCCCGTCCGCCTCGCCGTCCACCTCGGCCGGCGCGCGCAAGTCCCGCACGCCGACCACCACGACGACCACGCGCTCCGCCGCGCCCGCCCCGGCGGTCACCCGCAGGACCACCGCGCCGGTGATCACTCCTACGACCACTGCGCCGAAGCCGACGCCCAAACCCACGCAGACGACGTCGTCGCCGAGTCCCAAGCGATGAGCGGCCTCGCCCGGCCGGCCGGCCCCGTCGCGCCGCTTCCCGGCATTGCCCACGCGGAATTCCGGGCCCTGGGTACCGTTGCCGCCCTGCTGGTCGACGAACCCGCGGCGCTGGACGAGGCCCGCGGGCTGCTCGACGCGGAACTCGCGGCGGTCGACCTCGCCTGCTCCCGGTTCCGCGAGGACTCCGAACTCAGCGCGCTCAACCGCGCCGGCGGCCGTCCGATGCACGTCAGCGACACCTTCGTCGACGCGCTCGGCGTCGCCCTCGACGCGGCGGCGGCCACCGACGGCGACGTCGACCCGACGTGCGGCGGCGTGCTGGTCGACCTCGGCTACGACCGGGACTTCACCGAGGTCGCCCGGGGCGGCGCCGGGACGGTCGTGACCGCGCGGCCGGTACCCGGCTGGCGCGTGGTCGAACTCGACCGGGAGACAGGCGTGGTGCGGGTTCCGGCGGGGCTGGTGCTCGACCTCGGGGCTACCGCCAAGGCCCTGGCGGCGGACCGCGCCGCCGCCCGGATCCACGCCAGCGTCGGCTGCGGCGTGCTGGTCAACCTGGGCGGTGACATCCGCGTCGCGGGGCCGGCACCGGACGACGGCTGGCGGGTCCTGATCACCGACGGCACATCCACCGCCGCCGAGGACCCCCGCCCCGCGCGCGCCGGCGAGGCGCACCGGGCCGTCGCCATCACCGAGGGCGGCCTCGCCACCTCCGGAACCGGGGTGCGCCGATGGCGACGCGGCCGGGAGACGGTCCACCACATCGTCTCCCCGGCCACCGGGGAGTGCGCGCCCTCCCACTGGCAGACCGTGACGGTCGCCGCGTCGACGTGCGTGGGCGCGAACACCGCCTCGACGGCCGCCATCGTACGAGGGGCGGCGGCGGCGGGCTGGCTCGAAGAGCTCGCCGTGCCGGCGCTCCTGGTCCGCCCCGACGGCCGCGCCACCTTCACCGGCGCCTGGCCCCACCTCCACGGAACAACCGGATGACCACGATGACCACCCCTCTTGCGCTGCCCTTCGAGGTGTCCTTCGACGGACCGGGACTGTGGTACGCGACGCGTGCCACCGGACTCGTCGCGCTGCTCCTTCTCACCCTCTGCGTCACGCTCGGTGTTCTGACCACGGTCCGTTTCACGAGCCCGAAATGGCCGCGCTTCGTCACTGTCGGCCTGCACTCCAACACGTCCCTGCTCACCACGGTCTTCCTCGCTCTGCACATCCTGACCACGGTCGCGGACTCGTACACCGACATCCGTCTGAGCGACGCCTTCCTGCCCTTCGCCGCGAACTACCGCCCCGTCTGGCTCGGTCTGGGCACGGTCGCCTCCGACCTGCTGATCGCCCTGATCGTCACCAGCCTGGTCCGCGTGCGCATGGGACACCGAAGCTGGCGCGCGATCCACTGGCTCGCGTACGTCAGCTGGCCGGTCGCGATGGTGCACGCGTTCGGCACCGGCACCGACCCGTCCACGGTCTGGGTGTCGGCCCTGGCGCTGGTCTGCCTCGGCACGGTCCTGGCGGCGTCCGCGTGGCGGCTCCTGACCGGCTGGCCCGACCGCAAGGGCCTGCGGCTGGCGGCGGCGACGTCGGTGGCCGCCGTGGTGCTGGCCGGCTGGGGATGGGCGAGCAGCGGACCGCTGGCCCCGGGCTGGTCCAAGCGGGCTCTCACGCCCGTGACGCACACCTCCACGGTGTGGTCGTCATGACGCTGACCACCACGACCCGGAACCTTCCCGCCGCGCCGCGCCTGCCCAGGCTGCTGGCCGGAGTCCCGCGCGACAGGGCGGCCGGCCTCACCGAGCACCTGGCGCTGCACGGGCGCCCGCCCCTGGGGAAGCCGGGCGACCGCGACCGCCCGGACCGGCTGGTCGACCGCATCGAGCGGTCCGGACTGACCGGCCGGGGCGGCGCGGGGTTCCCGACGGGACGCAAGCTCCGCTCGGTGCTGGACGGTCGGGGCACGCCGGTCGTCGTGGCCAACGGCGCGGAGGGGGAACCCGGCAGCGCCAAGGACCACCTGCTGCTCTCCCGGGTGCCGCACCTCGTGCTGGACGGGATCTCCCTGGCGGCGTGCGCGGTGGGCGCGGATGAGGCGTACCTCGCCGTGCACCGTACCGACACCGCGGTGCTCACCGTGCTCGGCCAGGCCCTGGCCGAGCGGCGGCAGGCCGGCCTGGACCCGGTCCCGATCCGGCTGGCCGGGATACCCGGGCGCTATGTGTCGAGCGAACAGTCGGCCATCGTCCAGTACCTCAACAAGGGGCCGGCCATGCCGACCTTCGCGCCGCCACGACCGCACGAGCGCGGCGTGCACGGCCGTCCGACCGTGGTCAACAACGTCGAGACGCTGTGCCACCTCGCGCTGATCGCCCGCCACGGCGACGTGTGGTTCAGGCAGGCGGGCACCCCGGGCGCGCCGGGGACGACCCTGGTCACGGTCAGCGGCGCCGTGGGCCGGCCGGGCGTGTACGAGATCGAGATGGGCGCTCCCGTCGGGCACGCCGTCACCCTGGCCGGGGGGCTGGTGGAACGCGCCGGGGCGATCCTGGTCGGCGGTTATTTCGGCACCTGGATTCCGGCCGACACCGCCTGGTTCACCCCGCTGACCCACGCCGACCTGCGGGCGATCGGCGGCGCTATGGGCGCCGGGATCATCATCGTGCTGCCGGAGTCGTCCTGCGGGCTGGCCGAGACCGCACGGGTGGTCCGCTACCTCGCCGAGGAGACCGCCGGGCAGTGCGGGCCGTGCGTAAGGGGGCTCCCGGAGCTGTCGAACGAGCTTGTCACCCTCGCCTACAGCGGTGGCCGGGGGCGCACGCTCGCCCGGGTCCAGCAACTGGTCGAGCTCGTCGAGGGCCGCGGCGCGTGCAAGCACCCCGACGGGGCGGCCAACCTGGTGCGCAGCGCGCTGAAGACGTTCGCCCAGGACATGTACTGGCACGACGAGGACCGTCCCTGCACGGGGCTGGAGCGCCCGCCGCTGCTGCCCCTGCCGGACGATCAGGCACGAGACTGGGAGTTCCGGTGAGGTACAGGCTGCGCGTCAACCCCATCACCTGCGAGGCGCACGGCATGTGCGCCGAGCTCCTGGGCGAGATCATCGACCTGGACCCGTGGGGATACCCGATCCTCGGCTCCGACCGCGTGCCCCCCGATCTCGTCGGGCACGCCGAGCGCGCCGTGGCGAGCTGCCCGACGCTGGCGCTGATCCTGGACCGCTCCTCCCATGCCCGGGCACGGGCCTGACCGAGTCCGCGGCACGGCTCCGCGCACCGTTCCGGGCCGGGGTCGGGCATGCCGGCGTACTCCCACGCCCGATGCCGGAAGGGGTCCGTCCGGGCTCAGTGGTGGTCGTCGTCTTCGTGCTCGGAGTCGTCCTCGGACCTGGTGGAGACCTGCGCCGTGGGGATGCCCGAGGAACAGCTGACCCGCAGGACGACCAGCGTGCGGGAGGCCGCGAAGGTGACGGAGGCGACACGCGAAGGCCCCCGAAACACCGACCGCACCTCGTATCCCTGCGCCGGGCTCCATGAGGCGAGGTACGCCCCCGACACACCGCACACGGCGAGCGCGGTGCCGCCGGACGAGGCCACGGCATCGGTGTGGCCGGCGGTCCGCGGTGCCGATACGGCCGGAGCCGAACGCGAAGGGCCGGGTTCGGCGGCGGGCTGCGAGCCGGCGTGCGGACTGCCCGAGGGGGCGGCGGTCGGATCCGAGGAGGCGGCCGCCAGCGCGCGGGCGACGTCGTCGCCGCTCCAGGTGCGCACCCGGCCGGTGTAGATCCCGTCACCGAGTGCTGAGATCGCGAGGAGGCTCAGAGTGGTCGCCAGGGCGGCGCCGACGGTCCAGGCGGCCACACCTCCCCATATGCGCGCGTGCATGGACGGCATCATGGCGCCCCGCAGGCTAAACCCGGGTAAAGGCTTCGACAAGTCCAGGCCTTAGGCAGTCGGCACCGGCTCGGTTATCGTATGGCGCCATGGCACAGCTGTTGCTCGTGGAAGACGACGTGGCGATACGCACCGCCCTCACCCGTTCCCTGACGGAGCGAGGGCATGCGGTCACCAGCGCGGGCACCGGCCTGGAAGCGCTGCATCTGGTGGTGGAGCGTCAGCCGGATCTGCTGCTGCTCGATCTGGGGCTGCCCGATCTGGGAGGTTACGAGGCCCTTTGCATGATTCGCGCGATCAGTGATGTGCCGGTGATCGTCGCCACGGCCCGTGACGAAGAGGCCGAGATGATCCGGGTGCTCGATGCCGGAGCCGACGACTACCTCGTCAAGCCGTTCGGAGCGGGCCAGGTCGACGCCCGGATACGGGCCGTGCTGCGCCGCACCACGGCCGACGAGGCGGGCGGGGCGGAACCGACGGTGGTCGGCGGCCTCACCTTCCAGCCGGATGCGCACGAGGCTCGGCTGGAGGGCCGTCTGCTGGAGCTGAGCCCCAAGGAATTCGCGCTGCTCCATTACCTGGCCGTGCACGCCGGGCAGGTGGTGCCCAAGCGCGATCTGCTCACGCACATCTGGCGGCAGCCCTACGGAGGCGCGGACAAGACCGTGGACGTGCACCTCGCCTGGCTTCGGCGCAAGCTCGGTGAGACGGCGCAGGAGCCCCGCTACCTGCACACGGTGCGCGGAGTCGGTATCAAACTCGTGGATCCGACCCCGTCATGAGACGGCGCCTCGTGCTTCTGGTGGTGGCGACCAGTTCTCTCGTCCTGGTCGCCTTCCTGCTGCCACTCGGGCTGCTCGTGCGCACCGTCGCCGCGGACCGCGCGATCGACGGCGCCGTGACCCGGGCCCAGTCGCTGACGCCCCTGGTCGCCACGCTGGAACGGACGCGGCTGGCTCAGGTCGTCAGGCAGCTGGACACCGAGACCCCCGACAGCCCCATGACCGTGTTCCTCGCCGACGGCGGCACCGTGGGGGCGTCGGCACCGCGCTCGCAGGCCATGCGCCTGGCCGCGAGCGGCCGCAGCATCGTCGCCCAGGCGCCGGGAGGAGTCGAGGTCCTGGTCGCGGTCCAGGGACTGCCGGACGGCACGGCGGTCATCCGGGTCTTCGCCCCGGAGTCCGAACTGCGCCACGGGCTCGACACGGCCTGGATGCTGCTCGGCGCGGTAGGAGCCGGGCTGCTGGTGCTGAGCATCCTGGTGGCCGACCGGCTCGCCCGTTCGCTCGTCTGGCCGCTCAGCGATCTGGCGCGTGCCTCCGACCGCCTCAGCGCGGGCGACCTGACGGCCAGGGCGACACCCGCCGGCCCGCCGGAGGTACGCAAGGTCACAACGGCGCTCAACACCCTGGCGGGGCGCATCGGAGAACTGCTGACGAGGGAACGCGAGTCCGTCGCGGACCTCTCGCATCGCCTGCGCACCCCGCTGACCGCGCTGCGCATCGAGGCGGAGTCGCTGACCGACCCCGAGGAGAGCCGGGCCATCGGCGAGGGACTCGACACGCTGGAACGCACCGTGAGCGACATCATCCGGGAGGCGCGCCGCCCGTCCCACGGAGGCCTGTGGGCGGTCTGCGACGCCGTCGCGGTCGTACGGGAGCGTGCTGACTTCTGGTCGGTGCTCGCGGACGAACAGCGACGGCCGATGTCGGTCCGGATACCAGAAGGCCCGATCCCCGTGCTCGTCTCCGCCGAGGACCTGGCGGCCTGTGTGGACGTGCTCCTGGACAACGTCTTCGCGCACACGCCGGACGGAGTCGGCTTCGGCATCGGTCTCTCGCCGAGGCCGGGCGGGGGCGCACGGCTGACGGTGCGGGATGCCGGGCCGGGATTCATCGGAGGCCTGCCCACCGAGCGCGGCGCCAGCCAGGCGGGCTCCACCGGACTCGGCCTCGACATAGCGCGGCGTACGGCGAAGACGGCCGCCGGAACACTGGAGCTGGACAACGGGCCGACCGGTGGCGCGTGGATCACGCTGGAGCTCGGCGCCCCGCCCGGAGCCCAGCCGCGCCGCCACCGGCGCCATGTACGTCTCCCCCACGCCGACACCGGCTCGCGCTGACCGCGCCCGCCCCGTCCCCTCGCGGAATCCGGGACGGAGCCCTGCCGGTGGCCGGTCCCGCGGGTGTACCCGGAACCCGGACGGCGGGCTCCTCGCCTTCCGGTATCTGACCAGAGCACCCCGATCAGGGCTCCCCCAGCTCACGTTCCCCCGGGAGGAGCCGTACCCGTCTCCGATCCGGGTGCCGGACGACCGCCGAGGCCGAATGCCGGTGTTTTGCCTGTGCGCTGCCTCGTTGCCGGGCGGGCCCCTGTGCGCATACTGCGGTGCCCTGGAGCACGTCCGGCGTCGAGGCCGGCCGGTACCGGGGCTGCGGAGGGATGTCGCCACCTTGGCCGTGGGCAACCTCGACAAACCCACGGCCCGCAGGACGTGAGCCTCGAGATCGCCTTCGCCCCCGTGCCACCCTCCAGGCCCTCAGCCAGGTCACCGGCGTCCGGGCTGTGCGGGCGGTGTCCCGTTCGAGGATGGTGCGGGAGGTAAGTCGTCCGCACCGTCGAAAGATTCTTCCGCCGGGACGACGGTTTTCTCTCCTCCTGCTGGTCTTGATTGGCGACCCAACCCGACCAGCACGTGGAGCCTGCGATGCCAGATCACCTCCAGACCGCCGTCGTCACCGGTGCGAGCCGCGGCTTCGGGCGCGCGATCGCCGCCGCGCTCGTGGCCCGTGGCACCCATGTCATCGGTATCGCCCGCAACGGACAGGAGCTAGACGCCGTACGCGGCGAGCTCGGCCCGATGTTCACGTCCGTCGCCGCCGATGCCACCGGCGAAGCCCTCGCCGAGGAGGTGATCCGTACTCACCGGCCCGGTCTGCTCGTGCTCAACGCCGGGGCAACGCCCCACATGGCGCCCGTGCACGAGCAGACCTGGGAGACCTTCAGCCGCAATTGGGAGGTCGACGCGCGGCACGTCTTCGCCTGGACTGGGGCTGCTCTGCGAGCGCCGCTGACTCCGGGCAGCGTCGTGCTCTCGATGTCCAGCGGAGCCGCGCTGGGCGGCTCCCCACTCAGCGGCGGATACGCCAGTGCCAAGGCTGCCATCCGGTACCTGCGCCAGTACGGCGCCGAGGAGTCGCAGCGGGCCGGGCTGGGCATCCGGTTCGTCACACTCCTGCCGAACATGACTCCGGTCGGCGGGGTGGGCGACGCAGGGGTCACGGGCTACGCCGCGCGTGCCGGCGTAGCCCGTGAAACCTTCATCGAAGGACGGCAGCCGATCCTCACCCTGGAACAGATCGGCAAGGCCGTGGTGGAGCTCGCCGAGGCCCCGGACAGCGGTCCGGAGTACCGGGTCGACGGCGCAGGGCTGAACCCGATCGACTGATCCACCGCTTACGTCGGCCCCCGCCGCACTCCGAGGAGAACCCACGATGCCATCGAACGCCGAGTTCACCGCTCTGGCCGAGCAGTTCCGGCCAGAACTACTCGCGCACTGCTACCGACTCCTCGGCTCGATCCACGACGCCGAAGACCTGGTCCAGGAGACCTATCTACGGGCGTGGCGCGCGCTCGACGGCTTCGAAGGCCGTTCCTCGGTGCGGCGGTGGCTGTACAAGATCGCCACCATGGCCTGCCTGACGGCCTTGCAGACGCGATCCCGGCGGCCTCTTCCATCGGGGCTGGGCGCGCCGTCGGACGATCACCGTGTGGCGGTGGCTCCCCGCGAGCCGGCAGTGCCCTGGCTCCAGCCGGCGCCGGACGCACGGTTCGGCACCGGCGACCCCGCGGCGATCGTGGCCACGCGGACGGGAGTGCGCCTCGCATTCATCGCCGCACTACAGTTCCTGTCCGCCCGCCAGCGCGCGGTGCTGACCTTGCGCGACGTGCTCGGGTTCCGGACGGCCGAGGTGGCCGAGATCCTGGACACCACGACCGCTGCCGTGGACAGCGCGCTCCGCCGCGCCCGGGCCCGCCTGGCCGATGCCGGACCGGTCGCCGACGACCTGGCCGAGCCGGACCAGGAGACCCAGCGCGGCCTCCTCGACGACTATGTCAACGCCTTCACCCGCGCCGACCCCATCGCACTGGTGCACCTCCTGCGCGCCGACGTCGAGCTGGAGATGCCCCCGACCCCGACCTGGTTTACCGGCCGCCAGGCCGTCATCGGCTTCCTGTCCGCCCGCGTCCTGCGCCCGCACCTGTGGCGGCTGGCCCCCACCCGCGCCAACGGTCAGCCGGCCCTCGTCGTCCACAAGCACGCGGGCGGCGGGCGGTACGAACCGTACGGCATCCAGGTCCTGACCCAGCGCGCGGACCGCATCGCCCGCATCACCGCCTTCAACGACCCGTCCCTGGTCGCGTCCTTCGCCCACCACCTCGAAACGCACTGACGCGCCACTGGGTTCCCAAAGCCCAAGGCGTGGTATTTGTCGCGTCCCGGCTCTGTCATTGCGGGCTGGCGGACCGGACAACCTCGAAGAACCAGAAGGTGGAGTCGGCGGCCTGCATGGGGCCCTCCATCCATGCCTTGAAGCCCTCCTCGCCGCGCCAGCGGGCGTAGACCAGGTGCTGGTCGGTGCCCTCGACGGCGAGCTCAACGTCTTCGCCAACCCTCCGATGCTGCTCAGCGCGCTCTGGACGTCCTCGACCGGGAGCCGCCGAGCCGCCTGCGCGCCACCGCCCGCACCCGGCTGGAGCGCCTGAACGGCCTGTTCACCGGCCCCCCCCCCCGCCGAGCCGACAAGACCCCCTCTATCAGCTGGCCGTCGACCCCGCCGAGCAGGCCGCGCTCGCCGAGCGCCTCGCTGCCTGCCCTGACCAGCCCATCACCGTTACCCTCGCCCGCTGAACAGGAGACGGGTCCGTCGCCGGGAAAGCGGTGGGCCCGTACGGTTCGGGGCCGTCCCCGCGACGGGGCGGCCCGGCCTGGGCCGACACGACACCCCTTTTGCTACGGCCTGGGTTTCACTGCGTCTGTGTCGTGTAGGTGATGGTGTAGTCCTCCACCGGCAGGGCTCGGTCCGCGGCGTATTCGGCGCGTGCCTGCCGGTCTTCTGCGGTGATGTCGGGATGCACGGGGGCCGTCTCGGGAGCGCGCCACAACTGGATCAGGTGGTGCTCACCGTGGTCACCGATGCCGGGTTCGGGGTCGTCGGCGTGACAGTACAGGCGCATTCGTCTCCACGATGGGCGAGAAGAACTACAAGTCCATCCCCTACGCGTGGGGGGCCATCCGCGACATCGTTGGCGGCGTAGTCGTAGCCCATGTCTGTCCCTACGCGTGGGGGTAAACCCGCACGAACCGCCGAGCGATGGGGTTCCTGCCGGCGTCCAGTCCCTACGCCTGGGGGGCCAACCAGGACAGTCGAGCACCAGTCCCAGTCGTAGTCGTCGAAATCCCTACGCGTGGGGGTCCATCTTGCCAGGCAGTGTCCGGGTTGTCCGGTGGCCTTCCGGCCGTCGGCTGTCGCCGGTTCGCTCGGGTGCTCTGGAGAGGTTTCCCAGAGCTGAACCCGTCCGTCAGCTGACGGACGCCCGGGCGCAACCTTCCGGTGTTCTCGCGTGTCCACGTAGTGTGCTGACGATACGCAGAACATGGCGGACAGCGGCGGCCGCGGCTTTCGCGGCCGCCGCCGTGGCGGCCGCAACCCCGGCCGCGCACGCCGCCGCAACGACGCTCGTCCTGGACGCCCAGGAGAACTACTACCTCCCCACCGAAGGCGAGGGCCCCAACCTGGACCTCGGCATCACCGCCTCGGGCGGAAACGCCCATGACGTCTCGGTCGCGGTCGACGCGTCCTCCCTCGCCGGGAAGGCGACGATGGTGGTCACGGGAGACTGCGTGAGCACCGGCACCCTGAAGGTGAGGTGCGACGTGGGCCCGCTGTCGGGCAGGGAGCCCATCGACCCGTTCTTCCTGAAGCCCACCGCGGCCGCCAAGGCGGGCGACACCGGTGCCATCACCTACACCGCCACCGCCTCCGACGCGGCCACCGTGACGGGCAAGACAAACGTCCTGGCCGGCGGGCCCAAGCTCGTCCGCCGGCCCTACCCCGCGCTGAAGGGCATCGCGCCCGGCGCCGTCTTCGAGCGCACCCCGGCCTTCGCCAACACCGGCACAGCCCCCGCCGACAAGGGCGTCATGCTGCTGGTGCAGGACTCAGAAGGCGTCTCTCTCGCCCGCGACCACTCCAACTGCCACTACTCGGACCGGCCCGACGTCGGCGCCTGGTGCCGGTTCGCCACCCCGGTCGCACCCGGCACGGCCTACGAGACGGACGCGCCGCTGCGCTACACCGCCTCCAAGGACACGATGTACGGCTACAACACCTACGTCGTGTGGCCGGCCGGCGCCACCGCACCCGACTCCTTCGACCCGTCCGACTTCCCCGAAACCGGCACCGGCGCACCGCTCGGCCTGAAGCCCGCCGCCCCCGGCTCCAAATTCACCGGCTCCGGGTACGGCACCTTCGCCACCACCCAGCACGCCGACTACCAGGCGCTCGGTGACACCGTCCAGGGCAAGGCCGGCCAGACGACGAGCATCACCGTGGGCGTACGCAACAACGGGCCGGGCCGGATGGACTTCCAGTGGACGGACGCCGACAACTCCGGCACGTTCGTGGTGACCCCGCCCGCCGGCACCACCATCACCGGCGCCCCCGGCCCCGGCGAGCAGGGCGACCCCGGCCCACTGTGGAACTGCACACCAGGCAAAGCCGGCGCGAAGAGCTACACCTGCAACATCGCCAGCACCGACTTCAGGCCGGGCGACTTTGTCACCCAGCAGTTCACAGTGCGGATCGACCGGGTCGTCCCCGGCGCACACGGAAGCGTCCGGGCAGTGGACAACCCCCAGTACCCCCACCGCGACAACAACACGGCGAACAACACCGCAGCCATCACCGTGAAAGCCACCGGCCCGGCAACGCCCAGCACCACCGCGTCCCCGCCGGCCACAGCCACCGCGAACCCGTCCGGCTCCGGAACGGGAACCAGGAACGGGACGACGGCCGGCGGCGGCCTCGCCGCCACAGGCACGGACGAAACCCTGCTGCGGACGGGCACCGCCGCCCTCCTGGTGACCGGCGGCACACTGGTCTACCTGACAGCACGAAGAGCACGGCCACAGCGCGGCCGCTGACACCGCCGCCCCGGCGCGTGAGGTGAACACCCGGACCGGGTTCCCCGACGCCTTCGTGCACCTCGGGAACGCACCACCAGGATGAAAGACCAGCCCGCCTCCATGGTCACGCTGCTGGTCTCCGAGGCGCGCAACACCGGCCGGCCCCGCTGGTCAACCCCGGCTACGAGGCGTTGACCCGGGCCCGGCTCGTGCACGTCGACCAGTACCACCCGCGGGCCGAGACCATCGCCGCGGCGAACGCCACGCTGATCGCAGCCCACGCCCAGATCCCGATCGTGCAGTTCCGGGGCAACGGGCTGCTCGCCTCCGCGGACGGCCTGCAGTTCGCCGTCCCCGTCCAAACCGTGAACACGGCACCGCCGCCGAAGCACTCCGGCTTCAAGCAGGGCACCACCCGGCTCAACGCGGTCAACGACCAGGCCGCGGGCATCGGACAGACGGTCGTGCCCCGCACCCCCCGCGACTCGCCGCACATCCTGGACACCCTGACGAACCTGGGCAGCGGGGAGAAGCCGGAGATGGCGGCGACCGACAACACGTCTTACTCCGACATGGTGTTCGGTCCGTTCAAGATCCTCGGCCACAACTCCACTCCGCGGTTCCGCGACCCGGACGACCAACGGTCCTGACGGGCCACGAAGCCCGGCGTCGAGACGGGCACACACGGCGCGGTGAAGGACCTGGCCCGCAACCAGGTCAACCTGAACAAGGGGATCACGCACCGGCCGGACATGCTGAAGGCCGCCGGTTCCCTGGACACCGACCAGGTCCGCGCCCACCACCTGCCGCGCATGTCCGGGCGCGAGGGGCGCCCGACCCCACTGGGGGCGGCGCTCGCGGAGCACGGGCGGAGCGCGGAGACCGAGCACCTGCTGCACGAGGCCGACCCGGCGGACGACACCTGCCGCCGGCAGATGAACCGCCGGCTCACCATGCAGGAACCCCGCCACAAGCTCGCCCGCGACGTGTGCCACGGCAAGCGCGGCACCATCCACCAGGCCTACCGGAACGGGACAGAGGACCAGCCCGGCACACTCAGCCCAGCCCTCAACCCCATCATGCTCTGCACGACCCGCAACACCGACACCGCCGTCGCCCAACTGAAGACCCAAGGCCACGAGATACCAGACGAGGACATCCCCCGGCTCTCTCCCCCCGCCCAAACACCCCAACCCCAACCTGCCCAGCCGCTACAACTTCACGGCCTCGACCCCGGCCGCCGGCGCCCTGCCCCCGCTGCGCGACCCGGAGGCGTCGGAGCTGGACGAACACGACGACAACGGGCAGGAGTGAGTCAGGAGCCGATCGGATCAATCCGTGACGGGCAGGCACTCGGCGAGCAGAGCAACGACGTCACGCCAGGCTCGCTGCGCGTGCCGTGGGTGGTAACCGACGCCCGGACGCACGGTGTGGCCGACCGGCGGATGGTGGAAGGCGTGAAGGGCTCCCCCGTAAACCACAAGGCGCCAGTCAACGCCCGCAGCCTCCATCTCTGCGGTGAACGCGTCCCGTTGAGCGGGCGGCACGATCGGGTCTCGCGACCCGACCCCGGCCCACACCGGGCAGCGAATGCGCGCCGACTCGCCCGGCCGGCCCGTGGTCAGTGCGTTGACTGTCCCGATCGCGCGCAGATCGACGCCATCACGACCGAGTTCCAGTGCGACTGCACCCCCAGTCCCGTAGCCCACAGCAGCGGTCCGGCCGGGGTCGGCCCGTGGTTCGGCACGCAACACGTCGAGCGCGGCATGACCGATTCCCCGCAGCCGGCCGGGGTCGGCGAGCAGCGGCATGCAACGGGCCAGCATTTCCTCCGGGTCATCCAAATAACGTCCACCATGGAGGTCGAAAGCCAGCGCCACATACCCCACCTCCGCCAGAGCCTCGGCCCGACGGCGCTCGACATCGCTGAGCCCCACCCCCTCCGGCCCGACCAGGACCGCGGGTCGGCGCTCGGCACCGGCCGGGAGCGCGAGGTACCCGGTCATCGTCAGGTCGTCGGCCGGGTATTCGACCGTACGGGTCGTGACCGTCGTCATGCGACTGGACAGTAACGACCACTGCACCCACCCGGGGCCGTGTTCACCCACGGCAGACACCAGCCCACCCCGACCACCACACCCAGACACACCACCCTCCCGCCAACAAACGAGCGTTTAAGGACAGGGCGGCCCAACGTCCAATGAACCGTGGATTTCCGGGATCGGCAGGGCCCGAATCCAATCAGATCCGATGGTGACTGCTGACAGGGTTTGACGACAAGTAAGGTCCAATCCTCCGCGTGAAAGGGCACTCCGGGTGGCGACCCTCGTCTACCAGCGGGGCTCGACCGACCAGCAGTCCACCGCCCGCCAGGACCTCCTCCTGGACGAGGCCGGGATCGAGGACCTGGTCGTCTTCAAGGAAGACCCCGGCACCTCCAGCCGCATCCATCCGCTCCAACGCCCGAAGTTCCGCGAACTGCTCACCTACGCGCGGCCCGGCGACACCGTGCACACCTCCGAGATGTTCCGCCTCGTACAGCGACAACGACCCCGTTGACGATGGCAAGGTAAGTTGTCCGCCATGAGTTCGATCTTCGAAGACGAGCAGCCCACTCGGCGTCTCGCAGGCAAGGTCATCGTCGTCACGGGAGCGGCTCGAGGGCAGGGGGCGGCCGAGGCTCGGGCACTGGTGCGAGCCGGTGCCACCCTGGTGGCCACCGATGCGCGTCCCGAAGACGAAGGATGCCGACGGCTCGACATCAGCAGCGAAAACGACTGGGACGAACTGGCCGCAGAACTGAAGAGGACGTACGGTCAGGTTCACGGGCTGGTCAATAACGCGGGGATTATTGAGAGGAAGCGGCTTGAAGATGTACGCCCCGAGGACATGGCACACGTGCAGGCGGTGAACACCACCGGTCCGCTGCTGGGTATCCAGCGCCTGTCCCCGCTCATGCCTCCCGGCTCGTCCATTGTGAACATCGGGTCAGCCACTGCACTCACCGGCTACTACCCCGTCGCCTACACCGCGAGCAAATGGGCTCTGCGTGCCGTGTCGAAAATCGCGGCCACGGAACTGGGGCCGAAAGGGATCCGGGTCAACACGGTGCTCCCCGGTTACATCGAGACCGAGATGACCGCCCAAGCCACGAAGGCTTTTCGCGACGCGACCATCGGAGAGACACCGCTGGGCAGAAGCGGGACGGTCGATGACATCGCCCCGCTGGTGGTGTTCCTGCTGTCCGACGAGTCCTCGTTCATCACCGGTGCGGAGATTCCGGTGGACGGGGGGCTCACCGCGCATGGCGGCGTCAAGTCAATCTCCGACGCCCTGAAGCTGGGCGCGGGAGGTACAGGGTCTTTGCATGACTGACACTTCGGTGTCGTAGGTCTGAGCCCTCGTCAGACCGGGGTGGCAGCTTCCGACTTGGCTGGCCAGCCGGAGGCATGCGGTACCCGGATGAGGGCGGGCTGACCGCCGAACGGCGCAAACGCCGTGAAGAGCTACGGACACGGGCAGCCGACCTCTTCGAAGCCAGTGCGAAAATCCCCTGGATCGCCTGGGAGTTACAGGTCAGCGAGAAGCCCGTCCACCAGAGCGCCGCGCCTGGAAGACGGGCAGGAGGCCCTGCCCTCCAAGAGCACCGGACCACGACTGCCCGCCCGGTCCCCACTTGCAGACCAGACTCGCGGCCTGGCTGAAGGAAAGACCAGCCACACATAGCCGGATAGACGACCATGCATGGACCACCGCCCGGGCACGCCCGCCGATCAGGCAGAAATTCCACACCACCTACAGCATCTCGGACCCCACCCGGCTGCCACGCCGGACGGGCTTCAGAGTGCGCACGCCCGCCCAGCCCGCCACCGAGCACGACGACGACGCAATCCCCGCATGACAGGAAGGCAACCTGGCGCAGAAGTTCCATACCCCCAACCTGAATGAGCGTTTTCACCTTTGGTGCGGAGGTATTTCCGCTATTGCACCCGCTGATGTAGTGGTGCGGGTGAGGCTGTCGAGTTGGTCGTGCTGGCCGAGACGGATGGCGTGGCGTCCGGGACAGGAGTCGGCTTGCGCCTGTTTCATCCCAGGACGCCTGGATCTGTTCCGTGCTTCAGCGCGGCAGAACACACGCCTGGGCGCACGCCCCCGACCAGCGATACCTCCATGTCATGACCGACCGTCGCGCATATCCCAGTGATCTGTCCGATGCCCGCTGGGAGCTGATCGAGCCGGTCCTGGCAGCCTGGCGCTTCGAACGACGCGGCCGCGCCCTGGACTTCGGCCGGCCGCCCGAGCACGACCTGCGCGAGATCATGAACGCGATCCTGTACGTGGACCGGACCGGGGTGCAGTGGCGCTACCTGCCGCATGACTTCCCGCACTGGAACACGGTCTACGGCTACTTCGCCAAGTGGCAGTCCGACGGCATCTTTGCCCAGCTCAACGGCTTGCTGCGGGAGTTGGTGCGACAGCAGGAGGGCCGCAGCGCGGAGCCGTCGGCGTGCGTGATCGACGCGCAGAGCGTCAAGACCTCCACCAGCGTCCCCGCCACGAGTCAGGGCACGGACAACGCCAAAGATCGTGGGCCGCAAGCGGAGCATCGTGACCGACACGCTCGGTCTCCTGATCGCCGTACTGGTCACCGCGGCCGGCGTGCAGGACTCCGTGGCCGGCGTCCAGCTGCTCGACCAGGTCTCCGCCGGGCATCCCGGCATCCGCAAGGTGTGGGGCGACGGCGGTTACCGCCAGCATCTCGTCGAGCACGCCGCCATCCTCGGCATCGACATGGAGATCACCGCCCGCACCCCCGGGACCAGGGGGTTCACCCCGATCTCGAAGCGGTGGACCGTTGAGCGGACATACGGCTGGCTGATGCTCCACCGCCGCTTGGCCCGCGATTACGAGACCCTCACAGCCCGCTCCGAAGCCATGATCCACCTGGCCATGACGGACCTGATGGCACGACGTCTCACCGGCGAGAGCACCGTCTCCTGGCGCGACCCGGCAAACATCAATCAAATACATATTCCAGGATGAAACACCGGGATAAAACGACCTCCAGACGCGCGCCGCCGCCAGAGCGCTGTGCGACGGCCCGCCGAATAAGCGAGCCGAAGCTCAGGAGTTGTCACCAGCGATCCGGCTGAACTGGTGAATGAAAACGGTCGAAGCAGGCTGGTTGTCACCAACAAGGCATCCGACTTGTCACATGCCCTCGTGTGCACGGAGCACACAAGGACAGACCTAGGACGAACCTAGGACAACAGCCCATAGCCTCGATCGTGCACAACGGCCCCTCAACGAGCCGTCATGCACGATCGAGATCAGAGCGCCGTCCTACATGCGGGTAGCCCGACAGGGGCCGTCCGGGGTTTACGGACTTGTAAGGGAACGAGACTCCACCGGGCTACCCGAAGCAGCCTGGTCAGGCCGCGTCGCGCAAGGCCGGCCCAATCGGCGCAAACCAACTCGAACGTCCGGCGGCCATGACCGGCCGCCGCCACAAGCAGGGGGAACACATCATGACCCGTTCGATCAAGGCGCTCGCCGCGCTCGCCATAGCGGGGGCATCCATCCTCGGCGTGACCTCGCAGGCGTCCGCCGACCCGAACCCGAACAACCACGGCTCCAACCCGCAGTGGGCCACGCTGGACACCCCATACCACGTGGGTGTCTACACATGCGCCTACGCGACATGCAGCAAGGCCGACGATCTCACCCTCTCGCCGCCGAACGATCAGGTTCTTGTGGACTGCTGGGTGTCCGGCGGATACGTCGGCACTACCGGCGACGTCTGGTACCGCACCTCGGCGGTCATCGCGAACGGCAACTATATCGATGAACCGAATACCTGGACCTACGGACCGTATGTGGACGGCGACCTGAGGTTCCGGCTCTCGCCCGGTGGTCTGCCCCACTGCTAGACGCATAGCGGCCCCGCGCACCGTTCCCGGTGCGCGGGGCCGCTCACATGTTCCGCACCCGACTTCCGCTGGGCGCGGCTCCAGGCAGGATCAGTGCGGCATGACAAGAGTTGAGAAAATGACATTCCTATGCCAAACCCCACAGGTGACAGCAAGACCGCCTACAGGACAACTATCGCGCTTCGGCTCAATAAGGTTTACAGCAGGTCCTGAATTGCGGGTGTTCAGAACTTGAAATCTATTCACCGCACGTGCGTGAAATCCGCTCGAAGGCCCTTGGCGCGGGAGCCCCATTCCGTGAAATAGGACTCGGTGATGGCGCAGGGCTTCGGCGTAGTCGGCTGATGTCCGTTTTGCGATCACCCGAGGCCGAGGAGGGCGAGCGGGCGTCGTGGGTCGCGGGCGTTGCGGCGAAGGGCGGCGGCGATGTTGGTGACACCGTCAAGCTTTAGCGCGCCGATGGCCAGGTTGCGCCAGGCCGCCATCGCGCGGGGCGCGTTGCCGGTCCGTAGCTGGGAGGCATCCTCCGCGAACGTAGTGTCCCGGACATGGTGCAGCGCCTCGACGTTCCAGTGGCGGCGGACCAACTCCGCAAGCTGGGCCGTACTGGCCTGATTGGCGGTGAGGCTCGTTACCGCGTAGACGGTTTTGATGGTGGTCTTGCCGGTCTTTCGGTCGGTGCGGCGGCGCTTGATCTGGATGGCCTGGCCAGCGCCGGGGAACAGCAGGTTGTGCACTGTGGCGACCTTGATCCGGCGGATCTCGCGACGCCCGTGGCCGTTCTCCTTCGTGCGGCCCAGAAGCGGGATATCCCTCCAGGGAAGGGACTTGAGCTGCTTGCGCAGGCTCTTCTGATTGCCCTTCACGATCACGACGTAGTGGGCCTTCCGCCCAAGGAGGTATTCGGCATGCCCGCGCTGGGTGTGCATGGCGTCGCTGGTGATGACCACACCGGCGAGGTCGGCGACGGTGTTCAGCAGGGGCTGGAAGCAGGTGATCTCGTTCGTCTTCTCACCGACGTCCATCTGGGCCAGGACCAGACCGGTGGTGTGCTCCACGGCGGCGAGCAGGTGGATCTTGCGGCCTTTCGCCTTGGCGGCGCCACGCAGGCTCTTGCCGTCCACTGAGACCCCGCACAGGTCAGCGGGACCGACTGCCTTCGGGCGGCGGTCGGCGAGCCAGCGGCCCACCGCCCGGTCCAACGCGTCGCCGTCGATGCGGGTCAGCAGCCGGCGGACTGTCGACTCGGCGGGCACCAGCCGCCTGGGCATCAGCGGATCCGCCCGGACGCCGAGAGATTCCAGCACGTGGGCTGGGGCATCGGCGATCCACTCGCCGACCGCCAGCAACGAGGTCGCCCTGGTCAGCACCGCGCACGCGGTCAGCGCCAGTACGACGGCCAAGGCATGGCGCACTCCGCGCGGGTGGCGCGGGTCCGGTACCTCGGCCAGCCGCTCCAGCAGCCCCGGGATCTCTTCGGGGCTGGGCTCGGGCTGCTCGCGGAGCTGGTCAAGGGCAGGCGGGATCGGCGATGCTGCGTCGGCAGGCACGGTCTTCCACTCGGATCACGGGGCGCAGAGAACTCCATGATCTTGGAAGCCGTGCCTGTTGTGTTCGGGGAGGTAGCCGTCCGACTGGCTCTGGCCACGAGAACGGACAGCGTTTGTGAACCGGTTCGGGAGGTATCTGGCCGCCGCGAGCGAGTCGAAATGTTCGCCGGTTTCGACAGCGCCAGGGCGCTCGGCAGGGACGCCGAGCAGCCGCTGGCGACAGTGGCTGACGAGATCTGGGAACGAACCAGCGGCTCGCGCGTGGTCCCGGCCGTGCCCTACTCGCGGATGCCTGCGGCTTCGATCGCCCGGCGGCGGGTCGCCCGCCCGGTCGCTGCCGACGCGGTGACCACGCTGACGAAAGCGCAGAGCGCGATGGTCCCCCCGATCTGGGTCCACGGGATCACCGTCGGCGCTCCGGCCACGAGTTTGCTCAGCGAGACATGCTGGGTCACCGCGGCGAGGCCGGTCGCCACGGCGGCGAGGACGGTGCCGACGACTACCGCCACGGCAGCCTCGGCGGCGGCGACCTTCACGATCTGACCGCGCACCGCGCCGGCCAGCCCGAGCAGGGCGAACTCCCGCCGTCGCCCGGCCATCGCCATGATCAGGGTGTTGGCGACCGCGATCAGCGCGTAGGCCAGCGCGATCCCCAGGATGATCACCGCGGCGTTGTCCGTCTGCTCGGCAGCGTGCGCGCGCTGGGCCTCCAGGTAGGCGCTGTAGGTCAGGACGTGCGCGCCGGAGCCGGCCAGCGCCTGGTTCACCGCGGCCGTCTGCTGCTCGTCGAGCGGCCGGCCCACGCCCGCCGTCGAGTCGAGGTAGACCTGGCTCGGCATTACCGCGCCGGTCAGTGACGCGGACACATAGGTGTCGTCGCCGCGTAGACCGCGCGCGACCACCGCCGCGATGACGGTGCGAACCTTTTCGCCGGTAGGCAGCAGCGCGACCACGTGGTCCCCGGCCGACAGGCTGTCGGACTGGGCCGCGTGCTCGTCGATGACCAGGAAGTTCTCTGGCGGCGAGGCGAGCGAGCCGGAGGACACGGGCGGCGTGATGGTGGTGCCCAGCGCCGCCGCGGGCACCGCGTTGGTGCTCAGCGAGTCGATCTGCTCGCCCTGGGCGGTGCCGATCCGGAGGTTCATCGAAGTGACCGGGGTGACCCGGACCCCGGGCACGGCCGTCAGCCGCTTCAGGGTGCGGGCGTCGATCCCGGAACCGCCGGGTACGACGATGTTTGCCGCCCGGATCTCGTGCTGCTGTCGGGCGAGGACCGTGGCGTCGCCGGACTTCTGCATCGTCAGCAGGGCGCCGACCAGCCCGACGGCCACCACGATCGGCGCCACCATGGCGGCCGTACGCCTACGGGAGGTGGAGATGTTCTCGCGTACCAGCAGCGGGCCGGCCTTGGCCGAGCCGCGCAGCGGGCGGGTCAGCAGCCGGGTGACCGGTCGCAGCAGGATCGGCGCCAGCAGGGTGACCGCGCCGACGTAGAGGACCGGCACCGCCTGGTACTTGCGGGCGGTGGCTGACAGATACGGCTCGGTCCGGGAGATCACGATCCCCGCGACCACCGCGCCGATCAGCATCCCGATCCCAAGCAGCCAGCGGATCGGCGTCATCCCGCGACGCTCCACCACACTCTCGCGCAGCACCTCGATCGGCCGGATCAGCGAGACCCGGACGAGGGTGGCGGCCGAGCCGGCCAGCGCCGCGGCCACGCCGATGACGAAGGAGATCAGCAGCGGCAGCGGGTTGAAGGGGATGGTGAACCAGGACGGGGCGACGTCGTGGCCGAGCATCCAGGAGCGCAGCGGCATGGTGCACAGCGGGGCGAGGACGCAGCCGGTGGTCGCCGCCGCCAGGCCGATCAGCATCGCCTCGCCGAGCACCATGCGCCGCACCTGCCGCGGCGCGGCACCGACCAGCCGCAGCAGCGCCAGCTCACGGCGGCGCTGCTCGGTGGCGAAGGCGAAGGTCGCGATGACGACGAACACCGCGACGAACACCGCGAGTCCGGTCGTACTGCCGGCCATCGCCTGGGCGTTGGCCAGCGCCTGGGCGCCGCCGGATGAGTCGGGGTCGATCCGGGTCAGGTCGTCGCCGCTGAGTACCACGGATCGGTCGCCCACGAGGGTGGATAGTCGGCTCGCTTTCTGGTAGGTGACCAGTGCGTTGACGCCGGGCGACAGGCGCTCTGCCTCGGCGCCGCTGAAGAAGACCGCGTTCTCGAACCAGAGCGCGTCGGTGACCCCCACCACTCGGTAGGGGCCGGCGCCGTCGGCGGTGACGACCTCGGTTTGACGCCCGATCAGCGACTTGGCACCGCCTGCGACGACGATCTCGTCCGCGGCCTGCGGCGCGCGCCCGGCCACGAGGTGGTAGCCCGCGAAGGAGGCCGCGGTCCAGGGGTGGCCGGTCGTCCCCCCGGAACCGGGGCTCAGCCGTACCGGGAAGCTGCGGTCGGCTGTGGCCTTCCCGGCCGCGGTCACCTTGGTCACGACGTCGGCGGGCAGCACCGCGGGGGCCTTCATCGGGCGCCCCTCGAAGCCCTGCGGTGCGACCACGGCCTGGGCTTCCTTGAACCGCTGCGGCCCCGGATGCGGCGTGCCGAAGGTGGCCGCCAGGGTCAGCGTCATCATGCCGATCATCGTCGTGCCGAGAGCGAGGGCGACGAAGGCACCCACGAAGCCCATCAGACGGTGCCGGAGGGTGGCTACTGCGATGCTCAGCACGGCTTCGTCTCGCTCCCACCGGGCTCCAGCGCGGCCATCCGCAAGGCCACGGACTCGGCCGTCGGCTCGAACAGCTCACCGGTCACTCTGCCGTCGGCGAGGAAGACCACCTGCTGGGAGTACGAGGCGGCCACCGGGTCGTGCGTGACCATGATCATCGTCTGCCCGTGCTGCTCGACAACGCCGCGCAGCAGCACCAGGACCTCACGCGCGGTACGCGAGTCCAGCGCACCGGTCGGCTCGTCCGCGAAGATCACCTTGGGCCTGGTCACCAGCGCCCGCGCGGTCGCGACGCGCTGCTGCTGACCACCCGAGAGCTCGGCGGGCCGGTGCCCGCCGCGCTCGGCGAGGCCGACCTCGGCCAGCTCCCGGTCGATCGCCACCGGGTCGATCGGGCGCCCGGCCAACCGCAGCGGCAGCTCGACGTTCTGTCGGGCCGTCAGGGCCGGGATCAGGTTGAAGGACTGGAAGATGAAGCCCAAATGCTCGCGGCGCAGCTCGGTCAGGGCGCGCTCAGAGAGCTCGTGCAGCGGCGCGCCGTCGAGCAGGACCTGGCCCGCGTCGACCCGGTCGAGGCCCGCCGCACACTGCAGCAGCGTCGACTTGCCCGAACCCGAGGGGCCCATGATGGCGGTGAACGTGCCCGCCTCAAAGTCGACGTCCACCCCGTCGAGCGCCTGCACCTGGTTGTCGCCGCGGCCGTACGCCTTGTGCACGGCGGTCAGGCGGACAATGCCGCCCACCCTCTCCGCACCGGCGAAGGCCGGGCGCGAAGCCCGTGCCGGTAGAGCCTTGTTCCGGAACACTCGCTCGCCTTTTCCATAGGGGCATCGGTCACCTGCCCCACCGACGCTAGGGCCGTACGCGGCATCCACGCCTCAGGACTGCCCCTGATCTCGACCCTGAGGAACCCCTGACCCGAGTATGCGGCGGCCGTGCGGCGCAGACACCCGCAGCTCGCCACCGGCGGCCGGGTGCTGTTTGCTCTCATGAACATCGAACGTGGCCTGGTTCGGGTGCCTCCCAAAGTGTTGAACTGCTGCTGTCGGATCTCGTGAAGAGAATCAGTCCGACAGATCATCATGAACCGGACGTCATCCGACTACGCCGAAGCCCTGGGTGATGGCGTCCGTGACGACTGGATGCAGCTCCTCCTCCGTCGCACCAGCCCCCTGCATCTGGAGGATCTGCTTCGCGTAGGTGGGTGAGAGCGCCGTGCTGATGAACCGCTCGCGGCCGTCGTCCGAGCTCCCCGTGCAGGCGAATCCGAAGTACGCGTAGACCTCCACCTGCATGCCGTCGACCGTCGCCGCGCGCTCCCGTACCTGCGCCCTGACCTGCGGTTGCCACTGGGATTCGGTTTCCTCCACCAGGCTGGCCGGAGCTTCTTCTGAGGCTTCGTCTGCTGTCCGGCGCGGTAGTGCTGCACGGTGCGGGTCGAGACGCCCAGCTTTTCGGCGAGGGCCTTGGTGGACAGCTTGGCCTGCTTGTAGAGGAATTCCATCTGGGCCTTTGCGGATTTCGGCGCGGGCCGGGTGAACACCTTGCGCTCTGCCCGCTCGAGGGCGTCCAGGATCTGGTTGCGGCGCGGCGCCGGCTGCTGCGTGTCGTCGCTGTCGGTCATCCATCCAGCAGACACCCGTTCGCCTGTGGACAGATTCCGTGGCCGAGCGCCCCTTCACCGCTGCGGGAGGGGTTGACGGCGCAGGTCAGCGGGTCTTGGGTGGAGGGCCACGTCCGGATCAAAGGGGGCTGGCCATGGCGTTGCTGGAGTTCTCCGACCGGCTGCCGCAGTGTTCACGCTGCCGGGGCCACCTCATCATGAGCGGCGTGGCGCCGCAGGACGACGAACACGGGCGGCCGATCCACCTGGAGCTGTGCCCGGTGTGCGACTGAGGTTCCCCCGCTGCGCGGGAGTGGTTGACTAGCAGGTCAGGGCGGATTGACGTGGTTTCAGGTTCACTTGTTCGGCCGCTGCCCGGCTGGTGTAGTGCTTCTCCTCGTACTCGATCGGGCTGAGGTAGCCGAGCCGCTTCTGGATGCGGCGGGGGGTGTAGAAACCGTCGATGTACTCGAAGAGCGCGAGGTTCGCTTCGGCCCTGGTGGCGTAGACCCGGCCGCGGATGCACTCGGTCTTGATGACCATCCACAGGTTCTCCGCGAGGGCCTTGTCGAACGAGTCGCCGACCGAGCCCATGAACGCCCGGCGTCCTGCCCTGACCAGGCGTGTTGTGAGCTTCACAGAGGTGTATTGGGTGAGGTTCCCCCGAGATGCGGGAAGAGGTGACAGCGGGGCAGATGGGTTTCATGAGAGGAGCCCAGACGATGCCTGCACCGAGGAAGTACCCGCTGGAGTTGCGTGAGCGTGCGGTCCTGATGTACCGGACCGCCGAGCCGAAGCCGAAGCCCGTGATCCGCCGCATGGCCGAGGAACTCGGTGTGCACCACGAGGCCCTGTGCAACTGGATCCGCCAGGCCGAGGCCGACGCCGGCGAGCGGAACGACATGCTCACCACCGAGGAGAAGGACGAGCCGGCTCAGTTGCGCCGCGAGGTGCGGGAACTGCGCCGGGCGAACGAGGTCCTGCGGACGGCCTCGGCTTTTTTCGCGGCCCAGCTCGACCCGGCCCGGCCCAGGTGACCGCGCTCGTCGACGCGCACCCGCACCTGGGGGTCGAGCCCGTACTCCGGGAACTTTCCATCCCCTCATCCACCTGATACCGCTGGCGCCAGGCCGAGAAGGAGCCATGCGAGCGGCACCGCCAGGACGCCGAGCTGACGGGCAAGATCCGGCAGGTCCACGCCGATTCCGGCGGGATCTACGGCTCCCCCCGCGTGCATGCCGTCCTCAAGCGCGAGGGCGTCCACGTCGGCCGCAAGCGTGTCGATCGGCTCATGCGCCAGGTCGGCCTCGCCGGGATATCAGCCCCGCCGGGGCAAGGGTTTCACCCGCCGGGCCCCAGACGCCAGCCTCGCCCCTGACCTGGTGCAACGCGACTTCACCGCGGACAGACCGAGCCGGTTGTGGGTCACTGACCTGACCATGGTCACGACGCTGGAGGGACCGTTGTGGCTGTCCGCGATCCGCGATGCGTTCTCCCGTCGGGTGGTGGCCTGGGAAACCTCCGCCCGCGCGGACGCGGACCCGGTCCTCACCTTGCTGGAGTATGCCCTGGCCAGCCGCGAGGTCGCGCCCGGTGAGCTCATCCACCACGCGGACCACGGCACCCTGAGGTTCCCCCGCTGCCCGGGGGAACCTCGGTAGGCACTCCTGTCACTCGTGGTCGTCGGTGTTGCTGTCGTCGTGGTGGCTGTCGGAGTCGTGGCCGGTAGCGCCGGCGCCACGGCTGTCGTCACGGTCGTCGGCGTTGCTGCC
>NZ_JBFBJL010000021.1:38219-156727 GCF_040686075.1 Streptomyces sp. NPDC086519
CGTCGTCGTGACTGCCCGAGTCGTGACCGGCAGCACCGGCCCCACGGCTGTCGTCACGGTCGTCGGCGTTGCTGCCGTCGTCGTGACTGCCCGAGTCGTGACCGGCAGCACCGGCCCCACGGCTGTCGTCACGGTCGTCGGCGTTGCTGCCGTCGTCGTGACTGCCCGAGCCGTGACCGGCAGCACCGGCGCCACGGCTGTCCTTGCTGGTACCGCTGTCGGTGCCCGGGACTTGGACGCCGGACTGCTTGACCGGGGTTTTGTCGTCCCCGTTGGACAGGGCGACCGCGGTGGCGGTGCCACCGCCGACCAGAGCTGCCGCGGCAATGCCGGCGACGACGATGTTCAGCTTCACAGGGTTCCCTCCCTGGTTGGGTTTGTTGCGACGGGTCCAATGTGCTGCCGGGAACCTGAACTCCACCTGAAGTCACCTGAAGCGTTCTTCAGCTTCGTCCTGCCACTCTTGGCCTTATGCGTTTGTTGATAGTGGAGGACGAGAAGCGACTCGCACTCTCCCTCGCCAGAGGCCTGACCGCGGAGGGCATGGCCGTGGACGTGGTGCACAACGGCCTCGAAGGTCTGTACCGGGCCTCCGAAGGCTCCTACGATCTTGTTGTCCTCGACATCATGCTGCCCGGCATGAACGGCTACCGGGTCTGCGCCGCCCTGCGGGCCGCCGGTAACGAGGTGCCGATTCTCATGCTGACCGCCAAGGACGGCGAGTACGACGAAGCCGAGGGGCTGGACACCGGCGCCGACGACTATCTGACCAAGCCGTTCTCCTATGTCGTGCTGGTGGCCAGGATCAGGGCGCTGCTCCGGCGGCGCGGTCCGGCAGGTGCATCGCCGGTGATATGGGCGGGCGGGCTCAGAGTGGACACCGCCGCTCGCCGGGTCCGGCTCGACAGCAACGAAATTCCCCTGACGGCCAAGGAGTTCAGCGTCCTAGAGCAGCTGGCGGTACGGGTCGGTGAGCTCGTCAGCAAGAGAGAGATCCTGGAGCACGTGTGGGACTTCGCCTACGAGGGTGACCCGAACATCGTCGAGGTGTACATCAGCACCCTGCGACGGAAGCTGGGCGCCGGCCGGATCGTCACCGTGCGGGGCGCGGGGTACCGGTTGGAGAGCAGATGACGAGGCCCTTGCATCCCTTCGGCTCGGTGCGCGCTCGAGCCACCCTCGGCGCGACCTTGGTCGTTGCGGTCGCTCTGATCGCGGCAGGTACCGCGGTGCTGGGCTCGCTGCGGTCGAGCCTGATCGCACAGGCGGATTCCTCGGCGCAGTCCGCCGCCCGCGAGGTCGCCGTCAACCTGGGACTGGGCCATCGGTTCAGCCAACTCGACCTCGGGGACGGCAGCGAGCACCCGATCCAGGTCGTCGACGCGGAGGGTCGGCTGCGAGCGGCCAGCCGGGCACTGCAGAAGATCACGGGAACCGGCGTCACGGCGGTCAAGCCCGACCCTCCGACGACCGCCACCCCCGCACCCGGGCCCGAGAAGGGCACTCAGCCGACGCAGGGAGAAGACGAGCGGGAAGAAGACGAGAACGCGTACGGGCCGACCGCGCCAGGACGCATCAGGGACGGCCACACCTTCGCGACAGGGACGGCGACGGTCCGCGGGCAGACCTCCGGCTACCGCTTCGCCACAGCCCGGGTGGACACGAAGACCTATGGCACCCTCACCATCCACGCCGGCGCCCTCCGCGACGCCGAGCAGAAAGCCGTGTCCACCGCAACGGCCGTGATGCTGGTCGGCCTTCCCGGCCTGCTCCTCGTGGTCGGGGGCGTGACCTGGATGGTCACCCGCCGCGCCCTGCGTCCGGTCGAGTCGATCCGCGCCGAGATGGCGGTCATCACCGCTTCCGAGGACCTGAGTCGCCGGGTGCCCGAGTCCGGCTCGGGCGACGAGGTGGCCCGTCTCGCACGGACAACGAACGAGACGCTGGCCGCGTTGGAAGCCTCCGTGGGTCGTCAGCGGCGGTTCGTCGCCGACGCCTCGCACGAACTGCGCAGTCCGATCGCATCCCTGCGCACCCAACTGGAAGTCGGTGCGGCTCACCCCGAGCTGCTCGACCTCGAAGGCGCGGTGGAGGACACCGTACGACTCCAGCGGCTGGCCACCGATCTGCTGCTGCTGGCCCGGCTGGACGCAAGTGGGCGAAGCACGGCCGGGCGGGTGGAACTGGACTCGCTGGTGGGGGAGGAACTCCGGCAGCGGGCCACGCGCGACACCATCGCGGTCCGCGCCATCGTGGAGGAAGACGTGGAAGTGACGGGATCACGAGGGCAGCTGGCACGGGTCCTGGCCAATCTCATCGACAACGCCCAACGGCACGCCAGCACTCGGATCGACGTCACACTCGCCAAGGAGGCAACGGCTGCCGTGCTGCGGGTCGCCGACGACGGCACCGGCGTACCGGAGACGCAACGTGAGCAGATCTTCGAACGCTTCGTCCGTCTCGACAACGCGCGCAGCCGGGACGACGGCGGCACGGGCCTTGGCCTCGCCATCGCCCGCGATATAGCCGAGCGGCACGGCGGAACACTCATCGTGCGCACGTCCGCGTACGGCGGGGCCCTGTTCGAACTGCGGCTGCCCAGAATCTGAACGGGACCGGGTTCGGCAGAGATCTCAGATTGTGGTTGTGACCTGGGGTTTCGTGGATTCCTTGTAGTGATCGGCCTCGTACTCGACGGGCGGAACGTGGCTCGGGTTGACTGCCGGCACACCGAACGCCTCCACGCTGGGACGACTCCTCGCCCGCCTGGACGGCGACGCTCTGGACGACGCCGTGGGTGCCTGGCTCGCCCGGTACGCAGCCGAACCGGTCGACGAACCCGGCGACACACTGGTCGGCGTGGCCATCGACGCAAGACCGTACGTGGCTCCCGCACCGACGGCGCAGCCCTCCACCTGCCCGCTGCCGCGCTCCACGCCTGCCAGACCGTGATCGCCCAGCGCCAGATCGCCGCGAAGAGCAACGAATTCCCCGCCTTCGGCCCACTGCTGGACCAGATCGACCTGCGCGTCGTCGTCACCGTCGACGCGATGCACACCCAGCGCGCCCACGCCGAACACGCCATCACCGTCGGCAGCCACTACCTCGTGGTGGCCGAGGACAGCCAGAAGAGGCTGCGCAAGCAACTGCGTCGCCTGCTCTGGAAGCAGATCCCGCGCCGGCCCGCACCGCAGGGGCCGGACACGGCCGCCGCGAGGTCCGCCGCCTGAAGGTCTGCACCGTCCGGCCCGGCCTGCTCTTCCCGCACGCCGTCCAGGCCATGGAGACCAAGCGCCGCCGCACCCACCGCACGACCGGCAAGGTCGAGACGGAGACCGTCCACGCGGTCACCAAGCTCCCGCCCGAACAGACCAGCCCGGCACAACTCGCCGAACTCGTCGAGAATCACCGCTCAGTTGAGGCCCTGCACCACGTCAGAGACGTGACGTTCAGCGAGGACTCCCCGCGCGTACGCACCGGCACCGCACCCCGAGCCAAGGCCACCCCGCGCAACCTCGCCATCGGGCTCATCCGCCAAGCAGGCCGGACCAACATCGCCGCCGCCGATCACTACCGATCACGTCCCGAGCACGCGATCGCCATGCTCCGGCTCACAGCCTGAGAACGCATCGCCCCTGAGCCCGCTCACCGGCTCACCGGGCAGTTCACGGTCGGCAGGTGACCGTCCGCTGTTGAGGTCGCCTCACCCGTCGGGACACCAGGCGCTTCCGGGCCCGCCTCCCGGCCGCCCTACCCTTTTCCTTTCACTCTCTTTACATTGCCTTTCCCTTCCTTTCGCTGCCCATGCGATCCCTTTAACCTCCTCACCATTCTCTGCAGTTTTCCTTGCGCCTTCCTGTGGCGGTGATGACAAATGGATCCCGAAACGAGAGAAAGACGCGTTCTCCTGACGCAGGGAAAGACCGCATCCTTGCAGGTCACAGCCCGAGTTCTTAGATGGAAGCCGACCGTCACCCGCGCGATAAGGGGTGAAAGTTCCGCAGGCTCGAAAAGTTTCCCTGAATTCTCGTGAATACTCCGACGGTCCGGTGCGTATCCACCGGCAAGGCGCCCGGGACCGGAGCAAACCGGGGTCGGCCGGAACGGATTCAGGGACCCGGAACACCTTTCCGGTCCCCGCGACCATGGAAGGACAAGACGTCATGGCGGAGCACACGAGCGGCACCGTTGCCGAAGAGCCCGGCGGTCAGGCCCAGGGGTCCGGCGGCGAAGGGTCATTCGAGGAGTTGGATCAGATGGAGTTCCTCGACGACATCGACTTCACGCTGGACGAGGTGGAGAGCAGGATCGCGCCCTTGGCCCTGGCCCACCGATGAGGCGGACGGGCTGAGACGACGCGGGCCCGGCGGAGTGGCGCGGCCGCTCCGCCGGGGACCCGAGAGGCCGCAGCAGCGGCGACGCGCTTGTCACGGGGGTTTCACACACTGTGCAACTCATGTCCACGTGGGGGTGGAACCAGAGATGGGTTCAGGGAACAACACCGGTCTGATCGTGGAGTCCGTCCGGCGGTCCGGCGGACGGACACTGCAGATCGACCTCGCCACCGGGCCGGCGGCGGGCTTCGCGGGTCTGCGCCGCGCCATTCGTACGCTCCGGGACGCGCAGGCGGACTTCGGCACGCTGCCCGTCCGCTACCCGGCCGAATGGGCAGTGCTGTCGGGTGAGCCGGACGCGATGACGGGGCTGGCAGCGATCGCGCTGTCGGCGTCCGAACGCAGGCTGCACCGGGAGTCCGAACAGACCTTCCGGGTACTGGCTCTGGCAGCAGGAGCGCTGTGCCGGGCATCGGAGAGCCTGGACATGGCGCTGTTGCTGCGCGGAGCCGGCCGGACGGATCTGCCGAGCCTGAAAGGACTGGTCCGGGCCGCCGAATACAGCGCGGCCACCGGGCGGGGCCGGCTGTCCGTGGAGCCGGGCGAGGCCCTGGTCACCGAACCCCTCAGAGCGGACGCGGTGGACTGCCGGGAGGAACGCGCCCGCGCCCTGCGACTGCTGGGACTGGACGTCAGCCCGGGCCGGCTGCGCACGGGCGCACCGGTACCGGTCACCGGCCAGGGCAGGGATGCGGAACTGTTCGCCACCGCCCTGGACCCGCAGAGTTCCGGACCGGAGCGCATCGCCGCGGCGCTCGACTACTGCCGGCTGTCCTTCTACACCGGCAACTGGGAGGGCATGGGGGTGGTGGCCAGCGGCTGCCTGGGGGCCGCGGCCGGGCTGACCCGGGACGACGTCGCCCGGCTGGCCGCGCAGGCGTCGGCCGGATCCGGCGAGGACAACCAGGCCATCGAGTTCGAGGCGGCGCTGCTGCGCTACCCGGACGACGTCCGGGCGTTCCTGCTCAAGGTGCTCGGCATCCAGGCGGCCTTCCGCGGCCGGCAGGACGACGCGGTCCGTTTCTTCCGCGGTATGCGGGACACGGACGGCCCGCTCTCCGCCGAGACCCTCGCACAGTCCCATCTGTACGCGGCGCTCACCCTGACGAAGCGCCAGCACAGGGTGTCCGAGGCCGTGGCGGAGCTGGAAGCCGGTTTCGCGGCGGTGGCCGAGGAACCCGGCGAGCCGGTGACCAGGCGGCGCGAGCGAGGCTGGCTGCACAACCTGCGGGGGCTCACCCTGTTCGCGGGGCGGGACCTGGTGGCCGCCCTCGACCACGAGAAGGCTGCACTCGACTGCATCGACGGGCTGACCGACGCGAGTTCGCTGCATCTCCGGGTCAACCTGGTGTCGAACATCAGCGTGCTGCAGGAGAGCGCGGGCAAGCAGCGGCAAGCGCTGGAGACCTGGCAGCGCTTCGCCGACTCGGCCTTCCGCAGCGACGCCAAGTTCGCCAAGCACCACGCCTACCGGTCAGGCGGCCTGCGGATCGCGCTCGGCGACACCGCGGCAGGCGTGGCGGACCTGGACGCGTCGCTGCGTCACGGCGAACGGCTGGCCGACGACTTCCACGCCTGCGAGATCGCCGTGGAACTGGGCACCCTCCTGCTCGCCGACGGTGACCGGAACACCGCCGCGGACTACTACGACGAGGGCGCCGCCGCCGCGGCCCGGCTCGGCGACCCCTACCGGATGGCGTTGGCCGAACTGGGACGCCGGGCGGCGACGGGTCTGCCGCCCACGGCGGGCACAGCAGTCCTCGCGGCCAACAGCCTGACCCGGCCCGACCGGGTGCGGGCACTGGCCCAAGGGTGCCGGGACGGCGCCGATCCACTGACACTGCTTCCCCTGCCGCGGACCAAACTGAACCGTCCGTTCGACCTGGTCGCCGACTGATGGCGGCGGGGAACGAGGCCGACTGGCATCTGGTGCCACGACTGCTGCTGCGCCGCGCCGGATTCGGATTCGACCTGCTCGACGCGCTCACCGACGATGCGGTCGCCGCGCCGGCGGCCGCCTACCGGCGCGCCGAGCGCGACCTGGAGGACATCCGGGCCGAGCTGTTGCGAGAGGCCATCCCGGCGGCTGTGACCGCCTCCCGGGAGCGCTCCGACCGGGCGGTACTGCGCGCCCTGTCCCAGACCCGGGCGGCGGTCGGACGCCGACGGCCGATACCTCCCCGGCCGCTGGCCCGCTGCCCGGAGCAGGCACGGGCACGGGTCTATGCGGCGGCACACGCGGCGGCCCGCGCCGCGGAGACGGAACTGGCACGGGCGGTGGGCCGCGACGCCGCCGACCGGTCACTGAGGCTGCGCAAACTGCTCGACGCACCGGTGCTCGACGCACTGCTCCAGCTGGCGCCCTCCTTCTACGACGGGGTGCTGCGCTGGCTCGCCGCCGAAGCCACCGGCTCGGGGCGGGACCGGTCCATGGAACGCCGCCTCTGCCTGTACCTGCAGCGGCTGGCCGCGAAGAACGAGACCACCAGCTTCTTCGGCCCGCTGGTCCACGGCCGCGTCGATCCCGGAGTGCACGGTGTGCACTTCGCAGCGGAGACCAGGAGCGGAGTGGTCGAGACCCGGCCGTTCCTCGCCTTCTGGGCGGTCTGCGAGCTGGCCCGCCGGATGGCGGCGGACCCGCTCGTGCGCCCCGCGATCCCGGTGACCCGGGTACCGGTCTCGCGGTGTGACGCGGAGCTGCTCACCCTGGGCGACGGGCGACGGGTACGGCTCGACGGTCGGCAGTCCGAGCTGCTCGCCGCCGTCGACGGACGCCGCTCGGCCCGGGAACTCTCCGAGTGCACCGGGCAGTCCCCGCAGAGTGTCGCCCAGACCCTGGCCCGACTGGAACGGCTCGGCGTCGTACGCACCTGGCCGGAACCGGCGTCCACCGCGGTCCAGCCCTTCGAGCAACTGCTGGCGGACGCACACCGGTTCGCCGCCCACACCGACTGGCCCGTGCGGCTGGCCGCGCTGTGGAACGGGGTCCAACGTTTCGCGGAGGCATCCGACCACGAGCGGCGACGGGCCGAACTGGAAGCGGTGGAGACGCACTTCAGTGAGCTGACGGGCGCCCCGGCCCGCCGTGCCGGCGGCCGGATGTACGCCGACCGGCTGATCGTCTACCTGGAGTCGCGCGGCGACCTGGGCCCGGTACGCATGGGAACCGACATGGCGGCCGCCATCGAGGCGGGACTGGCCCCGGTGCTCGACATCGGCGCCCGTCTCGGTGAGCTGCTGCACCAGGCGCACCAGGAACTGGCGGCGTCGGTGCTGCGGGCCGCCGGTACGCGGCGCATGCCCTACGACGAGTTCGTCCTCCGGATCCGGCAGGCGGTCGACGACGGTGCTCTGCGCGAGCGCCTGGCACCGGTCGGGGAGCTGACCGCGGCGCTCACCGCCCTCGTGGCGGGCCGGGTGCGCGACCGTGCCTGCGAGCTGGACCCCGCCGACCTCCAGGGGCTCGGCGTGCCCGGCGCCCGGCCTTTCTTCGCCGGCCCCGACCTGCTGATCCGTCAGGGCGGCGACGGGCCCCGGTTCGTTCTGGGGGAGGTGCATCCGTATGTGTTCGCCTGGGGATCGCAGGGGCTGTTCTGCGACGACCCCGACGGGCTCCAGGCGGACTTCCGCGCCGACCTGTCCCCCTGGGGTGGCGAGGCCTGCCTCGCCACCGTGATGCGCCGCCGGCGGCACAAGGGGCTGGTCACCGAGGCGTTCCCCGGACGCTTCGTGGAGGTGACCGCGATCGCCACCCGGTCGGCGGAACGCAGCGTGGCGATCACCGACCTGGTCGTCGAAACGCTGCAGGACCGGGTCGTCCTACGGGACACCCGCGGTGAACTGGTGCTCTACGCGGGCGAGGACGACCACCCCCATCTGATGCCCTTCGCCCCGCCGGGGACGGCTCGCTTCCCCCTGGTCCGGTTCGGCGACTTCGCCCCGCGGATCACCGTCGGCGAGGTCGTCGCCCAGCGTGCTGCCTGGTGGCTGGAGCCGGAGGAACTCACCGGCAGCGGCGCCCAGGGGCGGTCTTCCGGCGACGCGGGCTCCTTCGGCGCGGCGCAGCGGGCGCGGGTGCGGTTCGGTCTGCCGCGCTGGATCTACGCGCATGTGCCGGGCGAGCCGAAGCCGCTGTGCGTCGATCTCGACTCGCCGCTCGCCGTCGCGGCCCTCGCCTCGGTCGTCTCGGGCGGGAAGCCGGGAGAGCCCGTCACGGTACAGGAGATGCTCCCCGAACCCGGCGCGCTGTGGCTGCGCAGAGGCGGCCGGCCGGTCACCTCCGAACTGCGCCTGGCGATGATCAGGAGGAACTCGTGAACCCCTGGACGCTGTTGCCGACGCTCATCGTCCGGTCCACCGGCTTCCCCTGGGAGCTGGTCGAACGACTGGCGCACCGGCGCACCGCGCCGATCGCCGACCGGCTGCTGGAGCTCACGCGGGCCGCCGAGCAGCTCCGCGGCGAGCTGGGGCCCGGTCCGCGCCTCAGCAGGGGACAGCGGGCCCGGCTGCGAAGCAGCCGCCCCCTGCCGCCGGAGACTCCCGTACCGGCCGACTGGCTGGAGCGCTGGACCGAGGTGACCGGAGAACTGGCCGCCCAGCACGAGCGGTGGGCGAACGCGCTGATGCAGGACGAAGGGGACGTCTCGAGGGCGCTGGGTGCGACGGTGGCGGACCCCCGCTTCCTGGAGGCCGTCGCCTGCTCCGGGCCCGGGGTGTTCCGCGACATCGCCAAGGGACGCCTGACGGCCGCCCGGCTGCGCCGTCAAGTGGCCTCGTACGCGCAACGGCTGGCGACCAAGTGCGAGACGATGAGTTACTTCGGCCCGATCAACTACGCCACGCTGTCTCCCGGTCCGGGACCGGCCGCCAAGTGGTCCTGGGAGGGCCACCGGGTGTGTCCCCGGCGGCGGGCCTATCTCTCGGCCTGGGCCTTCCACCAGATTCAGGCCGCCGTCCTCGCCGATCCCGCGACGGCTGCCGCCCTGGTGCCGCGCCGCAAGACCTTCGCGGGCACGCCGGCCGCCGCGACGGCACCGGGCGCGTTGGTGCGCGGCGCAGACGGAGGGAGCACACTCGAAGAGATCTCCGCCCGTAGCGGACTCGACGCGGCGGAGGCCAAGCAGGCGCTGGACAGCGCGATGCGGCGTGGTCTGCTCACCCACGACCTGGACCCCGCGGCGACCGAGATCGACCCCACGCGCTGGCTGGCCGGGCGACTGCCGGCAGCCGACCGCCGGCTGGCCGCCGTCGTCGCGTCGCTCGACCGCTATCCCGCCGCCGACGCGGCCACCAAGCTGGCGCTCCAGAGCGAACTGGCGCGATTCGGCCTGCCCGAAGGAGCCGGCACCCCTGCGGACGGCGGTCGGCCCCCCGAGCGCGCGAAGTTCTACAACGACCGGCTGCCCGTCACCGAGGCCGCGGTCGGCACCCTCGACCTGTCGATCGGCGGCGAGCTGGCCAGGGATCTGCAGGAGGCCGTGCCCGCCGTCCTGGACCTGCTCGCCCACACGGCCGTGGGCACCCGCCGGCGCACCAACCGCGAGGTCGCGCGGGCGCTCGGGCCCGGAAGCTTCCCGTTCACGCGAGTGCTGCGCGCATGCGCCGGTCTCAAGGTGGCGTACGACCCCTGGCTGACCGATGCGATCGGGCGGGCCGTCGCCTCTGCCGCGCCCGGAACGACCGTCCTCGACCTCGCCGGACTCGTGACAGCACCGCCGCCCGAACTGCCGGTGCTGTGCTCGGTGGACGTCATGGTCGCCGCCGGGACGCTGTCCGGCTACCGGGGCGGGCACACCCCGCTGGTGATCGGTGATGTCCACGACGCGCCCCTGCTCACCCCATGGGCACTGCAATTCCATCCCGGCCGTGCAGCGGCACTGGCCGAGCGGGACCGGCAGATCCTGCGGGTCCTCGACGGCCGCCGGGCGCTGAGCGTGGTGGCCCGCCGCAACACCGGCCTGCCGCCGCTGCGCTTCCCGGGTCCGGTCGTGGAGATCGGCCCGGTCGACGGTTCCGCAGAGCGGATCGAACTGGACCGGCTGTACGTCTCCAGCGACGGCGAACGAGCCCGGCTGCGGGCGGCCGGCCGCCCGGAGAAGGAACTCTTCCTGCACAACGGAGAACTGGACACCGCGGTGCACACCGCGTTCGCACTGCCCCGGATACGTCCTCCGAGACTGCCGGACGCCGACTGTCTGCCCCGGCTGCGGCACGGCAACGTGGTGCTGGCCCGCAGCCGCCGGCAACTGCGGCCCGGACCGCTGACGGATCTGCCCGAACGGCTCGCCGACGTCGACGACTCGCTCGCCCTGCGCCGCCGCCTGCGGGCCGCCGGAGTGCCGTCGAGGTTCTTCGCAAAGGCGTCCCACGAGCGCAAACCGGTGTATGTGGACCTCGACAGTCCGCTCCTGGTGGACGGCCTCCTCCGGCTCGCCGCGGGAGCGGAGACACTGCACGCGAGTGAGGTGCTGCCCGACCGGAACGGGCTGTGGCTGCGGGAGGGCGACCTGCGCTTCGCGGCCGAGCTGCGCTGCGTCTATCTCCGTCCCGGCGTACCGGGAGCGGCCCGATGAGAATCATCGTGGTGCCCCCGCCGGGCGATCCGACCATCACCGTGACGGTGTGCCCCGGCGAGCAGCTGCTCGACCTCAACCGGCTGTTCGCCCGGCGGGTCGCCGAGCCCTCCGTGCTGTACGCGAACGCCGCGGTGCTCGACGCCCCGGGGCGCTCGGAGACAGCGGGGATCTGCCTGCTGGCGCGGGCCGCTGCCGACGCCCTGGCCGCAGCGTCCGACCCGGCCACCCGGCTGCGCGCGCTGAGTGCGGCGATCAGGGTGATCAGCGCCCGCGACCCGGGGCTCACCGCCTCCATCGACGACATCGAGCTGCGCACCGGCAGCACGAGCAGCAGTGCCGACGCGGCGCGGGCGGCCACCCGCTGCACCCTGTTCGACCCGGAACTGTCCGCGGTGCCCACGGGCGCGAAAGTCGAGCTGGTCGTCGACAGCGATCAGCAACTGCCGACCGCACTGCGGCTGCTGCGGCGGCTCGGACCGGGGGCCGCCACCCTCAGCGGCCGGTTCGTGGCCCGCCACCGGGATGCGCTGCGACGTCTTCCCGAGCTCACCGGAGTAGGGCTGGAACAGCGGATCAGGCCGCGGATCGTGCTCCGCCAGTGGTCGTCCCGGGAAGCGGCGCTGTGCTGGTGCGGCGAGGGCGACCGGCCCCCGTCCGCGGGCCGCTGGGCGGGCTGGCTGGACGCCGGGACCGTGACCGCGCTGCAGGTGAGCGAACTGGACCGCTGCGAGGGCCTGGTGGTGACGACCGGCGGCTCGGCGGAGCTGGCCGGCCCGCTGACCGCGCTGGCGGCCCGTTTCCCGGCCGCCGTGGAGATCCTGGTCGGCGTGCCGGGCGGGGACACCTCCTCCGGCGCATGGTGGTCCCGGCCCGGATCACCGGTGCGGGTGGCGGGCTTCCGCCCGTTCCGGCCGCCGCTGCCGCCCGGCGCGCCGATGCCGGGCGGGCACGACCTCGCACGCTGGGCGGCCCCGGCCGGCGAGGCGACCACGGCCGAGGTCCGTCGCCTGCTCGGCATCGGCGTGGTCCGTCACGACATGTTCCCGGGCCGGGTCGCCGGCGCACTGTTCGCCGCCGGGCCGCTGCCGGTCATCGACGGCGAGCACCAGTGGGATCCGGCCGTCCGGCTGGTGCGCAGCGAGCACACGGCTCCGCCCGGCAGCGCACCGGGGCAGTTCCTGGTGAACCTGCGCAGCGGAGCGCTCACTCGGATCCAGCCCGCGCTCGCCGGGCTGCTGGAACAGGTCCGCCGTGGCGGGCCAGCGGCGACGGAGGCCGTCGGCGCGCTGCCCGCCGTCCGCCGGACACGACTGCTGAACGTACTTCGGGCCGCCGGTGCCGTGCGCACCGCGGAGATGGGGGTGTACGCGCCATGAACCGTGACTGGACGGCGGGCGGTGTCTTCGTGCTCCGGCACGCGGGCATGCCCTTCGACCTGCTGGCGACGCTCGCGGCGCCCGACGCCCTGCTGTCCGCTGCCGACGCGCTCCTCGACGAGGAGCAGACGCTGGCCGCGGCGGCCGAGGTGACAGGGATTGCGGCGGAGCGAACACGTGCGGCGGTCAACGCGGCCGATCCCGCACTGCTGCCCGCGCGCGACGACGATGCCTGGCGTGCTGCCGCAGCACGCTGGGGCGACGCCGTACGCACCTACCGCAAGGCATTCGACGAGGCGGACAGCGAGGCGACCGAGGCGCTGCGCGGGGTGATGGCACGGCCCGATGTGCAGGAGGCCGTCTTCCTCTCCAACCCCGAGGTGTACCGCAACATGTTGGTGCCGTTTCTGGACGGCCCGCGGCCGGACAACGCCCGCTGGCGCCGGGTCCGCCGCCAGCTCTACACGTACCTGCAGCGGTTCTGCGCGAAGAACGAGACGGTCAGCTTCTTCGGGCCGATGGCGTACGGCACGACCAGGCCCGGCCACGGTGTCACGCTGCGCACCGACGTGCCGCGCCGCCGCCGGGTGTTCTTCGCCCAGTGGGCCGGCCGGGAGGTGGCCGACGCGGTGGCCCGCGATCCCAGGCTCCGTACTGTGCTGCCGTTCCGCCGTACCGGCGCGCCACCGCCTGCCGGCGCGACGGCCGGAGCCGCGGCGGGGACACCGGCCGGGGCGGACGAACTCCTCGCGGCGGTCGCTTCCTTCGGCACGGAGGGGGCCACGCTGCCCCTTGTGGCCGAGGCCGTGCACGCCGGGCTGCGGGACACCGCGACCCGGTTGCGGCCGCTCGTCGCGGGTGGCCGCCTGGTGTTCGGCATCGCCGCAGCCCCCTACGAACTCGATCCTCTGGGCACGATGCTCGACCGACTGGCGCGACTCCCCGACGGCGAGGCCGTCCGCGAGTGGACCGGGCGGATCGGTCGGCTGCGCGCCCTGCTGACGGAGGTGGAGGCGACGCCGTTCCCCGGCCGGACGGCGGCGGTGGAGCGGCTGGCACATGCCTTCAGCCAGGTCACCGGCACACCGGCACGGCGGGGAGCCGGGGCGGTATACGCGGACCGCGCCGTCTTCTACGAGGAGTGCGCCTCGCCGTTCGCTCTGGAGGTCGGCGAGGAGACGCTGCGTTCCTGGGCGGAGCGGATCGGGCCGGCGCTGGAGCTGTCCGCGGCACACGGCGCCGCGGTCCAGCGGGCCGCCGCGGCGAAGGTGCGCGACGCCCTCGGCGCGGGCCCGCCGCTGGACCTGCTGGAGTACAGCGAACGGTTGCGCGACGTCTTCGACCCCGGAGGCAGCCGCTTCGTCCCGGACCACGTCCCCGTCCATCCCACCGACCGGCAGCGGCAGGTCACCGGGGAACTGCTCGCCGCCGCCGCGCTGCTCCCCGGGGACCGCTACGCGCTGGTGGACCTGTGCCCCGCGGTCTCCGACGTCCGGCAGTTGCCGGACGCACACCTGGTGCTCGGCCGCTGCCACCACCACCTGCTCACCGACGGCTGGCTGGGCACGATGTTCCCCGGCGGGGACGGATTCGGTGCGGACGCCCGACGCTGGGTCGCCGACCGGCCCGGTCTGGTCGGTTTCGACGTCGGCCGACGTAACAAGGGCTACTACCTCTTCCCGGGCCGACGGGTGGTGCTGCGCTCGCCCTCGGCCGCCGACGCGGACGACCCGCACACGGTGTGGCCTCAGCGGATCACGGTGGAGAACACCGCGGTGGGGCCGCGCTGCCGCGACGAGACCGGCCGGGAGGTGTCGGTGTACCTGCCGCTCAGCGACTACGTGAAATACCCGCCGTACGCCGCCATCTCGCCCCCGCAGGTGCTGCACGCCGTGTTCGGCGGGCCCGCGGACACCTCGGAGGTGACCGTGGGAGGTGTCGTCTACCAGCGGCCGCGCTGGACGCTGGACGCGGCCGCGGTGTCGGCCCGAACGCCGTACGCCCGATTCCTCAAGCTGCGCCGACTGGCCCGCACCCGTGTCCCGGGCCGGTTCGTGTTCTGCCGCACCGACCGCGAACGCAAGCCCTACCTGATCGATCTGGAGTCGGTGCTCGCCGCGGACCTCGCCGCCCATGTGGCCAAGGGGAGCACCCTGGTGACGGCGGAACAGATGCGGCCCGGGCCGGAGGAGCTGTGGCTGCGCGACGAGAACGGCCGCCGCTACACCTGCGAACTGCGCATGCAGCTGACCGGACGGGAGCGGACCCGATGAGCGCCCCCGCTTCGACCGGGATCCCGGCCGTCCTGGAGGCCGTGACCGCCCTGCCGGTCGGCCGGCTGCGCCACGCCCTGTACCCACGAGCCCTGCTGCGGGGCACCGGGTTCGCGGTGAGGCCGCTGCTGGAGCTGGGAGGCTGCCAAGGCCCGGCGGACCACGCACGGGCCATGGAGTCGAGCCTTGCGGTGGTCCGTGCCGCCTTCGAAGACCCCCGCCTGCGCGAGGCGGTGGCCCAGACGAATCCCGTCTACTACGACATCTCGTTCGCGCCCGGCCGGGCCCTCGTCACCGACACCGACTGTGCACGGCTGACCAAGCACGGCCGACGCCAGGTGCGCACCGCGCACCGGTACCTGCGCCGCTTCCTCGGCAAGACCGAGACCAACGCCTTCTTCGGCCCGACCCTGGTCACGGCCTGGGACCCGGACCTCGATGTGCCGGTGGAGGTCGGCGAGCCGGCGCCTGAGCGGTGCGTGACCGGCCTGAGCCACTGGGTCGTCCGGGACCTCGCCGCACGTCACCGCGGCTCGCTGCCGGCCGACCGGCGGGCCTGGGCGCGCGACCCGCTGTGGCGACGGCGGGGAGGGGAACTGCACTGCGCGCTGAACGGCCGCCGGATCACGCTGACCGAACAGGCCGACACCGTCTGGCAGCTGCTGCACACCCCGGCCACCCCGGCTGAACTGCTCCGGTGTGTCCCGATGGACGCCGCGCCGCTGCGCGACGCGCTGATCCTGCTCGCCCCCGCGCTGCGCCCCTGGCCCGCGCCGCCCTCCACCCTGATCGACGGGATGGACTGGCTGGCCCGGCAGAGCATCGGCGGCGACGTGCTGCCACGCATCGGGAAGCTGCTGGAGGAGACGGCCGCCCCCTGGCCCGGCCCGCGCGCCGTACGGGCTGGCATCCGTGCCGAGATCACGGCCGCCGGGCTCGCCACCAGCCGTGCGGCCGGCCTTCACTACGCCGACCGGGACGTGGTCAACGAGGACCGGTCCAGCCCGTGGAGCGGGCGAGTGCGGCTGGGCCGCCCCGCGGTGGCGGCGGCACACCGGATGCTCGGCGAGACAGCGCCGCTGATGTGGCTGGACGCGATGCTTCGGCAGGCGGACGCCAGGGAAGCGGTCGTCCGGCACACCGGCGGCACCGCGACCGGCCTCGTGGAGCTGGCCGTCGGCCGTGTCCAGCCGGTCACCACGCGCACGGCGCGTCTGCGCAGACTGCTCTCCGGGCTGATCCCCGTGGATCCGGCACTGGACGAGGTACGTCTGGACCCCGGTCTGCTCGCCGAGCGGCTGCGCCCCCTGTGGGAGGAGGTCGAGACGGTCTCCGGCGACCAGCTCGTCGCCCTGCCCGGATTCGACCTCATGGCGGCGGGCGGCCCGCCCGGCCGGGGCCGCTGGGTGCTGTCCGAGTGCCACGACGACAGCAGCAGCGCCATCGGGGGCATCACCAGCCGCGTCCAGCCGGGCAGGGGCCGGGACTTCGACGACTTCCGTGCGGCGGTGTCCGGCTGGCTCGACACCGAACGCATGGCCACCGTCGTGGGCCGCCGCCGCAGCCGACACGTCACGCCGGAGCTGCCCGGTCTGTCCATCGAGCTGTCCGGCGTCTCCGGCAAACCGCAAGGGCAGGTGGCGCCCGCAGCGGAGGTGGAGGTCAGCGCCGACGGGACCCGCGTGGTGTACGCGGGCCGCGCCCGCCAGCTGTACCCGGGAGACGTGCCCGGTCCCCTGTTCACGGCCCTGTCCCTGCCCTGCCTGGTGCCGGTTCCGTTCGCCGCCGGCCGGCGCCGCACACCCAGGATCGTCCTCGGAGACGTCGTCGTGCAGCGGCGCCGGTGGACTGTGCCCCTGGGCGGCGAAACAGGCCCGTTCCCTCGCCGCGAGGCCGGCTTCCGGGCGGTCACCGCCTGGCGGATCCGGCACGGCCTGCCGGACCGGGTCTATCTGCGCCATCCGCACGAGCCCAAACCGCTGCTGATCGACTTCACCGACCCGTTCGCGGTGGACGACCTGACCCGGCTGCCCCCGGCCCGCGTGACCTGCGCGGAAGTGCTGCCCGAGCTGACCGACACCTGGTGGCGGGCGGGCGGCCCGCAGCCTGCCGAGCTGCGGGTCCCGGTCTTCCTGCGCTGGGAGAGGACCACGACGTGAGACGGACCGAAACGGTGTTCGCCGACAACGGGACCCATACCGTCCGCCACTACCGACCCGGCCGGCCGCCCGTCGGCGAGACGCGCACCTGGCGCGGGATGTGCCTGGAGAGACGCACTCCTCAGTCGTCGGAGCATGTGTTCGCGGACGGCACCGATCTGCTGCTCGACTGGCCGACCGGCATGGCCCGGCCGGGCGCGCCGGTGGTCGGCGCCGTGCGGTCGGTCCTGGCGGAATCCGCAGCCGTGTCGGGGGTGGCGTCCGGGCCGGACCACGCGCTCGACGCGCTGTCCGACCGCTGCGCGGTGACGCTGACCTGGGCACGTCTGCACCAGCGCGTCGCGGTCGGCGGCCTGCGGCGGCTGGTGACCGACGAACGCCGGATGTGCACCGTGGAGATCACCGTCCCCGGCCGGCCTGCCTGCTCCGAAGTGGTGCGCTGGGACGAGACGGACACGGCGGGCGGCCTCCGGGAGGTGGAGGCCGCCACCGACCGGGTCCGCGCCCTGGCCGCACTCCCGCAGACAGACCTGCCGGCGGTGCGCTGCGACCTGGTCCTGGATCCCGGCCGCGCCGGTGCGTTCTTCCACGAACTCGTCGGACACCCGCTGGAAGCCGACATCGTTGCCGGGAACGCCAGCTGTCTCGCCGGCCTGATGGGCGAGCGGGTCGCGCCCACCTGGCTGTCAGTGGCCGACGGGACGGCACCGGAAGGCGACGGTCTGGGGGCCGTGGTGGACGACGAGGGAACGCCGGTCGGCACGGCGGAACTGATCGCGGAAGGCAGGGTGGCCGGTGTCCTCTCGGACCTTTCGACCGCCGCGCTCACCGGGACGACCGGCAACGGGCACGGCCGGCGGCTCGACTACCGGCATCCGGTGGTTCCGCGGATGTGGCACACCGACGCACGGGCCGTGGGAGTGGAGCCGGAGCCGCCCGGCGCTCTCCGTCTCACCCCGCGCGGCATCCGGCTGCGCTGGATGAACCTGCTCACCGGCGACTTCGAGTTCGCTGTGGACACCGCCCTGCTGGACACCGGCGAGGGACCGCCGGTCCGCGTCGGACCCTGTGCGGTGAACGGCAACGCCCTGACCGTCCTGGCCGCGCTGCGCCCGGGACCGTCCGTCAGCCGCAGCTACGGGCGAGCCACCAGGGGCTGCGGCAAGCTCGGCCAGTACCCGCTCGTCACCACCTTCGCCAACAGCGGCATGTGGGTCCCCGCGGAGGCCGTCGATGTGCGCAGCGACCCCGCGGTCTGAGCGGCCGGTGCCGGCGGGCACGGACCCGGTCGACGAACTGCGGACGACGGTCACCGCCGTGGCCTCCCCAGTGGTACGGACGGCGTACGTGCGCCGCTCCACCGACCTCGTCCTGCTCAGCCGGGACGCCGCGCGGGTGACCGGATCGGTCCGGCTGCCGGCGCACCGCGGGGGCGCACCGGTCGAGGAGCGGCAGCAGCAGGTGGCCGAGGCGCTGCGGGCCGTCGTCACCGGGCTGGTCTCCTGTACGTCGTTACGCCCGCAGAGTCTGCTGGTCACGGCCGGAGCGCGGCTGCGCATGCTGGCCCGGCTGGAGAGCGCAGCCGGCCCGCTGCTCGCGGGCGGCAGCGGACCGCGCGCGGCGACGGACCTCCTGGCCGTGGTGGCCGGGCTGGACGCGGCGGTGGAGGCTCCGGCCGAAGCCCCCCGGGGCTGGCGGAGCCGTCCGCTGGTGCTGCGTCCCGCGGTGGCCGCCGTCCTGCTGACCGGCGTACGCCTGGTGCTGGCCGGCACGGCGGCGACCCGGCTGGAGGGCCGCCGCGTGCTTCCGCCGGTCACGCTGACCGACCGGCCGACGGAACACCCCGAGGGAGCCCCCGACGACGCCGGCCAGCCCGCGACGGCGCACACGATCGTGCGTGAGGGCCGTGTCCGCGTGTTCCCCGTGGCCCCGGACACCGGCCTTCCGTCGGGCCGCACACTGTGGCGGCACGAGGAGCGGCGTCCGGTCGCAGCGCCGGTCCACGCGCTGACCCTGACCGGGACCGTCACCGTGGCGGAGCCGGGCGAGGACACCGTCGAGCTGACGGCCTGCGTCGAAGGACTGCGCCGGTACCACCCGGACGGCCGGCTGCAGATGCTCTGTCTGGCCCGGTCCCCGGCCGCGTCCGGAGCGTTCCTGGTCGCCGTGCAGGCCCGGCCGCTGTCCCTGCTGCGGGCCGTCGTCGGCCTCACCGGCGACACGGTGACCACTTATACCGAACACGAAATCGAAACCCCGTCCCTGGTGCTGCCCAGCGCCGACGAACTGACAAGGAAGTGTCATGCCCTCCTCTCCTCTCTATGACGTCGTTCTCGTCGGGGGCGGCCTGGTCGGCGCCTGTCTGGCCGAGGAGCTGGCCACCGGCGGCGCAACGGTGCTCGTGCTCGACGCGGGCGGCGAGCCCGGTCACGCCACCACCCAGGCCGCGGGCGTCGCCGTACCCTCCTTGCGTCACCTCGGCGACGAGGAGTTCCACCGCTGGCTGGTCGACGCCCAGGGCGCGCTGCGGGACGACATCCGCCGCCTCGAACCCGGGCACGGCCCGTTCAGCCTGGCCCGCCCCATGGTGCGGCTGCTGACCGACGACGACGTGCGCGCCCTTCCCGAAGCATCCGGGAACGCGGCACTCGGGCAGGCACTGACCTCCGCGGAACTGGACGCACTCGCCCCGGGCGTGCGCGTTCCCGCCGGCCGTCGGCCGTTCATGGCCGAGGACGGGCTGCTCGTGAACGGAGGCTCCTACCTGCGGGCGGTACGCGCGGCAGCTCTCGCGGCCGGCGCCGGATGGCGTCAGGAGACCACCGTCAGCGCTGTTGAGGAGGAAGTCTCCGGGCTGCGCGTACGGGCCGCCGACGGCTTCGCGGCGCGCGCCGACCGGGTGGTGCTGACCGCGGGCGCGTGGACCGGGCAGCTGGCACCGCTGCCGATAGGCCCGCAGCGCGGCCAGCTCGCCGTCCTGGAAGCGGATGCGGAGCTGGGCTGCATCCTGTCCGGACGGCTGTACATGGCGCCGCTCCCGGACGGCCGGATCGTGGTGGGCGCGACCGAGGAGCAGGCCGGTTTCGCCGACCACTGCACGGCGGGCACGGCCGCCGGACTGCTCGCCTATGCCGTGCGCACCCTCCCGGATCTGTCCGAGGCCGTCGTGTCCGAACTGCGAGCCGGCCTGCGGCCGCTGTCCGGGACCGGCCGGCCACTGGTGGGCCGGGTGCCCGGCCGCTCACGGCTGTACGTCGCCGCGGGTCACGCCGGTCACGGGCTGATCTCCTCCCGGCTCACCGCCCGCGGCCTGGCGGCGGGACTGCTGCGCTGCGACTGGGAGGAGCTGCCCGAACGGTTCTGCCCGAACGCGGAGCTGTCCGCGGGCATGCCGGCCACGGTCGTGGGGAGGTGAGGGCGCGATGCGCGTCGACCACGTGATCATCGGCGCAGGGGACATCGGCCCGCTGCGTGAACTGCTCCGCGACCGCTACGGTTTCGGCGTCATCCAGGGTTCTGCCCACGACGACGGCACCCAGGGCTGGTTGGTGCCGTTCGACTCGCCGCAGGTCCAGTACCTCGAACTGCTCACCCCGGGCGACCTGGGCAAGCTGTCCGGGAGCGCGTTCGGCCGGCTGTTCCTGGAACGCACCGCCGGGGGCCCGGCCTTCCTCAACTGGGCCCTGCTCTGCGACGACATCGACAAGGACGCGGACCGCGTGCGGTCGCTCACCGGTGCGGACCCGGGGCTGGTGCGCGGGGAGTCGGTGCGCGCCGACGGGCAGCGCTTCCCATGGGCGGAGGCGGCCTTCGACGCCTCGTGGCGGTGCCCCTCGCGGCCGTTCTTCCTCGAGTACGGCAACTGGCCCGCCCGCGTCGGGCGGATCGGCGGTGACCTGCGGCGGGCCGCGCACCGCCGCACCCCGTTGGAGTTCGCCGCCGTCACGGTGCGCACCGCTCAGCCCGATCTCGCGTCCTGGTGGGGGCACTCGGAGCTGCCCGTCGTCATGGAGGCACCCGGCGCAGTCGAGGCCGGGCCCGGCGCAGAGGGCATACGAGCGGTGCGGATCCGCACCGCCGACGGCGACGTGGAGGTGGTGCTGCCATGACCGGCCGGATCCCGGACCGCTGGAACCTGGTGGTGGTCGGCGCGCGCATGGCCGGCGCACTGACCGCGCACGCGCTGGCCCCCCACGCCGGGCGGGTACTGCTGCTCGATCGCCGCGATCCTGCCACGCACTGGCCGCAGCAGCTGTCGTGGGACCGGCAGGACAACCTGATGTGGGACGATCTGGGACTGAGCGGCACCGTCCTGGCCTGCGGGGCGCCGAAGGTGCGCGGCCACACCCGCCGCACCCTGGACGTCAGTGTCGAGTACCGGTATCCGGCCGACGATGAGCACTGCTACCGGATGAGCGTGCCCCGTCATGTGCTCGACCCGGCTCTTGCCACCCGCGCCGCCCGCCACCCCAATGTGACCTTCCTGCATCCGGCGAAGGCCACCGGCGTGGTGCGCGACGGCGGCCAGATCACTGGGGTCCGCTTCCGCCACCGAGGCGAAGACCACGAGGTGAAGAGCGACCTCGTGGTCTTCGCCGACGGCAGGCTCTCCCGCAACGCCGACCGGGTGGGCGCTGTGCCCTACAGAACGGTGCCGTCCCCGTGGACCGGGCTCCTCGCGTACTACCGCGACCTGCCGCTGTCCTCGGACCGCATCCACTACTCCCGGCAGCCCGGCAGCATGCTCATCGTCACTCCCTGCGGGCCTTCCCTGTGGTGCGTGGCCGCCGCACTGCACCGGGAACTGATCGCCGAGCGCGGTGAGCATCCGGTGCGGCTGTACGCCCGTGTCGCACGGGCCGACCCGGTCGTCGGCCCCGCCCTGGAGGCCGGCACCCGGACCACTCCGGTCGGCGGCGCGGGCAGGCTGCGCATGCTGCGCCGGCCGATGACGGGGCCGGGGTGGGTCCTGGTCGGGGACGCCGGCTTCCACCTCGACCCGATGTCCGCTCTCGGGGCCCACGCCGTGCTCAGCACCGTCCGTCTGCTGCGGGACCGGGTCGCCGAGCACGGTGCGGTCACCGGGGCGCCGGACGCGTACCGGGGACTCACCGAGCGACGCGACGCGCTGCTCGGCGCCCAGTGGGATCTGACGGAGCGGATCATCGGCAGTTACGCGCCGACCCCCGAAGGGCTTGAGCGGGCCCGCCGGCTGGCCTCGGACCCCGCGGCGGTGGAGGCGGACCTGCGGGCGCGCATGGGGCTGGGACCTGTTGCGAATGTGGCGCCCGCCGCGCGACATCCGGCACGCTCCCCCGCTGTCCCAAGGGCGTGGGAGGTGCCCCCACTCGCCGCGCCGCCCGAAAGCCCGGTCACTGCCGGTACGAGGGCTTCCGGGCGTCACACCGAGGGCACGCAGCAGACGCCGTGTCGCCGCCCCTCGGGCGACGACGCCACTTTCGCAACTGGCTCCGGGCCCGGTGGCGCCGGTCCGCGTGTGGGCGGCGAGCCGGTGGCGGCCGGGCGGTCGCGCCCCGCAACGGGGTGCGGGAAACGGGGCGGACAACGGATGGGGATCAATGCGGGGAGCAGGACGATGAGAAGCGGCATGGGGAACGGCACGGCGGAGACGGCCGACGGCGCACTGCCCCGGCTGTGCTGGTTCTGGCCCGAGCGCGGCCGGCCGCGGACCGTGCGGGAAGACGAGCCCGGCTGGCAGGGCTACCGGCAGGCCGCCGCGGCAGCGGGCCTGCGGCTGGACGTCGTCGCGGTCGACGACGTAGACGTCCTGGCTCTGCCCGGAGCCCCCCGGGTCCATGTCCGCGGTGAACCTGTCGACGCCGCCAGTACGGTCTTTCACACCAAGCTCTACACCTGGCCGATGTTCCAGACCGACGTCTGGCGTTCGCTGGCGACCTTCGAGGCGATCGCCGGCGCGGGATACCGCACACTGATCCGGCCCGAGCTGAACCTCGTCAGCAACGACAAGGCGGCCACGCTGTTGCACCTGCGCGGCGTCGACACCGGCTGGCTGCCCACCATCACTGTGCCCACCCGGGACTTCACGGGGCTGCGCGTCCGGCTGGAGGAGGCCGGGATCAGCTACCCGGTCGTGGTGAAACCGGCGAGCTGGGGGTCCGGCAAGGGCGTCATCCGCGCCGAGGGCGAATCGGAGTTGCTGACCGCGTTGCGGCTGGCCGCGGCGGCCGAACTGACCATGGTGGTGCAGCCGTTCGTGGGCGACGGCGGCGAATCCTCCGACATCCGCGTCTACTGCGTAAACCGGCGGCCGGTGGGCGCGTTGCTGCGGACGGCGGCGGACGGCGGGCCGACAGCCAATGTGACCCTCGGGGGCAAGGCCCGACTCGTCCCGGTTCCCGAGGAGTTGCGGGAGCGGGCCGCCGCGGTCGCGGCACACCTGGACACGCCCTGGCTCGCCGTGGACTTCCTCTTCGACGGTCACACCCACTACCTGTCGGAGGTCGAGATCGACGCCTACGTCGGCCCGGTCACCGCCCGGCTCCCCGGGATGGCGGAGATCCAGCGGGCCCGGTTCCGGGCCTACCGCGCGGACTTCGACCGGTGGCTGGCCGGTACCACCGACCGGACGTCTGCCCCGTCTCCGCGCGATCCGGTGGTCCCCACCGCCGACTGACTGTCCGTCGGCATCCCGGCTGACGCTCGTTGGACCCAGCTGCCCGCGGCGGTCCGGGCCCCCGCAGGGGGGGGCCCGGCCCCCCCGGGCGGGGTCGCCGCGCCGCCCCCGGGGCGGCGCCCCCCCCGGGGGCCCCCCCCCCCCCGCCGCGGGCGTCGTCGCCGCGCGGCCCGGCTCGCCTTCGGCGCGGGAGCGGTCTCCGTGGCTGGGCCGTCAGCCGCCCGGGCGCCGACGGCACCAAGCGCCGCCGCGGGCAGGCGGGGCGGCCACCGGACCGGCCACCGGGCCGGAGGCACGGCGCTTCCGCGCCACAGCGGACGAGCGGCGCCGGGGCCACGGTGTCCGTGCCGTCTCTGTTCTCCCACCCAGCGCGGGCACGGTGGACCGCCGCCACCCGACACCGCGACGGCGGACTCGTCGGAGCGGGCCGCGGCCGACTCTGTACCGCAGGGCGCCCTGTCGGCACCCGCTGGTCGAGGCGGCCGGTGGTGCCGCGGCCGACGTTTCGCCCCAGCGAGACGGTCCTCGGCACGGGCTACGGGGAGCCCGTGGCCCGCCGGCGGAGCAACCGGAAGCTCTCGGCCTCTCCCTCGGGCAGGCCGGCGTAGCCCGGCAGCCGAGGAGGAACCTCCCAGTATTCGGAGGTCCCCTCCCAGTGCTCGACGGTCAGCCCCGTCACGGCCCGGCGAAGACGCTTCGCGGCAGAAGTGCCGGTGGGGCCCGTCCTTCGGCCGATGCGCGGAAGAAGGTGCCGTGCGTGGGCCTCATCCGTCTGGAGCGCCGGTTGTTGCGCCGCAGGCACGCCGTCGGGTCCGGTGCGGCGGACGCCTTCCGCCGCACCGAACCGCTCCGGCCCGGACGGTTGTCCTTGGGAGAGCGGCCGCACGACGCGGAGGTGCCCGTCAGCGGTCGGATCCGTGGACCGCGGGGGAGGCATGTCCGTTCGGTCGGGCCCGTTGACACCGACGGAGAGCGCGGACAGCGCCGGCATCGCCGCTCGACCGGCACCGGGCGTGTCACCGCCCCCGCGGCCGTTGGCAGCGGCGGCCCGGTGTCTGCCCCGATGCGGGTCGCGGTCGGCGACGGCGGGGTCCAACTCCTCCAGGTCGTCGACCGAATGCACCCTGCGCAGCACCCGCCGCGGCAGCAGCACGCCGGCACTCATCCAGATCAGGCCGCCCAGGGCGAGTACGGCGGACAGACCGGCGCGCGGGCCGAGCAGGCTGGTGCCGAACTCGCCGAGCCCGCCGCCGAGGATGGTGGCGAGTGGGACGGCGGTCCGGGTGACGGTGCGGACGGTCGCCGCGACCCGGCCCTGCATGTCCGCCGCGACCAGCGTCTGCCGGATCGTGAGGGTGGTGACGTTGCTGACCGGGATGAAGAAACCCGAGACCACCATGATGGCGACGATGATCGGTATCGCGCCGCCGAACAGCGCCAAGGGGACGAGCAGCCACGGCAGCCCCTTCATGACGCTGCCGATCAGCAGGGCGGGGCCGAGCCCGAAGCGCTCGGTGAAACGCCGACTGGCCAGGGAGCCGAGAAACGGGCCGACGTTTCCCGCGGCCAGCATCACGCCCGCGACGGCGGGCGAGAGGTTCAGGCCGCTGTAGGCGAACAGCAGGACCAACTGGAGCGCCATGCCCCGGCCGAGGTTGGACACCGCAGAGGTCAGTGTCAGGCCGAGCAGCAGCCGGTCCCGCGTCACCAGCCGCAGTCCCTGCCGGACGTCCGGGATGAGGCTGCTCCGGCGTCGTTCGGGGGCGATCTCCGGCCGACGGATCATCAGCAGACTGAGCACCGACACCAGGAACGAGGCGGCGTCCATGATCATCGCCCCGCCGACGCCTATGGCGCTGATCAGCAGTCCGGCCAGAGAGGGGCCGGCGACCTGGGAGGCGGTCTCGCTGGTCGACAGGCGGGCATTGGCCTTGGTGAGGGTCTCCGTCGCGACGACGTGCGGCAGAAATGCCTGGTAGGCCGAGTTGAAGAAGACGGAGGCGGTTCCGACCACCAGGCCGACCAGGACCAGATGGGGCACGGTCAGCGTCCCGGTGATCACGGCCACCGGGATCGACGCGATGGCGATCCCGCGAACCAGGTCCGCGAGCAGCAGCACCGTCCTGCGGCGTACCCGGTCCACCCAGGCTCCGGCCAGCAGCCCCAGAACCGGGTAGGGCAGATAGGTACTCGCGCTCAGCAGGCCGTACTGGAACGGTGAGGCATTCAGCGTCAGCAGCGCGATCGTCGGAAGCGCGACCGCCGTGATCTCGTCACCGAACATACTCACCGTCTGGCCGGCCCAGAGACGCCTGAGGTCCGTCGGCCTGACCCGGTAGCGCCGTTTCGGCGGGAGGGACGGGGCCGACCGCCGGGGCTTCGCGGGCGCGGTCATGGGCCGGCGTGGATCACACGGGTGACCAACGCGGTGAGGTCCGGCAGGTCCCGCAGGGCGTAGCGGCGGTCACGGCCGAGTTCGACCCGGATCAGTCCCGCGGACCGCAGCAGCATGACGTGCTTGTGGACGGCCGACTTGGAGATGCCCAGCTTCGCGGTCAGCTCCGACAGGGTGGTGGGACCGGTCGTCGCCAGATGGCGCAGCACCGTCAGCCGTGTCGGGTCACCCAGGGCGCGCAGGACGGGCACCAGCGTCTCGGCGGTGGGGCCGGACTGCTCGCGGACCGGGCAGCAGAAGACCCTGGTGCCGTTCACATCGGTCGAGTAGACCCACGGCGCGCCCAGAACGGTCGGCACCAGCAGGACGCTGTCGGCCGGAAGATCCTCACCCAGGACGATGCCGCCGGTGGCGTCCTCCACGACCTCCCGCCAGCCGGTCCGGGTGGCGGCGGTGCGCCAGCGGTCGGCCTGCGCCGTCAGCCGCTGCGCGAGCTGCGCTTCCTGCTCGGTGAAGACCTCGTCGGCCCACCGGCGCAGCACGCGCACGGTCAGCCCGCTGGTCTCCTCCGGAGTCAGCGCGAGCACCGCGCGGACGTTTCGCGCCCAGTGCTCGTCGTCGGCCGCCACGGCGAGCAGTTCCTGCGTCGCGACGCGGTCCCCGTCCGCAGCCCGTTCGAGCACCGTCGGCGCGACTCCCGCCTGCACGGTGGAGACGGATCCGCCGAGCAGTTCCAGGCGCAGACGGCGCGGAGCCAGCTCCGCGACAAGGTCGACGAGCGAGGCGAGGTCGCGCGGCTCGCGAGCGAGCCGGACCAGGCCCAGCAGATGGCCGAAGACGGTGGGCACTCCGGCACACAGCCTGGCCACGTCCTCGTGGAGCTGCCGCGACGCCCGGGAGCGGACCCGGTCGAACCACTCCTGCCCGATGTCGTAGTCGCCGGGAGGCTGATGACCGGCGAACATGATGAGCCCGAGCAGTGCTTCGTAACCGGTGCCGCAGGACACGCCGATCCGGGGTCCGGCAAGCCGTGGCTCCAGGCGGAAAACCCGCACCGTTCTCGTTTCGGTGGATGGCATGTTCGCAAGATAGCGAACGATGGTGTCGTGAGGGCGGGAACGCGGAAATCGGCGGTCACTGCTTGCCCGCGTTCTGTCGCGACCGGCAGCCTGTGCCGCATGCGAAGCAAGAACGACTCCGACCACCTGCTCAACACCCCTCCGGCCGCCCGGCGTTACCGCGAAGAGGGCGACGCCCCGGACACTCCGTCCGCGGAGGTCCTGGTGCAGGGGAACCTCAGCGAGGGCGTGACGCGGGTGGGAAACACCGTACGGCGGCCCCACCAGCCTCAGAGCACCGCAGTCGCCGACTACCTCGACCACCTCCAGCGCGTCGGCTTCGAGGCCGCCCCCCGCTACCTGGGGCGCGATGACGAGGGCCGTGACGTGCTGACCCATCTCGAGGGCGAGGTCCCGGGCGATCCGCCGGAACGCTGGGCCGCCGCCGACGCCCTGCTGGCAGGTGTGGCGCAACTGCTGCGCCGCCTCCACGACGCCTCGCAAGGGTACGCGGCCGACCGGGGATTCGCCGCCGCGCCGGGGACGGTCTGGCGCCGTGACCTGGTCAAGGTCGACCTGCCCGTCGCGGACCCGGAACCCGAACTTGTGTCGCACCTCGACATCACCCCCCGCAACACCGTCGTACGGGACGGGCGCGCCGTCGGCTTCATCGACTTCGACCTGGCCGGTCCGACCACCCGGCTGCTCAACGTCTACAACGCCGCCGTGCACTGGGTCCCGCTCTGCCCGCCGCAGGACCTCTGGCCCGCCTGGCGCCATGTCGACCAGCCGACCCGACTGAGGATCTTCGCCGACGCCTACGGACTGTCGGCCGAGCAGCGGGCCGGGCTGCCGGACCTCGGTATCGCCAGGGCCGATCTCAGCTGGCTGCGCATGCGCGCCTCCGCCGGGCAACTGGGCGGAGGCTGGGCACGCATGTGGGAGCGCGGGGCCGGTGACGCGATCCGGCGCAGGCAGGCATGGCTGACCGAGTCCCGGTCCGTGCTGCTGGCGGCGCTGCGGTGACGGGGCGAAGCGGCGTCGGCGCGGGAGGCGCGACGCGCCCGTACGGCCGTCCGTCCGGTGCCGACGGCCGCCCGGTGCTCTACGTGATCGGCTGCGCCGCACCGCCCGTACTGGAGGTCGGCACGATCGTCGACGCCGCACAGGAACTCGGCTGGGACACCTGCCTGATCCTGAGTCCCACGGCCGCCGGCTGGCTGGAGGCGGACATACCGACCCTGACCCGCCGCACCGGTCACCCGGTGCGCAGCAGCTACTCGATGCCCGGTGAATCCCGCCTGCTCCCCCGCGCCGACGCCATGCTGGTCGCCCCGATCACCGGCAACACCATGAACAAGTGGGCCGCCGGAATCAGCGACAACCTCGCACTCGGCCTGCTCAACGAGGCGATCTGCAGGCGCCTGCCGCTGGTCGCGCTGCCCTGCCTGGGCCGCGACCGAGCTCATCCGGCGTTCCCCCGCACGGTCTCCACCCTGCGCGGAGCGGGCGTGACCCTGCTCCTTCCCGACGAGGTGACGCCGCCCGCCGGCAGCGAGCGGCCTGCCTTCCCCTGGCACCTTGCTCTCACGGAGCTGCCCGCCTTGCCTGCCGGTGTGCGCGGCGAACCAGCCGCCGCGGCCCGGGGCGGAGCCCGGCCATGACCGGCCCTCGCGTGGCCCTGGTCACCGGCGGTGCCCGCGGTCTCGGCGCCGAGATCGGCCGTCAACTCGCACAGCGTGGACTGCGCGTCCTCGTCTCGGCACGGAACGCCGAGGACGCGAAGCGCGCCGCCGACCGCCTCGGCCCCGACGCGCTGCCCCTGACGCTGGATGTGACATCCCCCCGGAGCGTCGAGGCGGCCGTGCTCCGGGCCCTCGGCATGACGGGCCGCGTCGACGTCCTGGTCAACAACGCCGGCATCGGCATCGACGGCGGCCAGCGCGCGGTCGGGGTCGACTACCGGATCGTCCGGGAGACACTGGAGACCAACCTCCTCGGCGCGTGGCGCGTGGCCGACGCCGTCATCCCGCACATGGTCACAGCCGGATACGGGCGGATCGTGAACCTGGCCAGCAACCTCGGATCGCTGTCCCTGATGACCCGGGGCGAGCAGCCGGCGTACCGGGTGTCCAAGGCCGCGCTGAGCGCCCTCACCCGGATACTGGCCGCCGACCTCGACGGGACGGGAGTCCTGGTCAACGCAGCCTCTCCCGGATGGGTCCGCACCACCATGGGCGGACCCGAAGCGCCGCGCAGCGTCGAGCAGGGCGCCGACACCCCGGTCTGGCTGGCGACACTGCCCGACGGTGACAAGACCACCGGCGGACTGTTCCACGAACGCAGGGCCCTGCCCTGGTAGATCCACCGAGGGAGTTGCTTCAAGCAAGGGGCCGCGGTGCGGTCATGGCGCCCACAAAGGTGACGAGTTCGTCGCTCATGGCCTGGCAGCGCCGTATCAGCGAGCCGGTGCGCAACTGCCGGGTCTGCGGGTCGAAGTCCGAGGCCGCGCTGGCCACTTGGGTCGGCGTGGCCCATCCCGACAGCGCCTTCACCACCGACCGCAGGTGCTCGCAGGCGATGGTGGCACCGCGCTGGGCTCCCGCGTTGGCGATCAGCCCGACCGGTTTGCGGACGAAGGCGTCGGCCTCCAGATGGTCCAGGGCGCTCTTGAGCAGCCCGGAGTAGCTCGCGTGGTGGACGGATGTGGCCAGGACGACGCCGTCGGCTTCCGCCACGCGGGCCCGAAGCTCACGTCCGGCCGGGTGCGGGTGTCCACCGCCGGCGTCATAGGCGACGGTGTCCAGAAGGGGAAGCGGCAGTTCGCGCAGGTCCAGCATGTCGACCTCGCAGCCGCGGGCCACCAGGGTGTCGGCGACGGCCGACAGGAGCTGGCGCGACCAGGCCGAAGGACTCGGGCTTCCCGAGATGCACACGATCCTCACCGACGAAACTTCCTTCCGTTACGGTGGCGCGGTGTCACGCGGGACGAGCGCCGAGGGTCAACGTACCCGTCGATCATCGTCACCGCCCAGCCCCGGGCGTTCCGGCCGGGCCAACTCCCCCGGGCGGACCGCTGTTTCGGCGCGTGCCGAGGACCGCTGCAAAAGGTTGGCCGGTCGCTAACGCATTGCTGATGAACTGCTGCGGCTGCCCTTAAACGGGCACCCCTAAGGTCTTTGGTGTTCCCCGGCATCCACCTCCGCGGACTCCTCTGCCGCGGAGAACGTCCGCCCACGACGGCGGACCACCACCGCCGGGAACATCGATCCCTGTGCTCCGGTGCGTGTCCGTGACCTGCCGCCCGCTTCGCCGGGCCGCCCACACACGGCATGCCGAGGGAAGCCAGGAAGGCGCCACCACGCCGGGAAGGAGGGGATGAACAGCAACCTACTGCTGTCGCCGGGTGATAGCTCCCCCGTTGACGCCCGGCGGCAGCGCAGGACCGCGCCCGATGGCGGCGACGTCCGCGCCGCGATCCGGATGATCCGCGAACAGGAAGATTCATGCAGCCAACGAGCATTCTCCCCTCAGGCCACGGCCCTTCGGTCCCCGACAGGCCCTTGCCGGCTCGTCCTCCCGAGCGTCGACGGCACCGCGCGACGCCGAGAAGGAATCGCCTGTGGCCGGCCCGCCGGTCCAGGCCGGATGCCCACACGTACCGGCAGACGGTCCCGTATCCGCTCGGCGCAGCGGGTCCGGCGCGGATCGGCGAGCACGCCGGCGGTTCCGACGCGGCGTGCGCCGTGGAGCCGGCTCTCGGCCACCATGCCGAGGGCAACAGAAGGTTCGTGGTAGCCGGGTTCTGGTCACTGCTGATTGCGAGCGTGGCCCTGTGGTGGTTCAACACCCCCGCCGGGTCGCTCACCGGTGAGGCCGCCGTGTTCACCGCCGCCGGCCGGATCACCGGCATGGTCTCCGGCTTCCTCCTGCTCGCCCAAGTACTGGTGGTGAGCCGGGTCGGCTGGCTGGAGGAATGGGCGGGCACGGATCACCTGATGGCGTGGCACCGGCAGCTCGGCCCGCTGGTACTGGTCGCGGTGCTGGCACACACCGTGTTCGTCGTCTACGGTTACGCCCTGTCCGCCCGGACGTCCGTCGCCGCGCAGACCTGGTCGCTGTTGAACGCCTCCGCAGACATGGCCGGCGCGTTCGCCGCGACGGGCATTCTGGTGGCGGTCTCCTTCCTGGCCGTCCGGGCCGTACGACGGCGCATGCGCCACGAGACGTGGTACCTCCTCCACCTCACCGCCTACGGGTCGCTCCTGCTCGGTTACGGACACCAGTTCGCTTTCGGCGCGGACCTGCAGTCCCCAGTGGCCGGCTGTTACTGGAACACGCTGTACGCGCTGGTGGTCGCCAGCCTGGTCTGGGGACGGATCGTGGAGCCGCTGGCACTGAACCTGCGGCACCGGCTGCGCGTCGCCGCCGTGGTGCCGGAAGCGCACGACATGTTCTCGGTCTATCTGCGCGGCCGGAAGCTGCACAAACTGAAGGCCCGGCCCGGACAGTTCTTCCGCTGGCGCTTCCTCACCGGCGAGGACTGGTGGCAGTCCCATCCGTTCTCCCTGTCCAGCGCACCCAATCCCCAGTGGCTGAGGCTGACCGTCAATCCGGTCGGCGATCACACCACCCGTCTGCGCTCCCTGAGGGTCGGCACCCGGGTCGTCGCGGCGGGACCCTTCGGCGCGTTCACCGCCGACCGGCGCCTGCGCAACCGGGTCCTGCTGATCGCAGGCGGCAGCGGAATCGCCCCGGTCCGTGCCGTCTTGGAGCGGATGCCGCCGTCCACCGTCCTGGTCTACCGGGCCGGCTCCGTAGAGGACATCGTCTTCCGCGACGAACTGGACCATCTCGCCGGGGAACGCGACTGCACGGTCCATTACGTCGTCGGCTCCCGCCACGACCCCGGGCCGGCACGGCTGCTCAGCCCTGAGGGGCTGGTCGAGCTGGTGCCGGACGTGACGCTCCGGGACGTGTACCTGTGCGGGCCTGCGGGGCTGACCGCCGCCGCACTGGGCGCCCTGGCGGAACTGCGGGTGCCGCGCGGCCGGATCCACCTCGACCCGTTCGAGTTCTGAATCGTTCCTGCTCTCGAAGCCTTCACCGTCGTGCCCGCCTTTCTTCGCCCCCTGGAGGAACACCATGCGCAAGTCGATCGCCGCGATCACGGGCACCATCGCCGGAACCGCTCTGCTGACCGCACTGAAGCTGGGCATCGCCCCGGTCGGAGCCGACACCACCGTCACCAGTGAGCCGCCGACGGCCGGCAAAGCACTCGCGGGCGGCGCCACCGCCCCCGCACCCTCGAACCCCCCGACACCGACCTGCCCTGCGACATCCAAGAACGCTGCGGCCGATGTGGCATCCACCACACCTGTCAACTGGCGCAGCGAGGAGGCCGGTGACGAGGACCGCAGCAGCGCCGGGGACGACGAGGAACGCGGCAGCGCCGGGGACGACGACCGCGGGAGCGAGCGAAGCGACGGAGACGACGGTCAGCGAGGGGGTGGGCAGGGGTCCGGCGCCTCCAACGGCGGTGCGGGTGGCGCTTCCACCGGTCCGGCGTCCCCGTCCGGGCCCTCCTGCCCCGCCCCGTCCACGCCCCCTTGCTCCTGCGCTTCCCCTTCCGCGTCGGCGCCCGCGCCGGCCGCACCGGCGCCGTCCGTGCCCGGCAGCCCCGCCAGGCCGTCCAAGCCCGGCAGCGGACTGCGCGACGGCACCTTCAAGGGCGCGGCGTCGACGAACCAGTACGGCACGATCCAGACCACGGTCAGCGTCTCCGGCGGCCGGATCACCGAGGTCACCGCGACGTATCCCACCTCACCCGCGATGACCTCCCAGATCAACGCGCGGGCCATACCGGCCCTGCGCAAGGAGGCGCTGACGGCGCAGAGCGCGACCATCGACAGCGTGTCCGGGGCGACCTACACCAGCAGCTCCTACAAGAAGTCACTGCAGTCCGCGATCGATGCGGCGAAGGCGTAGGACGGCCTTCGTGGGGCCGCCGGGCAGGGCTGTCCCACGGGGCATCACCGATGCCTGAACAGAAGGTACTTAATGCCATTCCGTACCTCTCCTGCACCACCAGCCTCTAGAGTTCTCATTATTTCCGGCCCACGGGCACGCTGCGGACCGGCTGTTGCGAAGCCGCCCGGGGCAACCGCCACGCGGTCAGGGAAGCGGTCACTCACCTGATCAACGAGGAGGAGTCCGTGGTGCTCAAGCAGGCGCGCAACACGCTCCACAGCCCCCCTTCGCCCGCCGAACTCGACGAGGCGATGCCGTTGGGCACGCACCGCCGCCCGAATCCTGCGCCGCAGTTCCACGGCCCCCATGACGTCGCCGCCGCGCCGGACATCCGGACCGCGCCACGACGGGGCCATGCGGCCGTGCGGCTCGGGCTGCGGGACAAGCCGAAGGCGGTCGTGAGCGCAGTGGTCGCACTGCTCGCGGTGGGCGGCTTCCTGTTCGCCATGTCGCTGTTCGACAGCAGCTTTTCGCTCTCGTCCGGGGAGCCCCAGGGCCCGGGAACCGTGCCGATCAATCTGCCCACCGGTTTCACCAGCCCGCCGCTCACACCGTCGGCCACCGCGAGACCGCCCGCAAAACCCCCGACGGGGTCCGGCGGTTCCCCTTCGGCGGCGGACCAGAGAGTGCTCCGGGAAGGGGACAGCGGGCAGCGGGTGCGAGAACTCCAGTCACTTCTGCACCGGATACCCGGCCTGTACGGGTCGGGCAGCGGCGAGACCGACGGCCGCTACGACGCCGGCGTCACCCAGGCCGTCGCCCGCTTCCAGAGCGCGGTCGGGATCAGCAGCGAGGCCCCTGGGGTGTACGGCCCCGTGACCCAGTACGCCTTGGAGACCCGTGTCCAGCTACAAGCCGTCAGCCCCGCTCCGAGTCAGCAGGACAACGGAGTTCGTGAACACGAAGAGGGAGAAGAGGGCGCGTAACCGCACCGGACTCCCCGAAACAGGAGGCATGTTCCGTGACTGCTGTGAAATTCCCGACCGCCCATACGGACTCGTGCCAGCCTGATGCCATGCGGCTACTACTCGTCGAGGACGACGACCGGATCGCGGGTCCGCTGATCGAAGGGCTGGCCCGCTACGGATTCACCGTGGAACTGGCCCGTACCGCAGCCGCCGCCCTCGCGGCGGCCCCGGCCGATCTCGTCCTGCTGGACCTCGGCCTGCCCGACATGGACGGCATCGACGTCTGCAAGGCCCTGCGCTCACGCTCCGACGTCCCCATCATCATGATCACGGCGCGGACCGACGAGACCGACCGTGTCGTCGGCCTCGAACTCGGCGCGGACGACTATCTCTCCAAGCCGTTCGGCACCCGGGAGCTGGTCGCCCGGGTCCGTGCAGTCACCCGGCGGACCCAGGCCGCGGCCGGACAGAGCCGTCCCCCTGCCGGCCGAATGGCCGGGACGGCGGGCGCACCCCCGACCTGGGCGGGCCAGGCCGACCGTACTCAGCGCATCGGGTCCATGACCATCGACCACAGGACACACCGGGTCGAGTTGTACGGCCGACAGATCGCCCTGGCTCCCAAGGAGTTCGACGTCCTCGCGTACCTCGCCCAGGACCCCGGAGCGCTCTGTTCGCGGCAGCAGATCATGGACACCGTGTGGGACCCGCACTACTTCGGCCCGACCAGGACCCTGGACGTGCACGTGTCCGCGCTCCGTCGCAAGCTCGGCGATCCGGCGTGGATCGAGACCGTGCGCGGCGTCGGGTTCCGCCTGATCGACCCGACAGGCGGCGCCACGTGACCCGCCGCTTGTTGGTCAGTTACCTCAGCCTGGTGCTGATGGCCCTGCTCGCCCTGGAACTTCCGCTCGGATACGTGTACGCGAGGGGGGAACTGAACCGTTTCTCCGCCGCCGTCGATCGTGATGCGGTGATACTCGCGGAGCTCGCCGAGGAGATCATCGATGCACGCAAGACCGACATGCTCCTGCCCCTGGCCGCCGACTACGCCCGCCGCTCCGGCGGCCGCGTCGTCATCGTCGACGAGAAAGGCACCGTGCTCGCCGACTCCGACGCGGCCGCCAACCTGGGCCGCAACCTGGCCAAGGAGCCCGACATCGCTGTCGCCCTGCGCAACCGGTCCGACACCGGCACTCGTCGCGACGACACCACCGGCGCCGAGCAGTTCTACGCCACGATGCCCGCCTGGTCGGGCACTACGGTCCGCGGCGCAGTGCGCCTCAGCCATCCGGCCGGGGCCCTGCGAGGGCACATTCACGAGATCTGGCTCGCTCTCGCCATCGGCGGGGCTTGCATCCTGGCCGCCACGGCACTGACGGCGCTCGCCCTCACCCGCTGGATCACCCGCCCCCTGCACGCCCTGGAGCGTACCGCCGCTCAGTTCGCCGACGGCCACGTCACACAGACGCCGGTCACCGATGACGGCCCTCCCGAACTGCGCAGGCTGGCTGCCACGTTCACCCGTACCGCCACCCGGCTCCACCATCTGCTGCACACCCAGAAGTCCTTCGCTTCCGAAGCATCGCATCAGCTCAAGACCCCCCTGACGGCGCTGCGCCTGCGGCTGGAGAACTTCGAGCCGTACCTCGATCCGCACGCCCACGACAGCCTGGACGAGGCCATCGGCGAGGTCGAACGCCTGGGCCGCATGATCCACGGCCTGCTGGCCCTCGCCCGTCTGGAGAACAGCGCCACCACGCCGGAGCTGGTCGACCTCGATGCCGTCATCACCGACCGCGCTGCCATCTGGGCCCCTTTCGCCGCCGAGCAGCAGGTGTACATCGCTGTGACCGGGCACCCCGTCGGCCCGGTCATGGCCATCTCCGGTGCCCTCGAGCAGATCATCGACAACCTGTTGGCCAACGCTCTGCGTTTCGCGCCGCCCGGCACGTCCCTCACCCTTGCGCGTATCCGTACCGAGCACGGCACCGAGCTGCACGTCATCGACCAGGGCCCCGGTATGAGCGCGACCGACCGTGAACGCGCCTTCGACCGGTTCTGGCGGGCTCCCGGCACCCAGGGCGACGGCTCCGGCCTGGGCCTGCCCATCGTGCGCCGGCTCGCCAGGGCCGGCGGCGGCGACGTCACCCTCCACGAAGCGCCGGGCAGCGGCGTCGACGCCGTCGTCCGGCTGCAACCGGTGGCAGCGACCGGAGGCCGGTTTCACGCTCCCCGCCCGCGCACGGTCCCGCGGTTCGCACCGAGTCCCGAACGCCCACCGAAGACGGCCGTGAACATCACCGAGGCAAGAGTCCCCGGCGGCAGTGACGTGCGTACGTAGGCACCACCCAACCCAGCGACCGCCAGCCGGACATCGAGGTGCGGAGTGAGCAGACCGAGGGTCAGGGAACTCGTCGGCCAGGCCCCGACAGCTCTCGTCGACCTCAGCCTGCGCCTTGGTATTCCAGTTGCAGATCGCTATCGCTGCTGGTCAGGACCCTGTATTGGAGTGTACTCGGCTGACGCCTCGTCAGGTGACGGGAGTTCGTGACCTCGGGTGCGGCGGTGGTAGTGGCAGCGGCATGCGGTGGCCTGGTGACGGCGGCGCCAGCGGGACCTGTTCAGTGCGTGGCCGGTGTGCCGCAGGTGCGTCGGCGTGTGGTGGCCAGTTGCCAGGAGTCGCCGGATCTCCGCCACGGTGAGCGGTGCGAGGGCGTCGGAACCGTTTCTGCCGCCCCCCTTTCGGTCCCCGCGGCGGCGGCCGTCGCGGCAAGGAAGGCATGGGCGAGCATGGCCAGGGTGATGTGCCGGTACCAGCCCGGATACCGGCGGACTTCGTACGGCCTCGCTGCTGCCCCACCGGCCCCGTGCAGCGGGTCTACCTGTCCGCGCCCCCGGGCGAGGGCGGGGAGCTTGAGCGGGCCTTCGGCCGCAGCCCGATCGCGCGGGTGCGCGCGCCGGAGGGGTGGGAGCGCATCGGCAGCGGCCGCCGCTTCTTCGTCCTCCCCGGCCTCGCCGAGAGCGACGACCCAGTGTTCGGACCTAGCGCTCTGACCCGGCAACGTTCACCGGTTTGCCATGGATGAACGGAAAGCCAGGCAGGGCGGAACCGATGTCTGGACTACTGCGCTGAGGGAGCGCGCTGTGCGGTGAGCACGGGCTGGTAGTACCCGCTGGAGGCCGGACTGTGCCAGGTGATGTTGGTGAAGCCGGCTTCAGCCACGAACTCTGTCAGCTGCGGCGTCGTCAGCGCCCAGCAGGTGCTCCGGCGGACTCGGACATGCCAGGTGTTCTCCGCGGGGATGAGCTGGAAGTGCTCCTGGTCGTAGCGCTCGCCGTCTTCGTGCCAGCGCCACAGCTGGAAGGTGATCGCTTGGCCGTCGCGTGTTTCCGTGACCTGGGGAGGTGTCGCCGTGGGTCTGGTCTGGCGCGTCTCGTCGTAGGCCCGGACAGTGATCATCAACAGTCCGTCGTCCCGGAGCACCCGTCTCATGCCGAGGAGTGCCGCCCGGAGATCTTGCCCGGAGAGCAGGTGCGTGAGCGAGTTATCCGCGCAGATGACGACGTCGAATGACGTTTCTTTGAAAGGCAGTTGGCGCATGTCGGCCGCAGCGGCCGGAAGCCGGCTGCCCCGGGCCGCCGCCTCGGCGGCGGCGCGCGCGGCGGCGACCGGGCTCAGGTCGCTGCCGATGACCTGGTGCCCGGCCAGGGCCAGGCCGATGGCCTGGGTACCGATCCCACACGAGCAGTCCAGGACGCTGTGCGGTCCCGCGCCGAGAGATTGGCGCAAGAGTCCGCCCAATACCTCGGCCTGGTAGGCGATGCTCGCATCCCAGTCCCGGAACATCAGGTGGTAGTCGTGGGCCAGATCGTCGTAGAAATCCCGCACGGAGGGCTCGGACACGTATCCCACCGTAGTGCGTGGCCGCCGGGGGGCGCGGGCGGTTTTGGGCAGCGGCTGCCTGTCTTCGGCCGCCCCAGCGGATGCCCTTCTCGCTGCGGATACGGGCGCGTTCGCGGCGTTGGGCGGCCAGCACGTCGGGGAGACGGGTGTTCGCGTTGCGCCAGCGGAGGTAGGCGTGCGGGGCTCGGGCCTGTGCGGTGTGGTTGCGGTGGTTGGAGTTGGCGATGGTGAACTGCCGCGATGGTCCGCAGTGGGCCTCAATTGGGTCGGCCCAGGACGCGTACGTCGGGGTAAAGCACAGCTCGACCCGCTTCTTCTCTGCCCAGGTCCGTGCGGCCGAAGTCCTCCCACACGGCCGTGACCAGCGGGATCAACTCCTCGTCGCGGAGCGTGCGGGCCGACTTCGGCCGCTGCCTACGCGCGAAGTACGTCGACGGGGACAGCTCCAGCACCCGGCAGACGGGATCGACCCCGAAGCCGTCACGCAGGCGGCGCGGTCCGCCCCGACGGTAGCGCAGCCGGGACACCTCCAGGGGCCGTAACGAGATCCGCCGGCTGAAGATCGCCTCGATGACCCGGCTGCCCTTCCCTCACGCGGCGCAGGCCCACCAGATCGTCGCCGCACCGTCCGGAACGGGAAGACCACCATTGGCCGCGCCTATGCCCTCACCAGCCTGGACACCCTCCATGAACAGGCCGGACAACTCGCGGAATGCGTGAGACGGCACTGGTGGATCGAGAACAAGGAACACCGTGTCCGCGACGTGACGTTCGAGGAGGATGCCTCCCGCGTCCGCACCGGCACCGCACCCCGCGCCATGGCCGGCCCGCGTAACCTTGCCCTCGGCACCCTCCGCCTCGACGGGTGGACCAACATCGCCCAAGGTCTGCGCCATCACAGCCGCCGCCCTGGCAGGCCCCTTGAAGCCCTGGGCATCTGACACCGAGGTCGGAGACGAACAGACCGCCTCACCGAACTGTTCGTCCTCGACCTCTTGTCACGCGGTGAAGCCGCCGTCCACGTGGATCGAGGCTCCGGTGATGTACCTGCCGTCGGCGCTTGCCAAGTGGGCGACGGTGGCCGCGATCTCGGCCGCTTCCGCATAACGTCCCACCGCGGTGAAGCCGGCGATCGTCTCGGCGTTCGGGCCATCCGCCGGGTTGGTGTCCGTGTCGGTGGGGCCGGGGTGGACCACATTGACCGTGATGCCGCGCGGGCCGAGTTCTCGGGCCAGGCCCTTGGCCATGCCGACGAGGGCCGTCTTGCTCATCGAGTACAGCGCCAGGCCCGGGAAGGGCGCGCGTTCGGCGACATTGCTGCCGATGCTGATGATGCGGCCGCCATCGCCCATGTGACGCACCGCCGCCTGTGACGCCACGAACGGCGCCCGGACATTCACGGCCAGGGTGCGGTCGATCTCCGCCGGCCCAAAGTCGTCGAGCGGGCCGACGAGAAAGACGCCGGCGTTGTTGACCAGGATGTCCAGCCTGCCGAATGCTGCGTCGGCCTCGTCCACCGCGGCGGTCAGTGCCTCCGGGACCGCGCTGTCGGCCTGGATGGCCAGACCTCGACGCCCCATGGCCTTGACCTGCTCCACGACCTCGGCGGCGCGCTCCGAGTTGTTCTCATAGGTGACGACGATGTCGGCGCCTTCCTCGGCCAGCCGGAGCGCCACGGCGGCGCCGATGCCCCGGCTTCCGCCGGTGATCAAGGCGACGTTTCCTTCGAGTCGGTTCATGCCGTCGATCATCGCGAGCCCCATCAGTGGAAACTGGCGGGAATCCGACCTGGCGTTCGGCGACATCGACAGCACCGCCTGGCACAGGCCCCTCAGCCAGGCAGGACCGGCATCACGCCGCAACCGAACCGATCACGAGAAGGACGGGACCCTGGCGCGTTGCCCCAGACGGTCTCCGCCCGCCGGAGCACGTCGTCGGCGCGATGAAGTCGCATGCCGAAGTCCTGGCGCGGCCAGCACGTGTGTCGAGTCCGTGCGCTGCCTCCCGCCGGAGCCGACCAGCCCCAACTCGGCGAGGCGCTCCAGCAGCAGGTCCAGGACCCTCGCTTCCATGCCATGCGCCAGCAGCCGATCCCGGAACCCGGTCAGCACTGTGTGGTCGAAGCCGGAGTCGGTCAGCTCCAGGCCCAGCAGGTACTTCACGTCGATCCTGGCCCGCACCGCGTGCGCGGCCTGGCGATCAGTCAGGTTCTCGGCGAACTGCAGGACGCTGACCAGGGCCAGCCGGCCGGGCGGAATCCCGGGACGCCCCCTGACCCCGAAGGCCGCCTTGAAATCCTCATTCGAGAACAGCGGACCGAGGCCGTCCCGGATCCTCATGGCCAGACAGCCCTTGGGGAACGCCGCGCGAGCCACATCCCGCGTCAGGGCAGGAACCTCCGCTCCCGAGTCCGAGCGCATAGACACCGCCGTACCCCCAGTTTCCCCGCGGCCGGACACCCAGCTCGTGCCCTTGCGACCGTCGCACAACATGCTCATGGCCCCGGACGCCACATGCCCCGTGATCACGCTGGCTTCACTCGAATTGGGCAACAGGGTCATCGAGACCTTCTACAACCGACGTCGCCTCCGCGATCACAAGACCTTCGGCTACCTCACTCCGGCCGAGACCAGACAGCGACACCAACACGGCCTCGCGGCATAACCATCGAGCGTGACCACGGGGAAACTTCAGAGAGTGCAAGAGCACCCGATCCGACCGCCATCCATGACGACGCCGTCGTAGTCATGAGCCAGTGTTGCCGCCCCTCCGAGGCTCCGTTCCGTACGCAGGAGCCACTGTTGGCGGCATGGTCAGTGTCGTGCGAACTGGACGCCCGTCGGCTGCACCACGTTGGGTCGCACGGCGATCCCGTTGATGGTGAGCTGTTGTCCGTAGATGTCGGTAAGTCTGATGGCGCCGCCGCATCCGCTGCCATCGGGGGAAAGGAAGTAGTTGTAGCCGGTGCGGGCGAGTTGGCGCCAACCACCGCTGGTGCGGACCTCCAGCCGGGCGAGCGGGTTGCGGTGGCCGATGGCCTGAATGCCGCACCAGTAGGCGCTGGACCCGGTCTTGTAACGGACCGAGATCGTGCTCGACATGTCGGGGCTCACCAGGCTCCAGGTGATCGCGAGTCGTCCGGTCGAGACCGGAGCCAGTTCGGCGAAGGCCTGTTCGCTGAGGTCGAGTTGGCCCGGCGCACAGGGCAAGGGGCATTCGTTGGTGATCCGGACCGTGACGGAGGCACCGTTGGCCGCGTGGACGCGCACGTACGCCCCGCACGCCCTGGACGTCTCGTAGTCGATGGTGTTCATCGCCGCGATCATCATGTCGCTGCTCGGGCCGTACGAGCAGGCGCCATCCCCGACCCCGGCCTTGTAGACGGTGGCGACTCCCTGGTAGGTCGCCTTGGGCCGGATTCGTCCGGCCAGGGATGACGTGGCGGGAGCCGTCCGGGGGGCGGCCGATGACGGCGACGCCGACGGGGTCGGTGCGGCCTTCGGCTTCGCGGTACTGGCCGACGGGGTCGGGGAGGAGGACGGAGAGGGACTGGAGGGCTTCCGCCCCGGCGATGTCTGTGGGGGAGTTCCCTCCAAGGCGGCGACGGCCGTGGCCGGGGCCCGCCCGGCATCCTCCTTGCGGTCGGACTGCGTCGTCATGACCAGGCAGACGACAAGACCGGTGACGACCAGCCCCGCGGCGCTGCCCACCATCAGCCGTCGTCTGCGCCTGCGCTGACGCGCGGCCTGGCGTGTCTCTTGCATGTTCATCCGTTCGGAAGAGCGTGTCGGTGTTGCACTGGTCAGTGGCCGCAGGTGGCGAAAAGGTTGCCGCCGAATTTTTCGGTCGGTCCAGGTCCAGGGACATGAGCAGCCGGACGCAAGCGCTGGGCACTATCTCGGTGAGCGTCCACCCCCGCAGCCGGATGCGCTGTGCTCCCACCCAGGGCTCGGGCGGGAGCACAGCCTGCTTCGGGCGCAGGTCACCGCTTGTGTGGGAGGCGCTCACCCGCAGGGTCGGCTGGGACGGGTGAACCGACCATCGCGTCGGCGCCGTGTGAGCCGGGGTGGCGGCCCGGAGCGCGCCATCCGGGCACGCTCAGCCGACTTTGGTCATGTTCCACTGCTGCGGGGGGCCGTCGTTGGGGGTCCACTGGATCATCTTGGTCAGGTCCGCGGTCTGGTTGGAGTTGTCCAGCGCCTTTCCGCTGTGCCGGTTGATGAGCCGGAACGCGCCGCCGCCCAGCGCGCTGACGGCCCACTGCTGCTGGTAGCTGCCGTTGTCGGTCTTTTGCACCATCACCGTGTTGTCGGAGGTGCTGTTGTTGTCGTCGAGGGCCTTGCCGCTGCGGACGCAGACCAACTTGTAGTAGCCGTGGCCCAGGTCGGTTACCGTCCACTGCTGCGGCGTACCGCCGTTGACCGTCCACTGGATGATGTCGGTGGCCTCGCCGCCGGAGTTGGCGTTGTCGAGAGCCTTGCCGCTCTGGGCGCAGACCAGCCGGTAGACGCCGTTGGCAAGGACGGCCGGCATGCCGTTGACCTCCACGCAGACCACGGAGTCGATCGTGTTGGGCGCCGTGGTCGGCACGCTGACGTTGATCTGCCCGCCGCTGACCCAGTAGTTGAGCGAGACGGAGGGGTTGTTCATCAGGTAGACGCGGTTGATCGTGTTGTACACCGCCGGGATCTGCAGGGTGCCGCCCGTGGGCCAGTTGAGGACGTGGGCGAAGAGCTTGCCGTCCTTCTTGGTGACCTTGCCCCAGGACGGCTCTTTCGCGAAGGGGCTGCCGCTGGTGCCGTAGATGCTGTCGGAATGGGTGGCCATCCATGAGGCCAGGCCGTTCAGAACGTTCACCGCCCCGGGTGTGACGTGGCCGTCGTTGGCGCTGCCGTCGCTGTTGAAGCCACCGTCGGGGCCGATGTTCAGCAGGTAGTTGCCGTCCCGGGAGACGACGGTGACCATCTCCTGGATGATGGTCTGGGCAGAGCGGTACTGGTTCTCCTTGCCCGCGTTGTAGCCCCAGGCGCCGTTCATGGTGGCGCAGACCTCCCACGGCCGGTCCTGCGGGGTGGCGGGGATGCCGAACTCGGCGACCGAGTAGTCGCCGAGGCCGAAGTCCCGCTTGACGCGCTCGTTGACGACGAGGTTCGGCTTGCGGGCCATCAGCCAGGCGTAGAGGTCCTCGCCGTCGGGCTTGGTCCACCAGTCGGCGAGCGTGGGCGAGGAGGGGTTGGCACACCAGTCGCCGTCGAACCACAGGAGGGCCGGGTCGTAGCGGTCCAGCAGTTCCTGGAGCTGGGCCTTCATGTCGTTGATGTAGCCGGTGCGGGCGTTCAGCGACGACATGTTGGAGAAGCCCCTGGCGCTGTCGCACGTCTGGGAGGGGTGGGTCCAGTCGAGGATCGAGTAGTAGAGCCCGAACTTGATGCCCCGGCTCTCGCAGGCGGTCTTCAGCTGGGCCAACAGGTCGGCCTGGAAACCGTTGTAGTCGTGCAGGTTGTACAGCTTGGAGCCGGTGACGTCGGTGAAGCCCGCGACGTTGGAGTCCCACATCGCGTAGCCCTCGTGATGCTTGGCCGTGATCACGACGTACTTCATGCCGGCGTTCTTGGCCAGGTCGGCGATGGTGTTCGCGTTGAAGCTGATCGGGTTGAACCCCGTGGTCACCTGGTTCTGGTAGTTGGCCTTGGTCCAGTTCTCGACGCTGAACGCCCACTCGCCGCGGCCGAGGTGGGCGTAGGACCCGAAGTGGATGAACATCCCGAACCGGGCCTGGTACCACCAGTCCATTTTCGATGCGACGGAGTAGGCCTCGGCGGGGGAGGCCCACAGAGCCTGCGGCAGACCGAACGCCACGGTACCGCCGGCAAGGGCCGCGGCCTTGATGAGGGAGCGCCTGCTGAGGGGTGCGGAGGACATCGTGCGGCTCCTGGAGGGTGAAGGACACAGGGGGTCGGTGACTGCTGGTCCGCGCAGACGGCGGAGTACGGGGCTCGTGTCCGGCGGGGCTCAAGCGACTCCCAGGGACATCGGATGTATTAACAGCCACAGCCCCATCCCTTGTCTAGAGCGGGGAACACCGAATCTGAAAAGTCCTGTTCACCACGCCGAAATCAAATTCGCCGACCAAATACATCGGATGAATGTCAAGGTCCGCCAAGCGGTGGAAACGAGCACGGCTTTGCAGCGCGGCCGGGTGGCCGCGCTGCAAAGCCGTGCGGTCCCCGCGCCGGCGGTTACGCATCCTCCAGCACGACGATGTGCAGCGTCCTCGGCCCGTGCACGCCCACGATCCGGTCCAGTTCGATGTCGCTGGTGGCCGACGGGCCGGAGATCAGGGTCAACGGCCGGTACGGATCGAGCAGGCTCAGCGCCTCGGGCACGTCGGGAGCGATCTGGTCCTCCCGGACCACGCAGATGTGCCGGTCCGGCAGCAGGGTCAGGGCGCGCCGCCCCTGGCCCGGCCCGTGGTCGAGGGTCACTGTGCCGGTGACGGCGATGGCGACGGCGACTGTGGTGACCACGGCGTCCGCCTCGTCGAGTTGTCCGACGGACAGCGGCGGGACATCCGCCAGCAGTGACCACTGCCCCTCCGGAACCAGATCCTCGGGAAGCCCGGGCGGCACCACCACGGACCGCGCTCCGGTGCGGGCCAGCGCGCGAGCGATGGCGGCCGCGGCACCGCTCGCCGGAACACGGACCACCGTGGCGCGGTACTCGGCGGCACGCTCGGCGAACAGTCCGACGACGTCCGGTCCTGCGTGGTCGGCGCGGCGACCGGACGAAACGGGTACATCGTCGGGGTGCTCGGAACAGGGAACGGCGGACAGTGCCCCCCGAACAGCGCTCAGGACGGTCTCGCGGCCGTTCATCGTCGTTCCTTCCCCTCCGTCGGCGTGCGGCGGTCCTCGTTCACGGGTGTCCTCGTACGGCGCCACCAGGCGCGCAGCGACTCCCGGGCCGGCGCCGGGGTGTCCCGGGTGCCGGACCAGCGGGCGAACGGACCGGGCAGGGCGCCGATCAGGCCGTCACGGGCCACCAGCCGGGCTCCTGCTGCGGCCAGCCGCTGGACGGCGGCCAGCCGACGCGGTGAGGACAGCACGGCGCCCGCGGCCTTCATGGCGAGCGCCTCGGGCGTGGGAAGCAGCCGGTCCCGGCGTTTGGCCTCCACGACCTCGGCGCGCAGGTGGACCAGCACCTCGGGAATGTTGATCTTCACGGGGCAGGCGTCGTAGCAGGCACCGCACAGCGTCGAGGCAAAGGGCAGGGAGGCCGCGTTCTCGACTCCCACGAGCTGCGGGGTCAGGACGGCGCCGATCGGGCCGGGGTAGACCGAGCCGTAGGCGTGGCCGCCCGTGCGCTCGTACACCGGGCAGACGTTCAGACAGGCCGAGCAGCGGATGCAGGCGAGGGCCTGGCGTCCCACCTCGTCCGCCAGGGTGGCGCTGCGGCCGTTGTCGAGCAGCACCAGATGGAAGTTCCGGGGGCCGTCGCCCTCGGCGAGACCGGTCCACAGCGAGGTGTAGGGGTTCATGCGCTCGCCGGTCGACGAGCGGGGCAGGAGCTGGAGGAAGACCTCCAAATCGGCGTAGGACGGCAGGACCTTCTCGATGCCCATGACGGTGATCAGGGTTTCCGGCAGCGTCAGGCACATGCGCCCGTTGCCCTCCGACTCCACGACCACCACCGTGCCGGTGTCGGCGGCCGCGAAGTTGGCGCCGGAGACGGCGACCTTGGCCCGCAGGAACTTCTCCCGCAGGTGGAGCCGGGCCGCCTCGGCGAGGTCGCGCGGCTCGTCGGTGAGTCCTTCGGGGGCCGGTCTGCCCCACTCCCCCATCTCCCGCCGGAAGATCTCCCGGATCTCGGAGCGGCCCCGGTGGATGGCCGGCACCAGGATGTGCGAGGGGCGGTCGCCGCCCAACTGCACGATGAGCTCGGCGAGATCGGTCTCGTAGGCGCGGATGCCGGCCTCGGCGAGCGCCTCGTTGAGGCCGATCTCCTGGGTGGCCATCGACTTGACCTTGACGACCTCGTCCTCGCCGGTCACCTTCACCAGATGGGCGACGATGCGGTTGGCCTCTGCCGCGTCCGCCGCCCAGTGGACCACTCCGCCCGCGGCGGTCACCGCCTTCTCCAGACGCAGAAGGTGGTGGTCGAGGTGGCGCAGGGTGTGGCGCTTGACCGCGGCGGCGTGCTCCCGCAGTTCCTCCCAGTCCTCCAGTTCGGCGGCGACCGCGAGCCGTTTGTCCCGGATGGTGCCGGTCGCCCGGCGCAGGTTCGCCCGCAGTCGGGTGTCGGCGAGCGCGGTGCGCGCCGCCTCGGGGAAGGCCGGGGTGCCCAGCCATACGACGTTGTCTGCGCCGCTCACCGTATGTCCCCTTCCGTGGAGGCCAGGATCTCGGCCAGGTGCCTCGTGCCGACACCGGTACGGAGCCGGGACAGACCGCCGCCGATGTGTGTGAGGCAGGAGTTGTCACCCGCGCACAGGAACTCTGCGCCGGTGTCCTGCACATGGCGCATCTTGTCGGCGAGCATGGCGTTGGACACCTCGGAGTTCTTCAGGGCGAAGGTGCCGCCGAAGCCGCAGCAGGACTCCGCGGCGGGCAGTTCGACGAGGTCGATGCCCTTCACGGCGCGCAGCAGTTCGAGCGGCCGGTCGCCGACGCGGAGCATGCGCAGCGAGTGGCAGGTCGGGTGGTAGGTGACGCGGTGCGGGAAGTAGGCGCCGACGTCGGTGACGCCGAGGACGTCGACGAGGAGCTCCGACAGCTCGTACACCGTCGGGACAACGTGCTCGACCGCCTCGGCGAGGGCGGCGTCGCCATACTGGGCGACCACCACACGGTGGTGGTCGCGCACCATGCCCACGCAGGAGCCGGAGGGGGCGACGACGGCGTCGTAGCCCGCGAAGACCTCGGCGAATCGGCGCACCATGGGCACGGTCTCGGGGCGGTAGCCGGTGTTGAAGTGCATCTGGCCGCAGCAGGTCTGGCCCTGCGGGAACTCCACGGTGTGGCCGAGGCGTTCCAGCAGTGCGGTCACGGCCCGGCCGGTGCGGGGGAACATGGTGTCGTTGAAGCAGGTGATGAAGAGGGCTATGCGCATGGGGCTTCCTGGTGCGGGGCCGGACGTGCGGTGACCGGCAGGTGATGGGTCCGCACGGCCGTGCCGGTGATGACGTCGTGGCGCTCGGAGGGGCCCAGCCGGTGGTCGGCGCGCGGGTGACGGCGATGACCTCGGCGTACGTGGCGGCGAGCCGGCAGACGGGCCAGTCGGAGCCGAACATCAGCCGCCCGGGGGGGGCGAAGGCGTCGAGTACGGTGTCGGCGTACGGCATGAGGTCGGTGATGGTCCAGGAGGCCCAGTCGGCTTCGGTGACAATGCCGGAGAGTTCGCAGACGGTGTCGGGCAGGGCTGCCAGACGGCGGATCTGCCGTGCCCAGGGGGCGAGTTCACCGGACGCGATGGGCGGCTTGCCGAGGTGGTCCAGGACGAAGGTGAGGCCGGGCAGGCGCTCCGCGGGCTCGACGGCCGGCGCGAGTTGGTGGGGCTGCACCACCAGGTCGTAGACCAGTTGCGCCTCGGCGAGCGCGGGCAGGCCGCGCAGTACCTCGGGGCGCAGGAGCCAGCGCGGGTCCGGCTCGCCCTGCACACGGCGACCAGGTCACTGCGCGCGGCCAGGGCCAGGAACTCCGGGGTCTTCTCAGGCACAGTGATCGTCTGCACCGGCACGGGGGCGGTGACACCGGCCGCGCGGGCTTCGGGCGCCAGGTCGGCGAGGGTGAAGTCGCGTCGCAGCGGGGCGGGTTCGTCCCCGCTGATCCAGTCCTGGTCGCGGACGGACAGGTCCCACACGTGGTGGTGGGCGTCCGCGATGCCGGGCCCTGCCTCCGCTACGGTCACAGTTCCCACACCACCGGCAGCGAGGCGTCCGCGCCCTGTGCGGAGTGGTCGTGGACGACGTCGAGCAGGTCGGCCGTCCGCGCCTGCCAGGCGATGTTGACGGGCGGCTTGTCGAGTTCGGCGATCATCGCCTGGTAGTCCTCGGCCTCCAGCACGTGGAACAGGTCCGTTCCGCTGCGCCAGATCGTCAGTTCGCCCACCCCCGCGGCACGGATGGCGGCGGTGGGTTCCTCGGGCACGTCCTGGTACGCGGTCTCGTACTCCTCGACGCGGTCGGCGCGGACCTTGGTGTGCAGGGCGACCTTCATGGCGGCTCCTTCGGCGGCATGGCTTCCCCCACGGGTGTGGCTGCGGGGACGGGGATGCCCGCGTCCAGCAGGCCCTCGGCGCGCAGTTCGTCCCACAGGGCGTCCGGAATCGGGCGCCGCAGCTGTTCGACCGTGTCGCGTACTTCCTCGGGAGTGCGCGCGCCGGTCAGGACGCTCGCGACAGCGGGGTGTCCGAACGGGAAGCGCAGCGCAACGGCACGCAGCGGTACGCCATGGCGTTCGCAGACCGCCAGCAGCCGCAGCGCCCGGTCGAGCACCGGCTGCGGAGCGGGTGCGTAGTCGTAGGTAGCGCCGGGCCGGGGGGCCGTGAGCAGCCCGGAGTTGAACACCCCGCCGATGACGACGCTCCGGCCGCGGGCGGCCGCCTCCGGGAGCAGCTCGGTGAGACCGTCCTGTTCCAGGAGGGTGTAGCGGCCGGCCAGCAGCACCACGTCGATGTCGGTCTCACGAACGAACCGGGCCGGCAGGGCGGACTGGTTCACCCCTACGCCGATCGCTCCGACCACGCCTTCGGCGCGCAGCCGCTCCAGTGCGGGATACGCCTCGCGCAACGCCTGCCCGGCGTGGTCGTCCGGGTCGTGCAGCAGGGCTACGTCGACGCGGTCGACGCCGAGGCGTTGCAGGCTGGCCTCCAGGGAGCGCAGCACTCCGTCGGCGCTGAAGTCCCAGACCCTGCGGCGGGTGGCAGGCACGGCGAAGCCGTTCGCGAGGTCGTCGCCTGCGCCGCCGTCCGGGTTCGGCACGAGAAGCCGGCCCACCTTGGTGGAGAGGGTGTAGGTGTCGCGGGGGCGCTCGCGCAGCGCGGCGCCGAGCCGTCGTTCCGACAGGCCGAGACCGTAGTGGGGCGCGGTGTCGAAGGTGCGGATGCCTGCGTTCCAGGCCGCGTCCACCGTGGCGTGGGCGGCTTCGTCGGTGACGGGGTGGAAGAGGTTGCCGAGGGCGGCACAGCCCAGTGCCAGCTCCGAGACCGGTACGGCGGTGCCGCCCAGCGCGGTGGTCCTCACGACCGGTCCACCGGGCGCAGCCGCAGTCCCTGCATGCCGCCGTCCACCGCGAGCGCGGTGCCGGTGACGGACGCGGCGGCCGGACTCGCCAGGTAGACGATGGCGGCCGCCACCTCCTCGGCGGTCACCAGTCGGCCCAGGGGCTGACGGGCGTTGAGGGCCGCGCGCTCCGCCTCCGGATCGTCGGCGGCGTCGAGCAGCCGGGAGACCCAGGGGGTGTCGGCGGTGCCGGGGTTCACGCAGTTGACTCGGATGCCCTCGCGAACATGGTCGGCGGCCATGGCCAGGGTGAGCGACAGCACGGCGCCCTTGCTGGCGGAGTAGAGGGCGCGCTGGGGCAGTCCCGCGGTGGCCGCGATGGAACAGGTGTTGACCACGGACGCGTGCGCGGAGCGGCGCAGGTGGGGCAGGGCGGCGCGGGTGGCGCGCACCATGCCGAGGACGTTGACGTCCAGGACGCGGTGCCACTGCTCGTCGGGGTTGTCCTCGACGGTGCCCGCCGCGCCGATGCCCGCGTTGTTGACGAGGATGTCGATGCCGCCCAGCCGGGTGGCCGCCGTGTCCACGGCGGCGCGCACGGAGGCGTCGTCACCGACGTCGGCCTGGAGCCCCAGCAGCGGTCCGGCGACGCCGTCCGGAGCGAGGTCGAGCACGGCCACCGCCGCGCCCTGCGCCGCCAGTGCGCGGGCCGTGGCCAGCCCGATACCGGACGCGCCTCCGGTGACGACGGCCCTGAGTCCTGACAGACCGGTCATGCCACGTCCTCCTGAGCGGGGCGGTCGGCCACCCAGAACGTCCCGTCCGGGTAGCGGTACTCGGCGATGGACTCGGCGTGCATGGTGGCGGAGAAGCCGGGGGCCAGCGGCGCGGTGTAGTGGCCGTCGCGGATGACCACCGGCGCGGTGAAGTGCTGGTGGAGGTGGTCGACGTACTCGATCACCCGGTTCTCGGTGGTGCCGGACAGCGCCAGGTAGTCGAACATCGACAGGTGCTGCACCAGCTCGCACAGCCCCACACCGCCGGCGTGCGGGCAGACCGGCACCCCGAACTTGGCGGCGAGCAGCAGGATCGCGAGGTTCTCGTTGACCCCGCCGACCCGAGCCGCGTCGATCTGCAGGACGTCGATGGCGCCGGTCTGGAGGAACTGCTTGAAGACGATGCGGTTCTGGACGTGTTCGCCGGTGGCGACCTTGACCGGGGCGACCGCCCGGCGGATCGCCGCGTGGCCGAGGACGTCGTCGGGGCTGGTGGGCTCCTCGATCCAGTACGGGTCGAACTCGGCGAGCGCCTTGGTCCACTCGATCGCCTCGCCCACGTTCCACCGCTGGTTGGCGTCGATGGCGATGCGGATGTCGTCGCCGACGGCGGCCCGCGCGGTGCGCAACCGACGCACGTCGTCGCTCACGTCGGCGCCGACCTTGAGCTTGATCTGCGTGAAGCCGTCGGCCACGGCCTGCTTGGCCAGCCGGGTGAGCTTTTCGTCGGAGTAGCCGAGCCAGCCCGGGGAGGTCGTGTAGCCGGGGTAGCCGCGCGCCAGCAGGACCGCTTCACGCTCGGCGAGGCCCGTACGGCCCTCGCGCAGCAGGGTGAGGGCGTCCTCGGGGGTGAGGGCGTCGGCGATGTAGCGGAAGTCGACCTGGGAGACCAGCCACTCCGGGTCGGCGTGGGCGAGCAGCTGCCACAGCGGCTTGCCCTCCCGCTTGGCGGCCAGGTCCCACACGGCGTTGACCACGGCGCCGATCGCCATGTGCATCACGCCCTTCTCGGGGCCGAGCCAGCGCAGCTGGCTGTCGCCGATCAGGTCGCGGCTGAGCGAGCCGGGGTCGGCGCACAGCTCCTGGAGGCCGCGGCCCACGACATGGGGCCGCAGTGCGTCGATCGCGGCGACCTGGACGTCGTTGCCGCGTCCGATGGTGAAGGTGAAGCCGTGTCCTTCGTGTCCGTCGCCGGCGTCGGTGCGCAGCACGACATAGGCGGCGGAGTAGTCGGGATCCGGGTTCATCGCATCGGAGCCGTCCAGTTCCCGTGAGGTGGGGAAGCGGATGTCGTAGGTCTCAACGGCGGTGATCCGGGCGGAGGTCGGAGTCAAGGTGGTGCTGCCTTTCACGCTTGGGCGAAGGTCTGGCGCTGGCTGCCGAGGCCGTCGACGGAGAGCTCGACGGTGTCGCCGGGGCACAGGAAGGGGGCGTCGGGCAGGCCGAGGGCCACGCCCGCGGGCGTACCGGTGTTGATCACGTCGCCCGGTCGCAGGACCATGTACTGGCTCAGGTACGCCACGATGTGGCCGACCGGGAAGATCATGTCGCTGGTGTGGCCGTCCTGCCGCTTCACGCCGTTGACGCTCAGGCGCAGCCCGAGGTTCTGCGGGTCGCCGACCTCGTCCGCGGTGACCAGCCACGGGCCGAGCGGGTTGAAGGTCTCGCAGGACTTGCCGAGGTCCCACTGCGGCGAGTACTCCAGCTGGAACTCGCGCTCCGAGACGTCATGGCTGATCGCGTATCCCGCGATCACGTCCCGCGCGGCCTGCGGACCGTCGAGATAGCGGGCCCGCTGTCCGATGACGACGGCGAGTTCGACCTCCCAGTCGGTCTTCACCGAACCCCGCGGGATCAGTACCTCGTCGTACGGCCCCACGACCGTACCCGGGTCCTTCATGAACACCACCGGACGCGGGGGAATCGCCGCGCCGGTCTCGGCGGCGTGGTCGCGGTAGTTCAGGCCGACGCAGACGACCTTGCCGGGCCGCGTGACGGGTGCGCCGATGCGCAGGCCGGCCTCGTCGAGCTCGGGCAGTTTCCCCGCCGTGACGGCCGCGCGGGCCCGGTCGACTCCCCCGGAGGCGAGGAAGACGCCGTCGATGTCCCGGGTCACGGAGGACAGGTCCAGCAGCCGGCCGTCCTCGGTACGGACCGCCGGCCGCTCCTCACCGGGAGCGCCGACTCGTAGCAGTTTCACTGGGGAACTCCCTTGCCATACGGGTTTCGTCTCAGGGGTGGTCGGCCGTCGGCCGGGCCGCCTGCGATGCCCCGGACCGGGCCGTTCGGAAGCGCCTCGCTCCTGCACATCGCCAGTCATCGGATGAATGGCGGCACGGCGACCTTAAATGCGGGGATCGCAGGCTGGCAATGGATTCCTCGGATGTATTTGTCTCGGCGCTGCCGCTCAAGCCCCCAGAATGGGTAGATCTCCGAAGGTCACGCACGATCACGAGACCGGCACAAGGCTCGCCATCCGATGAATCCAGAGCCGAGCCACAGGCCTACTTCCCCTGGTGAGAGCGAGGCGGGCCAACATCGCGGGCGGTCCGCCCGGCGGGGCCGTGACACCTGGAAGCGCCTCCCGTTGCAGAAGCGTCAGCTGCCGCAGCGCAGCGCGCCGCACCGGCAGGGTCGGTGAACACGCAGGCCACACGGGTATCGATGGGCCGTCAGGAGGTCGGAACGGTGCCTTGAGGCCCTGCCGCGCGATGTCCGGAAATTCCCTGGGGGCGAACTCTTGTCAACGGCGGCAACGTCGTCGTAACGTCCTCGACGTCCGAGATACATCGGAGGAATAGCCGTATCAGCCGGGGCGACCGTTCGGCTCGTCCGCGGCGGTCGCTTCGCCTCCGCGTCCTCGGTCCCCCGCCGCCCCTCACAGCCGCCGTTCCGGCGCGATCCACCCGTCTTCACGTCTTCCCTCGCCGGATCGGCACCCGCCCGTCCGACGGCCTCGCCCCTCCCCACAGGCAGATACATATCCCCTCCCACCGTCGCCCTGCGGCCCTGCGCCCCTGGCTAAGGAGAGAACACGGCCATGAAGCTCGCTCACACCCGCTCCACCGCCGCAGCCGTCACCGTCCTCGCGGTGCTGACCCTCGCCACTGCTTGCAACCGAGCGAGCACCGCCTCGGGCGGCGACAAGCCCGCCATCGGCATCGACCTGCCGCGCTCCGACTCCGACTTCTGGAACTCCTACGCCGAGTACGTGAAGAAGGACATCAAGACCGACGGCATCGGAGCGCTGCCGCTGAGCAACTCGCAGAACGACGTGACGAAGCTGGTCGCCAACGTCCAGGTGTTCGAGAACACCGGCGCCAAGGCCGTCGTCATGGCCCCACAGGACACCGGCGCGATCGCCTCCACCCTCGACGCCCTCGCGTCGAAGAAGATCCCCGTGGTCAGCGTCGACACCAGACCCGACAAGGGCGACGTCTACATGGTGGTCCGTGCCGACAACCGGGCCTACGGCACCAAGGCCTGCGAGTTCCTCGGCAAGCAGCTGGGCGGCAAGGGCAAGGTCGCCGAGTTTCAGGGCGCGCTGGACTCCATCAACGGACGTGACCGCTCCGAGGCCTTCGCCCAGTGCATGAAGACCAAGTTCCCGAAGATCAAGGTGTTCGAGCTGCCCACCGACTGGAAGGGTGACGTGGCGTCCGCCAAGCTGCAGTCGCTCCTCGCCCAGAACCCGGACCTGAACGGCATCTACATGCAGGCGGGCGGCGTCTTCCTGCAGCCGACTCTGGCCCTGCTGGAGCAGAAGAACCTGCTCAAGCCCGCCGGGCAGAAGGGCCACATCAGCATCGTCTCCAACGACGGAATCCCGCAGGAGTTCGACGCCATCCGCAAGGGCCAGATCGACGCCACGATCTCCCAGCCCGCCGACCTCTACGCCAAGTACGCGCTGTACTACGCCAAGGCCGCGGCCGAGGGCAAGACCTTCCAGCCGGGTGCGACCGACCACGACTCCACCATCATCAAGTTGTCCAACGGCCTGGAGGACCAGCTCCCCGCGCCGCTGATCACCAAGGCCAACGTCGACGACAAGACCCTGTGGGGCAACAACGTCGGCTGAGGACCGTCGGTTCCCACGCGTCGCGTCGGGGGAGCACCGCCCCGGTCCCCCGACGCCTCCCCCGCCCCGCCGGCCCGGGTGCACGCCCGCGCCCCTCGGCCCCCAGCCTCCGTACGCAAAGGACGGTACCCACCATGGCGGACACCGCGACCGCCCCGGCGACCGGCCCCGGCACCCCGGCCCCGGTGGCCGAGGCGACCGGCATCGGCAAACGATTCGGCGCGACCGTCGCGCTGCGCGACGCCCGTATCACCGTCACCCCGGGCGAGGCGCACGCTCTGGTCGGACGCAACGGCGCCGGCAAGTCGACGCTCGTGTCCATCCTCACCGGCCTCCAGCAGCCCGACACCGGAACCCTGCGCTTCTCCGGCGAGCCTGCGCCCGCCTTCGGTGACATCGACGCCTGGCGCTCCCGTGTCGCCTGTGTCTACCAGCGCTCCACCATCATCGGTGAGCTGACCGTCGCCGAGAACCTCTTCCTGAACCGGCAGAGCGCCGGCGCCGCCCAGCCCATCCGCTGGAAGCAGCTGCGCCGACGCGCCGGCGAACTGCTCGGGGAGTACGGCGTGGCCGTCGACCCCACCGCCCGGGCCAAGGACCTCACCGTCGAGCAACGGCAGTTCGTGGAGATCGCACGGGCCCTGTCGTTCGGCGCACGCTTCATCATCCTCGACGAGCCGACCGCGAAACTCGACGCCCGCGGCATCGGCCGGCTGTTCGACAAACTCCACCACCTCCAGAGTCAGGGTGTCGCCTTCCTGTTCATCTCCCACCACCTGCAAGAGGTGTACGACCTCTGCACCACCGTCACGGTCTACCGCGACGCGGGCCACATCCTCACCGCGCCCGTCGCCGAACTCGGCCACCAGGCACTGGTGGAGGCCATGACCGGCGAGTCCGCCGCCACGGTCACCGCCGCCGTGGGCGGGCCCCCGGCCGCACGGTCGGACGCCGAGGAACTGCTGACGATCGACGGCCTCACACTGCCCGGCGTCTGCGAGGACATGTCCCTCTCGGTCCGTACCGGCGAGGTCGTCGGGCTGGCCGGCGCCACCGCCAGCGGCAATGTGCAGGTGGGTGAGGCGATCGCCGGTCTGCACCGCGCCAAGGACGGCCGGATCACGGTCGGCGGCAGGAGCGTGCGCGCCGGCAGTGTGCCGTCCGCGCTCACCGCCGGGGTCGGGCTGGTCCCCGAGGACCGCCACCTCCAAGGGCTGGTGAACAACCGCAGCGTGGCGGAGAACGCGACGCTGACCGTCACCGACCAGCTCGGCCCGTTCGGCACGGTGCTGCCCGCCCGTACCAGGGCGTTCGCCGGGCGCATGATCCGGGACCTCGACATCAAGACCCCGGGAGCCGCCACCCCCGTCTCCGCGCTCTCCGGCGGCAACCAGCAGAAGGTCGTCGTCGCCCGGGCCCTGGCCACCGACCCTCACGTACTGGTGGCGATCCGTCCCACCAACGGCGTGGACGTCAAGTCCAAGGAGTTCCTCCTCGGCCGCATCCGCCAGATCGCGGATGGCGGCAAGGCCGCGTTGATCGTCTCCGACGAACTCGACGACCTGAGGGTCTGTGACCGGGTCGTCGTCATGTTCCACGGCCGGGTGGTCGCCGAGTTCCCCCGCGGCTGGAAGGACGAACACCTCGTCGCGGCCATCGAGGGCGTCGCCGGTGCCCCGGCCCCCGCCACCGCATCCCCCGCAACCGCCTCATCCGGGGCGGACGAGCACGGAAGGTAGTCATGTCCGCCACCACAGATCTCACCGAGCCCGCAGTGAGCGCGGCCGAGCCGGCCGCCGCGGACGCCACGCGCCGCCGGGTCGACCTCGGGCGCTTCCGTGAACTGTCCCTGGTCCCGGCGATCCTCGTCCTGGGCCTGATCGGGTTCATCGTCTCGCCGGCCTTCCTCACCGCCGACAACCTGATCGGTGTGGCCCAGCAGTCCACAGAGCTGAGCCTGCTGGTACTCGCCACGACCTTCATCCTGATCGCCGGACGGATGGACCTGTCGCTGGAGTCCACGATCGGTGTGGCCCCGGTCATCGCCGTGTGGCTCGTCCTGCCGACCAGCGGCGGCCGGTTCAACGGGCTCGGCCTGCTCCCCGAGTGGACGGCGGTCCCGCTCTGTCTGCTGATCGGCGCGGTGATCGGCGCCGTCAACGGCTTCCTCATCCTCAAGCTGCGCCTCAACGGCTTCATCGTCACCCTCGGCGCCCTGACGATGCTCCGCGGTCTGCAAGTCGCCCTCTCCCAGGGCCAGTCCATCGTCGAGCTCCCCTCCTCCTTCACCTATCTCGGCAGGGCGTCCTGGCTGGGCGTTCCCGCCGCGATCTGGGTGTGCGCGCTGCTCTTCGCGATCGCCGGCAGTGCGCTGGCCTGGATGCGGCACGGCCGGGCGCTGTACGCGATCGGCGGCAACGCGGAGGCGGCTCGCACCGCCGGCATCCGCGTCGACCGCATCGTGTGGATCGTGCTCATCCTGGGCAGCGTCCTCGCCGCGTTCGCCGGCATCCTCTACAGCGGCCACTACGGTTCCATCTCCGCCACCCAGGGCAGCGGCTGGATCTTCCAGGTCTTCGCCGCGACCGTCATCGGCGGGGTCAGCCTGAACGGCGGCAAGGGCTCCGTGTTCGGCGCGCTCACCGGTGTGCTGACCCTCCAGCTGGTCGTGAACGTCATGACACTGGCCGGCGTGCCTCCGCTGTGGAACCAGTTCCTCAACGGGGCCATCATCATCGTCGCCCTGATCATCTCCCGCTTCGCCTCGGGCGAGAAGCAGGAATAACCACGTGCCGGGTGGCGGCTCAGCCCGGCCGGTCCGCCACCCGGCCCTCCCCCCACTCAGAGAGGCACGCCCGTGGCACTGACGGACGAGGCGATCGACAAGATCAAGGCGATGATCGTCGCCGGCGAACTCGAGCCCGGCTCCCGGCTGCCCAAGGAGGAGATCCTCGCCGGACAGCTCGGCCTGTCCCGGAATTCCCTGCGCGAGGCGGTCCGGGCGCTGACCGCGATGCGCATCCTGATCACCCGACAGGGCGACGGCACATACGTCTCCAGCCTCGAACCCCATCTCCTGCTGGAAAGCCTCTCCTTCGCCGCCGACGTCTCCCAGGGCCACACGGCTCTGCAGCTACTCCAGGTCCGACGACTGCTCGAACCGCAGGCGACAGGGCTGGCCGCCGCGCTGCTGAAACCGGAGGACCTCGACGAACTGCGCAACATCCTCAAGCGGTCCCGGACCGTCGCCACCGTGGAGGAGTTCGTCGCCCACGACATCGCCTTCCACCTCAGGATCGTCGAAGCGGTCGGCAATCCCGTGCTGTCGATGCTGCTGCAGGTGCTCTCCACCCGTACCCAGCGTGTCCGCATCGTCCGCGGCAGCCAGACCAGTCACGCCCTGAACAACGCCCACCAGGACCACGAGCAGATCCTCAGCGCGCTGCAATCACGCGACGCCCTGCTCGCCGTCTCCGCCGCGACCGTCCACATCACGGCGGTGGAACAGTGGCTGGCCGCCAGTCTCAACGACGACCCGGTGCAGACGATCGACGGCTGACCCCGCGCGCCCCGCCGCCATCGGGTCCGCTCCCTCCGTGCACCGGCTCCACCTCACATCCGGTCACACCGGTGTCCGGCGCGTTCGGCGGAACTGCGGACGGAGCCGTTTTCCGGAATCGCCAGCAGCGTCGCTGGAGGCGGCAGCCGACAGCGCCCTGCGCCCCGCGGCGGGTAGTGGATGTCGTCCAGGACCGGGGTGCCCGTCCGGCCGCGCGGGGGCCGGCGGCCTCGCGGGCCGAGCCGTCCTCGCCGACCGCGGTGACGATGAGCTCGTCGCCGTGGAACCGGGCCCAGACCCGGTTGTCGATCAGTTCGTGCGGAACGGAGTAGCGGACCCTTCCGACCGAGTCGTCCCATGCAGTACCCCGCTCGGCAGGGTTCTTGCGGGAAAAGCAGGCTGAGGGCTCTCCACGCTGCTACGAGGAGCAGGGGCCCGCTCGCCTTGACCAAGCACTCTCTCGTGGCGTGCCTGCCCGGCCGCGAGGAGGTGTTCTTGCCGGTCCTCGATCCACTTGAGTGCGGCGGGCAGTTTGACGGCCGCGAGCATGACGCACATGTCCTCGCGCTGCGGCAGCATCTTCTGCCCGAACCCGCCGCCGGTGTCCCGCATCACGACCCGCACCCGGTGCTCGTCGACGCCGAGCAGCCGGGCGCAGAAGGAGCGGACCTCGTGCGGGGACTGTGTCGCCGCCCAGATCGTCATCTCCCCAGCAGGTGCGGACCATTCGGCGACGATGCCGCGGGTCTCCATCGGCACGGGGCCGTAGGACTGCTGGTGGACGGTCACGCTCACCACATGCGGGGCGCGCTCGAAGACGGGTGCCAGGTCCGCCATCGGGCGTCCGGCGAGCTCGCCCACCAGGTTGCCGGGATGGCTCGCGTGGATCGACTCGGTGGGCTCAAGCGCGGTGGCGTAGTCGACGACGGGCGGCAGTTGGTCGTAGTCGACGACGAGTTCGGCCGCGTCCTCGGCGGTGTAGCGGTCGACCGCGACGACCATCGCCACCGGATCTCCGACGAAACGCACCTCGCCCTCGGCGAGCGGCGGGCGGGGTGTTGTTCGGGTCGTCGCGCCCGTTCAGCGTGTACCACTGCTTGCGCACGCCGGGGTTGAGGTCTTCGGCGAGGAACACGGCGTGCACGACGTCCAGTTGGAGTGCCTCCGACACGTCGGCTCCGGCGATGCGTGCCCTCGCGACGGGGCTGCGCACGAAGCAGGCGTGCAGCATGCCAGATCGTACGACGTCGTCGACGTAGGTGCCGGTGCCGGTCAACAGCCGAGGGTCCTCGACGCGCAGGGTGCGGGTGCCCGTACAGCGAGCCATCCAACTGGCCTCCCGTTCATGCTGAACGAGCGTTCAACACGAGCGCTGAACAACCGTTCAGCAGCGCTGTCCGGTGCGGTCAAGGACCATGAGCGGCATGGCCGCACCTCGTCGTATGGGCACCGAGAACTCCAAGACGCGCCAGGTACTGCTCGACGTCACCGAGCGGCTGATGCTCGAAGAGGGCTACGCCTCCGTGGGCGTCCGCCGGGTGGCGCGTGAGGCCGAGGTGGCGCCGGCGCTGGTGCTGCACTACTTCCGCACGCTCGACGATCTGTTCCTCGCCGTACTGCAACGGCGCGGCGAGGAGGAGATGGAGCGGGTGATCCATCTGCTGGACGGCCCGCAGCCGCTGCGCACCCTGTGGCGGATCGCCAGCCACCCGGACAACGCACTGACCACGGAGTTCGCCGCTCTGGCCAATCACCGCAAGACGATCCGCGCCGAACTCGCCGTCTTCGCCGAGCGCTACCGCGAGGCACAGTTGGAGGCGCTCACCCGACGCCTCACACAGACGCGTGTCCAACTGCCCCCGAGGTGTCCCCGGCCGTCCTGCTCATGCTGACGGACGCCCTCGGCCGGATCCTCATGATGGAGAACACGATGAGCATGACGACCCGGCACGCGGAGGCCCTCGCGTTCGTGGAGCAGTTCCTCCAGCGCTACCAAGGTGCCTCCGCCGACGCTTGAGGGGATGGCTCAGCACTCAGCGGCCGGCTTGCGCCCACCGGACTCGCGCCACCTCTCCGCACGGCGCGAGCTGCCGCCTTCGGCCGACGCTCCCGGGTGAAGACGCCCTTTCTGTTGCCATCGGCACGATGGATGCCGTTGCGGGTCCGGAAGTCGGCGAAGCCCCAGACGTGTTCGCCGACCACCCGCCGCGCCACGGTCGAACACCCGCTGGTTCGCGGCCAGACATCCGGTCTGGGATTCCTCCGTCCACGGTAGGTCCCGCACCGGGTGCGGTCCCCCATGGGCGTCCGCCCCGTACTCGCTCGCAGGAACCCTGAGTTCGCCGACGCGCCGAGCAACATCCCGGATGACATCACGAATCAACTAAGATCTTCACACCTCCTCTATGTGAATGTTCAAGTTCCTTGGGTAAGTTGCCGCTATGAAAGATCGGAGAGCGTTACCGGGCTCGGGCTCGCGGTCTCTCGTGAGCCTCGCCGACCTGGCGCAACTCGTCCGCGCTCCGGCCGCGTTGAGTGTCCCGGGCGATGTACTCGCGGGCGCCGCCGCCGCAGGGCACCCACTGGGCGTGCGGACGGTCGGCGTGATGGGGTCGTCCGTCTGCCTCTACTGGGCCGGCATGGCCCTCAACGACTACACCGACGCCACGGTCGACGCGGTCGAGCGCCCCGAGCGCCCCGTCCCGTCCGGCCGGGTCCCGCGCCGCACCGCCCTCGCCGTCGCGGGCACCCTGACCGCAGGAGGCCTCGCGCTCGCCGCCGCCGCGGGGGGCCGCCGGAGCCTCATGCAAACGCTTCCGCTGGCCGCCGCCGTCTGGGCGTACGACCTGAAGCTCAAGTCCACCCCGGCCGGCCCGGCCGCCATGGCCTCCGCGCGGGCCCTCGACGTCCTCGCGGGTGCGTTGGCCGCCGGGCGCGGACCACACCCCACGACCGCGACCGGTGCCGCCCTACTGCGCGGCGCCGTCCCCGCCGCGCTGGTCGGCGCCCACGCATACGCCCTGACCGCCCTCAGCCGTCACGAGATCTCGGGCGCTCCCGCCCGGCTGCCGGCCGCGGCCCTCGCCGCCGCCACGGCCACCGCCCTCGCCACGGCACTCCCGGCCGCCCGCACGGCCGTCGCCTGGCGTGCCGGGCGACTTCAGGGGCGCACCGGCGCCACCGCCACCGCCCGGGCCGTCGTGGTGACAGCGGGCGCCCTCGCCTACCTCGGCAGCTACGGAACGGCTCAGGCCCGTGCCGTACGGGAACCGTCGGGCGAGAACGTACGGCGGGCCGTCGGGGCCGGGATCCTCGGGCTGATGCCTCTGCAGGCGGCGTTGACCGCACGGAGCGGAGCCACGGCAGCGGCGGCGGCCCTCGGCGTCGTCCACCCCCTCGCGCGGCGGATAGCCCGACGCATATCCCCCACCTGAACAGCACGAACCTCCGCAGGAGGAAAGCCGGAATGACCCCGCCCCCCACACTCCTCAGATTCGGCTACGGCACCAACGGCTTCACCAACCACCGGCTGGGTGACGTCCTCGCGGTCCTCGCCGACCTCGGCTACGACGGCGTCGCCCTCACCCTCGACCACGGCCACCTCGACCCGTACGCGGACGATCTGCCCCGGCGGGTGGCCGCGATCGCCCGGGACCTGGCCCGGCTCGGACTGGACGTCACCGTGGAGACCGGCGCACCCTACCTCCTCGACCCCTGGGGCAAGCACCACCCGACCCTCATGGCGGACGGGGCCGAGCGCAGGATCGACCTGCTGCGGCGGGCCGTACGCATCGCCGCCGACCTCGGCTCACCCACCGTCCACCTGTGCAGCGGCCCCGCGCCGGAGGGCGGGCTGCCGGAGCGGGACGCGTGGAAACGGCTCGCGGCCGGCGTCGCGAGCGTCCTGGAGACGGCGGAGGGGTACGGCGTCTCGCTGGCCTTCGAACCCGAGCCGTACATGTTCGTCGACACCGTGGAACGGTGCCTCGAACTCGCCGACCTGGTCGGCGGGCACGAACTGTTCGGAATCACCCTCGACGTGGGACACGCGCACTGTGTCGAGGACCGGACCGTGCTGGAGTGCGTCCGCCTCGCCGCTCCGCGTCTGCTGAACGTGCAGATCGAGGACATGCGGCGGGGTGTCCACCGGCATCTCGAACTCGGTACCGGCGAGATCGACTTCCCACCCGTGCTTGCCGCCCTCCAGGACCTCGGCCACCGCGGACTGGTCTCCGTGGAGATCCAGGGCGGTGCCCTCGACGCCCCCGAAGTGGCCCGCCGCTCGCTCGACTTCCTGCGTGCGGCGACGGCCTGACCCGACCCTGCCCAACGACCTCATCCGACCCCGTCACGTCGTTCCCTCGCCATGTCCCGCACCCAACGTCCTCCACCCCACAGGAGGTTGTTCCGTCATGGTCTCCACTGGAATGCCGCTCTCCGAGACGGCTGAACTCTCCGACCCCCGAACCCTCCTCGCCCACCACCCGCTGGACCCGGCCGCACGCACCTGGCTCGACGAGGCCGTGGCCCGTGTCGCCGAACGCCCCGCTGCCGTACGCACACTGTTCCCCGCCGCCCGACGACGCTGCGGGCGTGCCCGGCTGGACGCGCACTGGACCGTCGACGAGGCCGCACGCGCCGTCCTGCTCACCGCGCTGCCGCTGGGCGGACAGCCGCTCGCCGACGAACTGACGGGCCTGCACCGCCACGGCGACCCGGCCGAACAGCGGGCGGTCCTGCGGACCCTGCCGCTGCTCGTCGCCCCGAACGGCGGCGACACGGCCCGGGAACCCCTCGGCGACCTCGCCCTGCCGCTCGTCCGTGAAGCACTGCGGGGCAACGACAACGGCATCATCGAGGCCGCCCTCGGCCCGTACGGCGCGGCCCGGCTACCGGACGCCGAGTACCGGCAGGCCGTGCTGAAGTGCGTGTTCTACGAGATCCCGCTGGCCCGGATCGACGGGCTTCCCGCCCGGGCCGACGCCGAACTCGCCCGGATGCTGGCCGACTTCGCACGCGAGCGGGTCGCCGCCGGGCGCGACGTGCCAGCGGACATCTGGCCCGTCGTCCGAGCCTTCCCCGCCGCCGATCAGCTCACCGACGGACTCACCACCGAGACGCGGGCCGCCGCGTCCGAACGCCGTGAGGCCGCCCAGCGCGCTCTGGAGGCCCTCCACCGGGCGGCCTCCCCCTAGCCATTGCCTCCCTCCGAACCACTGCCTCCCCCTGGCCACGGCCTTCCGTAGGTACTGCCTGGCCGCAGCCACCGCTCCGCGCGGCCACGGCTTCCGCATGGTCACCGTGTCCGTCCGGCCGCCTCCCCACCTCGTCACCGCCCCGCCACAGTCGGCGCGGTTGACCGGACCTCCCGAGGAAAAGGCCTGCCCGTGCGCATCTTCGACCCCCACATCCACATGACCTCCCGCACCACCGACGACTACGAGGCGATGCACGCCGCCGGCGTGCGCGCCGTCGTCGAGCCGGCGTTCTGGCTGGGCCAGCCCCGCACCTCGCCCGAGAGCTTCTACGACTACTTCGACGCGCTGCTCGGCTGGGAGCCCTACCGGGCCGCCCAGTTCGGCATCCAGCACTTCTGCACGATCGCCCTCAACCCCAAGGAGGCCAACGACCCGCGCTGCCGACCCGTCCTGGACGAACTGCCCCGCTACCTCGCCAAGGACCGGGTGGTCGCGGTCGGCGAGATCGGCTACGACTCCATGACGCCGGAGGAGGACGAGGTTCTCGCGCTCCAGCTCCAGTTCGCGATCGAGCACGAACTGCCCGCCCTCGTGCACACCCCGCACCGCGACAAGGCCACCGGGACACGTCGGACGCTGGACGTCGTACGGGAGTCGGGCATCGCCCCCGAACTCGTCGTCCTCGACCACCTCAACGAGCTGACCGTCGGCATGGTCCTCGACAGCGGCTGCTGGGCGGGATTCTCGATCTACCCCAGGACCAAGATGAGCGAGGACCGCATGGTGAGCATCCTCCAGGAACACGGCACCGAGCGAGTCCTCATCAACTCGGCCGCCGACTGGGGCCGTTCGGATCCGCTCAAGACCCGGAAGACCGCAGACGCCATGCTCGCCGCCGGGTTCGACGACGGCACGGTCGACCGGGTGCTGTGGCGCAACCCGGTCGCCTTCTACGGCCAGAGCGGACGGCTGGACCTCGACGAGCCCAAGCCGGACGAGGAGTCGAGTTACCAGGGCAACTCCGTCCGGCGCGGCGGGGAGTGAGGGATCCACCCATGCGCTTACGGCACCCGGACGGCACCGCCGTCCACCTCGGCTACTGCAGCAACGTCCATCAGGCGGAGGACCTCGACGGCGTCCTCGCGCAACTCGCCGACCACGCCGAACCGGTGCGGGAGCGGCTGGGCGTCGACCGGCTGGGCATCGGACTCTGGCTCGCCCGTGACGTCGTCACCCGGCTGACCTCCGAACCAGGCGACTTGCAGCGCCTCAAGGACGAACTCCACGCCCGGGGCCTGGAGACCGTCACCCTCAACGCCTTCCCCTACGCCGGGTTCCACCGCGAAGTGGTCAAGAAGGACGTCTACCTCCCCGACTGGGCGGACGAGGCCCGTCTGGGCCACACCCTCGACTGCGCCCGTGTCCTCGCCGCGCTCCTTCCCGACGACGCGGAACGCGGCAGCGTCTCCACCCTGCCGCTGGCCTGGCGCACGCCCTGGCCGCCGGACCGCGCCGACACCGCCCGCCGCGCTCTGGACCGGCTCGCCGCCGGGCTCACCACGATCGAGTCGGACACCGGCCGCCGCGTCCGCGTCGGCTTCGAACCGGAGCCCGGCTGCGTCGTGGAGACCACCGTCCAGGCCGTACGGGAACTGCGCGGCCTCGACCCCGAACTGCTCGGCGTCTGCCTCGACGCCTGCCACCTCGCCGTGCAGTTCGAGGAACCCGGCTCGGCCCTGCGCCGCCTGGCCGAGGCCGGCCTACCGGTCGTCAAGCTCCAGGCGTCCTGCGCGGTCGAGGCCGCCGCCCCGGCCGACCCCACCGCCCGCGCGGCCCTGCGGCGCCTCGCGGAACCACGCTTCCTGCACCAGACGCGCACGGCGGCCCGGTGGCCGGACCGGGAGAAGCACACGGCGGCCGAGCAGGGGGATCCGGAGGTGCGGGGCGTCGACGATCTGCCGGACGCGCTGGACGGGGGCCTGCCCACGGACATCGGCCCCTGGCGCGTCCACTTCCACGCCCCGCTGCACGCCGACCCCGAACCGCCGCTGCGCACCACCGCCGACCAGTTGGGCCAGGTCCTCGCCGGACTGGTCGGCGGGCCCTCCGCCGACTGCGACCACATCGAGGTCGAGACCTACACCTGGTCCGTCCTGCCCGAACCGCCCACCGACCTGCCCGGCGGCATCGCCGCCGAACTCGCCTGGGCCCGCGACCGGTTGACCGGCCTCGGCCTCAGGGACGATCAGCGATGAGCCCGCGACACCGCCCCACCGGGAAGCCCCTGACCGGCCTCCCGGCCCACTCTCAAGGAGAACCAGCGATGAGCCTTGGGCCCAGTATCGAGGAGCACCGGCGATGAACAACCGACCCCACCGGCTCGTCGTTCTCGACATCGTCGGACTCACCCCGAAGCTGCTGGCGCACATGCCCGCCGTGGCCGCCCTCGGCGAGCGCGGCTTCCAGGCCCGGCTCGACCCCGTCCTGCCCGCCGTGACCTGCACGGTCCAGTCCACGTTCCTCACCGGCGAACCGCCCGCCGGGCACGGCGCGGTCGGCAACGGCTGGTACTTCCGGGACCTCGGCGAGGTGCTGCTGTGGCGCCAGCACAACGCGCTCGTCGGCGGCGAGAAGATCTGGGAGACCGCCCGCAGGACCGATCCCGAGTACAAGGTCGCCAACATCTGCTGGTGGTACGCGATGGGCGCGGACGTCGACCTCACGGTGACCCCGCGCCCGGTCTACTACTCCGACGGCCGCAAGGAACCCGACTGCTACACCTGGCCGCCGACCCTGCACGACGAACTCACCGACCGCCTGGGGCCGTTCCCCCTGTTCACCTACTGGGGCCCCAACGCCGGCATGCCCTCCACCCAGTGGATCCTGGGCGCCGCCCGCCAGGTCTTCGACGAGCACGACCCGGACCTCACCCTCGTCTACCTCCCCCAACTCGACTACGAGCCGCAGCGCTCCGGCCCGGACTCACCCGCCACGATCCGCGCCGCCCGCCAACTCAACGACGCGCTGCGCCCTTTACTCGACCACTTCCTGAGCGAGGGCGCCACGGTGGTCGCCCTCAGCGAGTACGGCATCACGCCCGTGTCCCGTCCCGTGGACATCAACCGTGCCCTGCGCCGGGCCGGACTGCTCCAGGTGCACGTCCAGGACACCATGGAGTACCTCGACCCCTGGACCTCACGGGCCTTCGCCGTCGCCGACCACCAAGTGGCCCACGTGTACGTAAGGGATCCGGCCGACACGGCGGAGGTCGCCAAGCTCCTGGCCGAACTCGACGGCGTGGATGAGGTGTTGGACGCCGAGGGCAAGGCCGCGCACGGCCTGGACCACGAACGCTCCGGCGAACTCGTCGCCGTCGCCGACCCCGACGCCTGGTTCACGTACTACTACTGGCTCGACGACGAACGCGCTCCCGACTTCGCCCGCCAGGTCGAGATCCACCGCAAGCCCGGCTACGACCCCGCCGAGTTGCTGTACGACGACTCGGTCCCCGCAGTGAAGCTGCGCGCCATCGGCCAGGTCGCCCGCAAGAAGCTGGGATTCCGCTACCGCATCAGCACGGTGCCGCTGAACCCCGCCGGCGTCCGCGGCAGCCACGGCCGCCTTCCCGCCGACCCCGACGACGGTCCCGTCCTGCTCTGCTCGACGAGCGAGCCGGCCCGGAAGGCGTACGCCGCCACCGAGATCAAGTCTTTGCTGCTGGGCCTCGCGGGCCTGACGCAAGAGGAGTCGCGCGCATGACCGACCACCCTCCCCTGCCCACCCTCCGCCCGCTGCTCGACCCGTCCCCGGAGTACGCCAAGTGGCGTACCGAGCCGATCCGGCGGGTGACGATCTGGGGTGACAACAGCCCGTGGCTGATCACCCGGCACGAGGACGCCCGCGCGGTCCTCGCCGACCCCCGTTTCAGCGCCGACGCGACCCGCGAGGGCTTCCCCGGCTTCCGCCCGCAGTCGCCGCCCCGCGCACCGGGCCAGTTCTTCATGATGGACCCACCCGAGCACACCCGCCTGCGCCGCGTCCTGATCCCCGATTTCACCTTCCGCCGCATCGAACAGCTGAGGCCGGCGATCGCCCGGATCTGCGGCGAACTGCTCGACGCCATGACGGGGGAGGGCGCCGCGACCGCCGACCTGGTGGAGGCGTACGCCCTGCCCCTGCCCTCGCTCGCCGTCTGCGAGCTGCTCGGCGTGCCGTACGAGGACCACGACTTCTTCCAGCGGCAGGCGAACGCGTTCAGCAGTCTCTCGTCGGGGCCGAAGGAGATGATGGCCGCCCGCAAGGCCCTCCACACGTACCTGGGTGAGCTGCTCGCCCGGCGCGCCCGGGAGCCCGCCGACGATCTCCTCTCACGTCTCGCGCGGGACCGGGTGGCGACCGGCGAGGTGAGTGAGCCCGAGGCCGTCGGCATCGCCTCGCTGTTGCTGGTGGCCGGTCACGAGACGACCGCGAACATGTTTCCATTGGCGGTCGTGGCCCTGCTGCGCCACCCGGAACAACTGGCCGCCCTGTGCGCGGAGCCCGGTCTGTGGCCCGGAGCCGTCGAGGAACTGCTGCGTCATCTGACCGTGGCGCACTCGGGGCTGCGGCGGATCGCCACCGAGGACGTGGAGGTCGCGGGCGTCCGCATCCGCGCGGGCGAGGGCGTGGTCGTGGCGGTCCAGGCCGCCAACCGCGACTCGTCTGTCTTCGCCGCCCCCGACACCCTGGACGTCCGCCGCGACACCACCGGCCATCTGGCGTTCGGCCACGGGCTGCACCAGTGCATCGGCCAGTCCCTCGCCCGCGCGGAACTCCAGGTCGGCCTGCCCGCCCTCTTCGACCGCCTGCCGGGTCTGCGGCTGACCGGAGCGCCGGAGAGCTTCGCGCTGACGATGAGCACGGTCCACGGGGTACGGTCGTTGCCGGTGAGCTGGTAGCCGGCGCGGCTTCGGCGAAGGCCGGCGAGGCCGGGGGGGCAGGAACGTCGGCCTTTGCGCTCGCGTGTTCAATTATTTGTTCGATAGCGCGGCGTGGGAGGCCCGCAGTCGCGGGGGGGGCGCCGCGCCCGGCCGGTTGCCGTGGTGGGTGCGGACCGGGTGTGCGTGCTGTCGGTGGAGGCCGCGTGCGGGGAGCGCCAGGGGGAGCCGTCATGCCCGGCCCTGCCTTTCGACGTGCGCGGCGCGATCGCCCGCCGCCTCCCCCGCGCGGGCCACCTCCACGACGGCTCTTCCCGCCCGCAGCGCGGCGACGGGGTCAGCCGCCTCGTCCAGCTCGACGAGTACGATGCCGGCGCCGGGCGTGCCGGACATCGCGTCGGCCCACCCCCGCCAGTCCACGATGCCGGTGCCCAGCTCGGTCATGTAGGGCTGTTGCTGGGCGAAGACCGTTTCGTCGATGGTGAGTTCGACGTCGATCGGTCTGACGGCGTCCTTCCAGTGCGCGAGCGCGATGCGCGGGGAGTGACGGCGCGCGACCGCGACCGGGTCGCCCCCGCCGAGCGCGATGTGGCAGGAGTCGGGGCACAGCCACACATAGCGCGGATCGGTCAGGGCCATGAACAGGTCGATGTCCCTCTCGTACCAGAGGGTGCTGTTGGACTCGGTGTGGAAGGCGAGCTTCACGCCGTACCGGGAGACGGCCTCGCCGACCATGTGGGCGATGTCGGCCATCCGCATCATGTACGCGGCGTCGGCGAAGAAGGGCGGACGCGTCCCGAACGTCGTCCGCATCGGCAGTCCGGTGACGAGCAGTTCCGCTCCCGCCTCGGCGAGGAAGGCGGCGCGCCGCTCGGCGTCGGCGACGATCGCGGGCAGGTCGCCGTCCTGCCGCCAGTCGGGGGCGTCGCTGCCGGCGACGAATGCGCTCACCACGGACAGGCCGCGGGCCGCCAGTTCGCGGCGGAAGGAGGCCGCGCTGCCGAAGGCGCGCAGAGCCGAGTCGATGTCGCCGGGTGCGAAGGTCAGCTCCAGGCCGGTGATCCCGGCCTCCGCCGATGCGTCCATCACGCGCAGCCAGAAGGTGTCGGGGGCGGCGAAGGCCCAGTCGCGCAGGGCGTTGGCGGAGTCCAGTTCCCAGAAGTCCGGGTGGTAGAAGGTGATGAGGTCGGTCGCGAAACGCGGGGCCGGCGGTGTCGGCGTGTTCAGTGGTGTCATGCGGCGCCTCCGCGGGCGTTGTAGACGGTGATCCCGTCGGCGTCGACGGCGTCCCGGTAGCCGCGGAACACGGAGAGCGCCTCGTCCCGCAGCACGTCCCGCGTGACCTTGATACCGCGTGCCTCGAACTGCTCGGCCCAGTCCGCGCCGAGCGGGCCCTCGTCGAAGGTCGTGATCTCTTCCAGCTCCGGCCCCTCACCCGCGACCACGAGCCCCCGCACCCCGGACCACATCGTCGCGCCGTAACACTGCACGCACGGACGCCAGTTGACGACCAGCTCGTGCGCGGGCAGGCCCTCGCCGCCGAGGTCCCAGCCGCCGGTCGCCCTCTGGGCCAGGCCCAGCGCGACGACCTCGGCGTGCGCACTGGAGACGCCGGAGGCGAGGACGACGTTCACGCCGACCGAGATGATCCGGCCGGTGTCCTGCTCGGTGACGAGCGCCGCGAACGGACCGCCGTTGCCCTCGCGCCAGTTACGGTCGGCGAGGCGGTGCGCGAGGCGCATCCGGTCCTCGCGGCACGGGACGGCGGCGGGCACGTCGGCGAGTTCGTCGTCGATCCACGCGGGCAGCGCCACGCGGTATTCCTTCGGGATGCGGATCACGGCTTTCGGTTTCCTCTCAGTGGGCGGCGGGCGCGGTGATGCGTTCGGCGACGGCGCGCGCGGCTCTTACGGCCGTCACCGCGCCGGCCAGCGTGACGTTGGCGGCCATGGCAGTGGGGATCACGCCGTTGCCCGCGAGGTACAGGTTGTCGAAGCCCCACACCCGGCCGTCGGGGTTGCACACGCTGGTGCCGTCGTCGGCGCGGCCCGCCCGGACGGTGCCGGTCTGGTGCAACGACGAGCCGGGCGGCAGCAGGGCCAGTTCGGTATCGGGATCGAACGTGCCGAACTCCCCCGCCAGCGTCCGGACTTGGTCCAGTGCCCGGCCGATCAGTGCGCGGTCGGCGGCGGAGTAGCCGAACTCGACGGTGAAACGTGGCATCCCGGCCAGGTCGGTGTCCGACTCCGAGAAGACGAGCCGGTTCTCGGGACGGGACTCGACGGGGGCGTACAGCGACAAGCCCACCGAGTGCGCCAGGGGGCGGCCGGCCTCGTCCACGTACGTGCGGTTCATGATCTGACCGTGGAACGGCTGCGCCGGGCCGTTCTGCGGCAGCCAGAGCGAGTCCGTGGCGAACTCGCCTGGGAGCGGCAGGGGCAGGGCGTCGACGCCGATGCCGAACCGGTCGAGGTCGAGCAGCACGCGGGCGCTGATGAACGCGTGCTCGTTGAGGTGACGTCCCAGTGCCGGGGGCCGTATGCCGGACGCGAACAGCAGTTGTGGGGTGCGCAGGCTGTCGGCGCACACCACCACGGCCTGCGCCGGGAGTTCGGACTCGGTGCCGTCGGCCACCCGACGCAGCCGGGCGCCGGCCACCCGGCCGCCCTCGGTGACGAGGGCCGTGGCGAGGGTGCCGGTCAGGAGCGTGAAAGCCGGGTCCCCGCCCGCCGCGATCGGGGGGAAGACCGTGCCCGGAGCCGTGCGCGGCATGGGGCCCGCCGGTGTCGCGGTGACCGCCATCGGCATCGGCTGCGGCCGCCGGTCGTCCGGTCCGACGCCCTCGTAGCACCGACGCAGCACCTCAAGTACCCGCTGCCCGACCGGAGTCGGGCCGATGGCGGCGGGCGTGACCGCGAGCAGGCGGCGCGCGGTCTCCAGATCCGTCGCCCAGCGGTCCGGGTCACCGAAGTCGAACACCTCGTCCCCGGCGGGCCAGGGGGTCGCGGCGGTCCAGTGCACGCCCATGCCGCCCGCGTTCCACGCGAGCGCGGCAGCCGGCATCGCCTCGGCGTCCTCGCCGAAGGCGAGCGCGTGGAACATGCCGGGTGCCAGGCCGGTGATGCTGTCCGCGACGTCGCGCACCACTTCGGCGCCCGTGTACAGGCCCTGGATGCCGGTGGCGACCCGTTCGTTGTAGCGCGACCACAGGGCCGGGTCGTCGAGGTCGTGCAGGTGCAGGCCGGGGGCCGAGCCGATGGGCAGGCCGCCGTCGACCATGGTGATGTCCAGCGTCGGATCGGTGTCGCGCAGCAGCCGGGCCACGACGGATCCCATGATGCCGCTGCCCACGATGAGAACGCCGGTCCTGCTGGTGCCGGTCATGGTCGGGCTCCTGTCTTGTGGAACTGGGTGTGAGGGGAGAGCGGGGCGGGACGCGCGATCACGCGCTCGGGACGGGTGGGCCGAACAACTCGGTGTCCATGTGGTCGAGCACGAACTTGACGGCGCCGATGAGCGGGCCGTCGGAGCCCAGTACGGTGACGCGCAGCTCGACGGCGGGGGTACGGGCGCCGCGCATCGCCTCGCGCACCCGGGGCAGCAGCACATCGGCCGCGTCCTCCAGCCCGCCGCCGAGCACGATGAGCGACGGCGCGACGGTCCACGACAGGGTGGTGAGGATCGACGCGATGTTCTCCACGAACTCGTCGACCTCCGCGAGCGCCGCTGTGTCGCCGGCCCGGGCCGCGGCGAAGCGGCCTTGCGCGACACGCCGACGGAACGGGTCCGGTGAGGTCAGCCACGCCACGGGGCGGTCCTCGACCGAGCCGGCCGGCAGCGACACCGCCTCGGCGATCTCGCCCGCGGCGCCTTCGAGACCACGGTGGACGTCACCGCGTATGAGGATGCCGAGACCGGTCCGGTTGCCGAGCATCGCCCATACGACGTTGTCGTGGTCACCGGCCGCACCCCGCCAACGCTCGCCGAGCGCACCCAGATTGGTGTCGTTGTCCGCGAACCACGGCATGCCGATGCGCCGCCCGAGTTCCTTGGGCAGGCGCACGCCTTCCCACTGCGTCGTGTGCACCAGGCGCCGTACGACGCCGTCGTCGTCGATCGCGCCACCGCCGGCGATCGCGCCGGCCCGCAGCCGGTCCGCCGTCCCGCCCGCGTCGGCGAGGGCCTCCAGCACCAGCGCCGCCGCGTCGTCGAGCGTGGCCTGCGGATCCTGGTAGTCATGCAGCCGCCGGTGCGCCCGGCCGACGATCCGGCCGCGCACGTCGGCGACGACCGCGGACCCGTCCAGGGTGGTGATGCGCACGGCCGCCAGCAGCGCGTGCTCGGCTCGCAGCTCGTATCGGCGAGCGGGGCGCCCGGCGCAGCCGCTTACCGGCACCCGGTCGAGTTCGCTCACCCAGCCCGCGTCGACGAGCGAGTCCAGGATGAGTTCGATGGTGCGGCGGGACAGACCGACCCGCTCGGACAGCCCGGCCAGCGTCATCGGCCCGGCCGACACCGCCAGCGTGCGCAGGATCACCGAGGTGTTGACCCGCCGGACGGCGCTCTGGTTCATCCCGGACATCAGCACGCCCCGGCCGTGTCGGACCCCGCCACTACCGGGTCGTACACACCTGTGGTGTCGGCCGTCGGCGGCGCCCCGGGCCCGCCGTATTCGCGAGCGGGATCGCCGAGCCTCCCGGTCGCCCGCGCCCAGGCCGGCGAGCTGCCATGGACGAACGCGGCCAGATCGGCGTGCATAGATGCGGCGAGGTCCGAAGGCGGCCGAGTTCCCAGGGCCTCGGCGGTCCCCGGCGCGTCGAGCACGTCGAAGAAGAACGGGATGTCGGCGCAGTGCACGGCGCCACCGAGTACGGGCGAGGGCCATTCGAAGGAGTACAGCCAGGTGCCGACGGTGGCGTCGCGACGCGCTGCCGCCGCGCGCGGACAGGCGGTGCGGAACAGGGTGTCCGTCACACGGCTGCCCGCCGCTCGGGCGGCGGCGTTGCGGATGCCCGGGGCGCCGCCGTCGAACTCGTCGCCCGTCGCGCCGAGCAGCAGCGGTACGTTGTGCCCGCGCACGGCCAGTCCCTCGGCGACGGGCACCGGAAGGACGTCGTCGCCGACGACCGGACCGAGCACGAGCGGGCCGTCGTCGCCACGTTCGCTCCGCAGCAGACGGACGCCCTGCTGAACGCTTTCCACCGTGAGGCCGCCGAAGCCGTCGCGCGTCGGCGGCACGCCGAGCCGGTCACCGAGCCGCCCGGCGAAGTCGCGCGCGGCGTCCGCGCCCACCTCGAAGAAACCGCCGGACACACTGACCGCGCGGTGGAAACGATCACCGCCGAGGGGCGAGGAGAGCAGTGCGAGCACCGCCCCGCCTCCCGCCGACTGGCCGGCGAGGGTGACCCGGCCCGGGTCACCGCCGAAAGCCGCGATGTTCTCCCGCACCCAGTCGAGCGCGAGCAGCAGGTCCCGCAGCCCGAGGTTCGTGGGTACGCCGTCCAGCGGGGCGAACCCGTCGACGCCGAGCCGGTAGCCGGGCGTCACGGTGACGATTCCGTCGCGGGCGAAGGCCCGGCCGTCGTACCACGGACTGGCCGGGCTGCCCGCGAGGAAGCCGCCGCCGTGGATCCACACCAGTACCGGGCATGACACACCGTCCGCGGGGGCGACGACACTCAGGTTCAGTACGTCGTCGCCCGGCACCGACGGCTCCGGAACGGTGGTCGCGGCGGACAGCGGCACGCGCTGCGAGGTGGCACCGTGCCGGGACGCGTCGTACGGTTGCGTGAACCGGCGGCGTGGCACCGGCGCCGCGAACCGCCGCGTGCCGACGGGCGCTTCGGCGAACGGGATGCCGAGGAAGCGCCGTACCCGGCCGGTGCGGCGGCCGATGACCGTACCCGCGGGCGCTTCCACCACGTCCGTCACGTCCACCGCGGTCACCGCATTCCCGTTCCGGCGATGCCCTGCACGAAGTAGCGCTGCAGGAACAGGAAGAGGACGAGGACCGGCAGCATCACGACGATCGCACCGGCGAGCATCAGGCCGTAGTCGGTGACGTGAGCGGCGGCCTGGCTGGTGGCGGCGAGGCCCACCGGCAGCGTGTAGGTGGAGGTGCTCTGGGCTACGACGAGCGGCCAGATGAAGTTGTTCCACGAATAGAGGAACGACATGATCGTGACCGTCGCGACGGCGGGTCCCGCCAGTGGCAGGAAGATCCGGAAGAAGACCCGGAACTCACCCGCCCCGTCGATCCGGGCCGCTTCCAGCAGTTCGTCGGGGACCGACAGGGCGTACTGCCGCATGATGAACACGGACAGCGGCAACGCCGCACCGGGCAGGGCGATACCGGTGAGGGTGTCCGCCAGCCCCAGGTCGACGGTGATCACGAACTGGGTGACGAACACTGTGGTGAACGGCACCATCAGCGCCGCCATGACCGCGCCGAACGCGATCCGCTTGCCCGCGAAGTCCAGCTTGGCGAGCGCGTAACCCGCCGCCGACGCCGCCACGATGTTGCCGGCGACGATGATGACCGCGACCACGATGCTGTTGACCAGGAACCGGCCGAAGCCCTCGGTCCGGAACAGTCGTACGAAGTTGTCGACGGTGACGTGGTGCGGAAGCCAGGCACCGGGGTCGGAGCGGATCTCGCCGAGGCCGCGCAGCGAGCCGCTGAGCACCCAGACGAACGGCAGCAGCGTGAGCAACGCGCACAGCACGAGCGCGCCGTAGAGCAGGGGACGGGCGACGGACCGGCGGCGCACATGCGTCCGCTCGCCCGTCATCGCGGCATTCCGTGGTGCGGCGATGGTGGTCATGCGCGGGGCCTCAGCATTCGGAACTGGACGATACTCACCAACGTCACGAGCAGGAGCATCACGAAGGACGCGGCCGAGGACATGCCGAACTCGCCGACGCCGAACTGGTGGTAGGTGTACAGCGCCACCGACTCGGTGGAACCCAGCGGGCCGCCGTTCGTGAGCAGGTACGGCTCGTCGAACACCTGGAGGTAGAAGACGGTCAGCAGCACCGACACCATCAGCGTGGTCGGCATCAGCAACGGCAGGGTGATGTGCCGCAGCCTCCGCCACCAGCCGGCCCCGTCGAGGGAGGCGGCCTCGTACACGTCCTGCGGCACCGCCTGCAGACCGGCGAGGAACAGCACCATCGCGATGCCGAAATTCCGCCAGACACCGAGGGCGATGACCACGGGCATGGCCAGGTGCGTGTCGTCCAGCCAGTTCGGCCCGGCGAAACCGACGGCGCCGAGCACCTTGTTGACGGTGCCGTTGGTGTTGAAGGCGTACTGCCAGATCATGGCGACGGCCACGACGTTCGTGACGACCGGTGCGAAGAAGACGGTACGGAAGGTGCCGCGCAGCCGCCGGATGCCGGAGTTGAGCGCGAGGGCGAGCGCGAACCCGAACCCCATGGTCAACGGCACACCGACGGCTACGAACAGGACGGTGTTGAGGATGTCCCGCAGGAAGCTCGGGTCCTCCAGCAGCCGGAGGTAGTTCTGGATTCCGGTGAAGTCGACGGCGAGCGGATGCCGCAGGTCCGTGCCCCGGAGGTCGGTGAGGCTGAACCCGAGCGCGGCGACGGTGGGGATCGCCGTGTAGAGCAGGAACACCAGGGCGAACGGCGCGAGGAACAGCCAGGCGACGGCCGTTCGGCGGGCGCCCCGGGGCCGACGCGCCCTGCGCGGCGTCGGCCCGATGGCGGCGGTCATCCGGGCATCACCCCTTGCCCGTGCCGAGGCTTTCGGCGTACGCCTGGACGTTCGCGGCGGCCTCTGCGGCGGTCCCCTTGCCCTTGGCCACGGCTTCCATCTCCTTGCCCAGCCGTGTGGCGACCTGCTGCCAGTTGCTCACCTGCGGGAACGCCCGGGTGTTCTTCAACTGCGTGAGGAAGGCATCCAGCAGCGGCTGGCCCGCGACGGCCGGGTTGGCCCAGGCGGAGGCGACGGCCGGCAGCGAGCTGTACGCCTTGTACTGCGCGACCTGCGTGCTCGGCTTGGAGATGTACCGGATGAGCTTCCAGGCCGCGTCCGCGTTGCCGCTGTCGGCGAGCACTCCCCAGCTGCCCCCGGCGGAGAAGGAGACGCTTCCCGACGGCCCGGCAGGCAGGGGTGCGGTGGCGACATGGGACGCCGTCCAGCCGGTCTTCTTCGCGACCGCGTCGAGCTGGCCGATGACCCACGGGCCCGTGATCATGCAGGCGGTCCTGCCCGACACGAAGTACGGCTGCGCGTCGAGGAACGTGGGCCCGCTGGTGTCCGCGATGCCCGAGGTGAAGAACGACGCGTTGTACTTGATCGCGTCGACCATCGCCGGTGTGTCGAGCGTCCACTTGCTGCCGGACGAGAGCAGCGAGCCACCCGCCTGCCAGGCGTACATCGCGACGTCCTGGCCGTTGAAGATGTCCCAGCCGATGTCGGCCCCGAGCCCGTGCCCGGCGCCGACGCGTTGCAAGGCCTTGAAGAACGGCACCACCTCGTCCCATGTCGTCGGCGCCTTGACACCCGCCTTCTTGGCGAGGTCGGAGCGGTAGACGAGCGCGTAGGTGTAGGCGTACCAGGGCACCGTGTAGGCGACGTTCTTCACCACACCGGCGTCCCACAGGCTCTTGAAGAAGGCGGACGGGTCGACGACGCCGTCCGGGACGGGCCGCAGGATCGACGGATCGAGGAACTGCGCCTGCGACTCGGCGAAGAACTGGGCGACATCGGGCCCCTTGCCCGCGGCGATCGCCGACTGGAGCTTGGTGTAGTACTCGGCGTTCGGTATCAGCGTGAACTTCACATCGAGTTTCGGGTTCGCGGCCTTGAAGGGCTTGATGACCTTGTCGAGCACGTCGGCATCGCCCTGGGCGGCCCACACGTTGACGGTTCCCTTGGCCGGGGAGTTGTCGACGGGCTTGGCAGTGGCGGCGGTCGCAGCGTTGTCGCTGCCTCGACCGCAGCCTGCCAGGGCAAAGCTGCCGAGGAAAGCTGTGCCGGCGGTCAGCCGTAGGACACTGCGTCTGGAGGGGTGGGACACGCTGGGCTCCTGTCTCATGGGGCGCTGAGCACAGTGGGGTATTTCGGGGAAAGTAGCGATTTCGGTCCGATAGGACGTGATCGAGGTGATGGTGCCTTTACGGCGTGGCAGTGACCGTAGGTGGGACGGGTTGCGGTGGCATCGCGGATCCGTCACCGTGAAATTTCGGAACTTGTAGCAAAATCGGGATGCCCGGGGTCCGGCACTTCGACGCTGACGTTCAGGAACGGGCATCCCCGGAACGGGGCGGCGGTGTCCGGGAGCTTCCAGTCGAAGACGGCGAGGAGCTGCTCACGCGTCCGAGATCAACGACGCGTACGAGAGGGTCCTGGCGAGCGACGTCCGCTACCGCTTCGTGATCGACACCACCCCCACCTGAAGTGCTGCATCCCTTTCATCGTCCGTTCGCGCTGACGGGTGAAGTGGTGGAAGTTCCCGGCTCGGTTGTTCGGCCTTTTGGCTGCCGGTCCTCCACCAAGCGCATCGGAGCCCGGTGCGGCAGCCCGTGCGGGGGACCGCGCCTTGTCGACCTCCCGACCGTTCGCGTAGCCGGTGACGTTGCGCCTGAAAAGCACAGCAGTGCGCTTGCGCAGTGTCCTGGTCATCTGAACAGCCAGGTAGAGGCAGAGCAGTTCGCGGCCGCTGGGGTGGCCCAGTGCCAAGACCGGCACGCCGGTCGCGCGGAAGAAGTGGCGCCGGTCAATCCCTTGCCGGAAGCACCAGGCGGAACGTGCACCCTGCACCCACTCCGGTGTCGAGTTCCAGGCGGCCGCCGTGGCCCCGGGCGATCGCCGCGGCGATGGCGAGGCCCAGACCACTGCCCCCGTGGTCACGAGAGCGGGAGGGGTCGACACGGTAGAAGCGCTCGAAGACTCGCTCTGCTTCCTCCGGCGGCAGTCCCGGCCCCTGGTCGGCGACTTCGATCACACAGATCGGCGTGCCCGCGGTCAGCGGCGGTGAGCCGCCGCACCGACCGGGACGGTCGGTACCTCCCGTCGTCGCCCCCGCGCGGGCCGTACCCACGCATACGTCGATGGGAGTGCCCGGCGGCGTGTGCACGAGCGCGTTGGACAGGAGGTTGTTCACCACCTGGAGCAGCCGGTCCGGATCACCATCCGTCTCGACGATGTCGAGTTCGCGGTTGGCGGCATCCCCGATCTTCATGTCGAGCGGGCTGAGGGTCACCCGGTGCTCACCCCCGCCGCGCACGGCTGCCGCGCTCACCGCGTCGGCCGCGAGGGACAGCAGGTCGACGGGTACGGTGCGGTAGGCCCGTTCCTGGTCGAGTTTGGCCAGCAGGAGCAGGTCGTCGACGAGGTGGTTCATGCGCTCCGCGTTCCTGGCGACCTGTTCATCGGCCTCCCGGCGGTACGCGGCGGGGCGGTCCGGGTGGCGCAGGGCCAGCTGGGCGAAACCCTGTATGGAGGTGAGGGGCGTACGCAGCTCGTGCCCTGCGTCAGCCACGAAGCGGCGCAGCCGGGCCTCCGAGAACTCACGTTGACGCAGGGCCTGTTGGAGGCGGTCGAGCATGTCGTTCAGTACGGTTCCAAGGCGGCCGGTCTCGGTGCGCGGGTCGGTGTCGGGCAGCCGCACGCTCAGATCCCCCGCGGTGATGTCCTGCGCCGTGTGCTCCATCCTGGTCAGCGGAAGGAGACCAAGACGGACGACCCACCGGCCGACGGCGATCAGCCCGACCACGGTCACGGCGAAGACGGCCACGTTGAGGACGAGCAGTTTCGACGTGGCCCCTTCCTCGGTGTCGAGGGGCAGGGCGACCACGTACGTGGTGCCATCGGCTCTGGCGTTCTTCCACACCACGCGCCAGTGCCCTTCGCCGGAGACGGCCGGGACGGTCGCCTCGCGTCCCTTGTCCAGATGGAGTTTGCCGGTCTTCGGCGCGAGCGCCGGGCCGGGCTTCCTCCCGCCACCGAGGGTTCCCCGCTCCTGGCCCGAGGCGTCGTAGAACGTGATGCGGAAGTCCGAGGGGAGGGTGGTGGAGTCAGGGGCCGGCCTGGTGGGCAGTCCGGTCTCGTCGGCGAGGGCGCCGTTCGGGAGGAAGAACTCCGTCAACTGCTGGTCGACCCGGTTGAGCAGCCAGGAATGCAGGACCAGGAACCCGACGGTCTGGGCGGTGAGAACCGCGGCCGCGGCGAGCAGGGTGACGCCCCACACCAGCCGGCCGCGCAGCGACCGGGGGCGGCCGCGGATCACCGGTCCGCCCTGGTGCGCGGCAGACGCAGGCAGTAGCCCACGCCGCGCACAGTGTGCAGAAGGGGCGGGTCGAAGCGGTCGATCTTGCGGCGCAGGTACTTGACGTACGTCTCCACGATGCGGCCGTCGCCTGCGAAGTCGTACCCCCACACATGGTTGAGGATCTTGGTCTTGCTCAGTACGCGGTTGGCGTTCTCCATCAGGTAGGCGAGCAGGTTGAACTCGGTCGGGGACAGCGGGATGTACTCGCCGGCCCGGTGCACTTCGTGGGCGTAGTCGTCCAGCTCCAGGTCGGCGAAGCACAGGATGCCGCTGCCGTCGCCCTGCACGTCGGCGAGGTGTTCGGGATCGGTCCGCCGCAGGATGGCGCGGATGCGCAGCAGCACCTCCTCGATGCTGAACGGCTTGGTCACGTAGTCGTCGCCGCCCGCGGCGAGGCCCGCGATACGGTCGGCGACCTCACCGCGGGCCGTGAGGAACAGCACCGGTGTCCGCACACCCGCGGCGCGCAGTCTGCGGGTGACCTCGTAACCGTCAAGGTCGGGCAGCATCACGTCCAGTAGGACGAGGTCGGGGCGCAGTCCCTCGATGTCGTGCAGGGCGTCCCGTCCGGTGGCGGCGCTGGCGACCGTGTAGCCGGACAGCCGCAGCGCCGACTCCAGCAGCATGCGAATGCCGGGGTCATCCTCGACCACCAGGAGCCGGTACGGGGCCGGGGCGGCGGGTGGTTCGTGCATGGTGCGGTGTCGTCCGTTCTGCCGCAGCTGCTACTGGCTACTTGGCGGCGCAGTCGTACATGGTCGTTCCGGTACGGCCCATGATGCCGCCCGTGGCCGAGGCGCTGCCGCCGGAGCCGCCGTACTCCTTGGCCGGCACCTTGGTGCAGTGCTTGCTGATCCATGCCGACCGCTGGGAGGCCACGCCGTTCTTGCCGCCCATCATGGCGCCGATGCCGCCGGAGGAGCCGGAGCCGAGTACGTAGCGCAGTTCGCCGTCCTTGGTCCACTTCTGCAGTTGCCGCACGGAGGGTGCGTCGTCGGCGCCGGAGAAGCCGCCCATGCCGATGACCGTGGCGTCGCTGCTGAGGATGAACGGGGCCGCGCTCTGAGCTCCGCCGTCGACCGCAAGGGTGATGCGGGCGTCGTCGGAGTGCTCGGTGGCGAAGTCGAGGATCTTGCGCTGGTCGGAGGTGAGCTTCGTGGCGCCGCCCAGTCGGCCGAAACCGCCTCGATCGCCCGAGCCGCCACCGCCGCCGGGGAACACGGGCATGTCCGTGGGCAGTCCCGACGGCATGCCCTCGGGCAGCTCGCCCGCGGATCCGCCGGACATGCCGGTCCCGCCACCACCGAGGCCCTCGGGCAGCTCGAAGCCCTTCGGCGGCAACGAGCCGTTCCCTCCGCCGAACGACATCGTCGCCGGCCCGGCCGTCGGGTTGGCTCCGCCCATCGCCGACCCGGACCCGCCGGTCACACTGACCCCCCACGCGGCGGGCGCGAGCAGCACCGCCACCAGCGCGCCGCCGAGGGCGACGGGAACCAGCCGCACCGCCCGCATCGCGGCCGTCAGCAGCCCGACGGCGATCAGCCCGAGCAGGAGCACGACCCATGCCAGCCACCCGTGCCAGGACGGCTCCCGGCGGATCACGACCACGGCCCAGACGACGGTCACCAGCACGGTCCCGGCGCCGACGGGCAGCGCCCAGCGCGCCCCGGCGCGGTGCGCCCGGACCAGCGCGGTCACCAGTCCGGCGGTCAACGCGGCCACGGCGGGGGTGAGTTGGGTCGTGTAGTACGGGTGGAAGATCCCCTCCTGGGTGGAGAACACCAGCCCGCACACCACCAGCCAGGTCCCCCACAGCACCCACCCGGAGCCGTCCAGGGCCTCCCCCGCCGAGCCGCCGCCGTGTCGGCGCAGCACCGCACCGGCCACCGCGACGACCAGTGCCACCGCGCTCACCGGCAGCAGCCAGCTGATCTGCCCCGCCACCTGGTCGTTGAACAGCCTCAGCAGCCCGGCCTCGCCGCCGAAGGCGCCGCCGAAGTTGCCCCCGCCGCCGCCCGCGTTCTCGCCGAAGACCCGGCCGAGCCCGTTGTACCCGGTCACCAGGTCCCAGGCCCCGCCGTCGGTGCTGCCGCCGATGTACGGCTTCTCACCGGGCCACCAGGCGACCATCACCACCCACCACAGCGAGGACACCGCGCACACCGCACCGGCGAGCAGCAGCCGCCCGGTCCGCGTCAGCCAGGTCCCCCGCGCACCCACCAGCCAGGCCGCCGCCAGGGCCGGCAGCACCATCCAGGCCGCCATCATCTTCGTGAGGAACCCGCAGCCGATCAGGAACCCGCTCGCGCACAGCCACCATGTGCCGTGCCGGCCCGAGTCGGTATGCAGGGCACGGGTCAGCGCGTAGGCGGCAGCGACCAGGAACAGCACCAGCAGCGTGTCCGGGTTGTTGTCGCGGTTGATCGCGACAGTGATCGGGGTCAGCGTCATCACCAGCGCGGCCAGCAGTGCCGCGGCCTCGCCCGCCCACCGGCGGACCGTACGGTGCAGCACGAAGACGGCGGCGACGCCCTCCAGCACCTGGGGCAGGAGCAGCGCCCACCCGTGCATCCCGAAGATCTTGCTGCTGAGGACCTGCGGCCACAGCGCCGCCGGCGGCTTGTCGACCGTGACGACCCCGGCCGGGTCGAAGGAGCCGAACAGGAAGTTGGTCCAGTCGCGGCCCATCGACTTCACGGCGGCCGAGTAGTAGCTGTTGGCCCAGCCGAGGGAGCCGAGGGCCCAGCCGTACAGCAGCGCGGACAGGAGCAGGATCGCGCCCAGCGCGGCGGGGGCCGCCCAGCCTGGCAGGGCACGCCCGGTGACGGGGAGACGCAGGACGGGGGTCGCGTGCGCCTCGGTGGTGGGGGTCATGTGGGGGTTCGCTCTCGAAGAGTAGGGGGTCATCAGGCGCGGCGGCGGAAGACGGCCAGTCGCAGCACCAGGAAGCGCAGGGCGGTGACCAGGACCGAGGAGGCGGCGAGGACGAGTGTCTCGGCGGCCGCCGAGGCGTCCGGCACGGCGTCGCGGAACACCAGTACCGCCGCCGAGGTGACGAGGTAGCCGACGACGAACAGGGCACCGGCGCCCAGGTGCGCCCGCCCCGCCCCGACACCGTCCGCGGAGTAGCGGAAGGTCAGGCGGCGGTTGGCCTCGGTGTTCAGCAGCGTGAGCACGAGGAGCGAGACGAAGTTGGCTGCGGCGGGCGGCCACCAGCCGCGCAGCAGCCAGTACAGCAGGGCCTGTCCGGCGGTTGAGGCGATGCCGATGAGGACGAAGCAGCTGATCTGCCAGGCGAGTTGGGAACGGGCGGCGTCCGGGGCCAGGACCGCGTCCGGGTGCTCGGCGGCGGGTCCAGGGCGGCGTGGAACCGGGACGCGGGCAGCGCCCGATGCCTTGAGCCTGGCCATGCGCCACAGGCCCCTCAGGTCGTCGGCGGCGGTGCCGACCACGTCCACCCGGGTGTCGACGTCCTCCACCCAGTCGACGGGGACCTCGTGGATGCGCAGGCCGTTGTGCTCGGCGAGCAGCAGCAGTTCGGTGTCGAAGAACCAGGCGTCGTCCTCGGTCCTGGCCAGCAGCGGGCGCAGCACGTCGGTGCGGGCCGCCTTGAACCCGCACTGGGCGTCGCTGAAGCGGGCGCCGTGGGTGAGCCGGATCAACGCGTTGTAGCAGCGGGAGATCAGCTCGCGGCGCGGGCCGCGCACGGTGCGGGCGCCGGAGGCGAGGCGGCTGCCTATGGCGAGGTCGGAGTGGCCGCTGGCCAGTGGGGCGATCAGCGGCAGCAGTCCGTCCAGGCCAGTGGACAAGTCGACGTCCATGTAGACGACGATGTCGGCGTCGCTCATGCCCCAGACGGTGCGCAGCGCGAGACCCCGTCCTTTGCGCTCCAGGTGGAGGACACCGACACCGGGCAGTTCCTCGGACAGCTCGCGGGCCACGGCGAGGGTGCGGTCGAAACTGGCGTTGTCCGCCACGGTGATCCGCCAGGGGTAGGGCAACTGGTCGCGCAGCCGGGCGTGCAGGGTGCGGATGCAGCCGGGCAGGGCCCGTTCCTCGTTGTGGACGGGGATGACGATCTCGACGGTCGGCGTGTGCGTGGCGGTCGAGCCAGGGACGTCGGCCCGCGACGCCGCCTGGAAACGCCGGGCCGTGGGCGGACTGCTGCTGGTATGCGTCATGGGTTCCTCGAGCAGTGGGGGTCGGTGGGGCGGCTCCCGGTCGCGCCCACGCCCTCGTGGCGCGCCGGGTCGACTCTGACCGGCGCGCCAGGAAAAACGCGGGGAGAAAGCTGGGAATTGACGGGGAGTCCGCTGTCAGGCCGCCCGTCGGCGGGCGGCCAAGGATGTCGCCGATCCTTGCCGCGCGACCTGGGAGACCGAGGTCAGCAGCCCGGGAACCCACCGAGAGGCTCCTGTGGGACCACCCGCCGGCGGGCCGGCCGGGGCGGGATGCCGGCTGAGGTGTGCGGCGCCGTCATACCTGAGGCGTACCGGTGCTCCTGGAGGGCACCCCCGGCCTGACCCCGGTCGGCGAGGCCGAGCACGGCGCCCAGGCCGTCCGCATGACCGCCGGACTCCGCCCCGACGTCGCCCTCATGGACATCCGCATGCCCGGCATGGACGGCATCGAGGCCACCCGCCGGATCGTCGCCGCCGGTGGCCGCATCCGGGTCCTCATCGTCACCACCTTCGACCTCGACGAGTACGCCTACGACGGCCTGCGCGCCGGCGCCGGCGGCTTCCTCCTCAAGGACGCCCGGCCCGAGGAACTCGTCGCCGGCATCCACGCGGTCGCCACCGGAGACGCCGTCGTCTCCCCCCGCCTCACCCGCCGCCTCCTGGACGCCTACACCCACCGAGCCCTGGCCCCCACGGGCGCCCCAGCCGCCACCGCGCCTGCGGCGGCTCGGCGCACCGGGCCATCACGGACTTCGGCAGAGCGGCCCGCCGCCGGAACCCCGTCAAGGGCTCCAGCCGGCTCTTCAGCTGTCTACGGCAGGCAGAGCGCGGTGTGCCGAACCAGAATCGCGTCAGGGCGTGACGGGGCCGCGGGCCCGCGCCCCGTCCCCGAGGAGTGTCAGGCCGGTTCGGTGGCGGTGGGCAGAGCGATGGCGATCGCCTCCGCCGCGAGACGGACCTTCTCACCGTAGGGCGCGAGCAGTTCGGGCGACATACGGCTCTTGGGTCCCGAGATCGAGAGGGAGGCGATCGGCCTGCCACGGCCGGGCCGAATCGCGGCACCGACCGAGACGACGCCTTCCTCGACTTCCTCCCGGCAGATCGCGTATCCGGCCTCGCCGACGTGGCGGAGCTCGGCCCGCAGCCGGTCGGGGTCGGTGATCGTGTGGAGGGTGACGGCAGGCAGACCATCTGCGATGTACGTGTCGACCTCGCTCTGCGGCCATGCCGCGAGGACGGCCTTGCCGTTCGACGTCGCGTGCAGCGGCCCGCGCGAGCCGAGGGGAGCCACGGCACGGACAGGGTGGGGGCTGTCGACGCGCTCGACAAGGACGACATCCCGGTCGGCGGGGACCATCAAATGCACCGTTTCCCCGACTTCCGCGGACAAATTCCTCATCGTGGGCAGGGCGGCGGGCCGCAGTCCCCCACGGGCGCCGACCGCGCTGCCTACGACGAAGGCGCGCACCCCGACCTGCCAGCGACCCGTGTCGGGGTCCTGTTCGATCCAGCCGGCCTCCGCGAGGGTCGCCAGGCTGCGCTGCACCGTGGTCTTGGGCAGGCCCAGGCTCCGGGTCAGTGCGCTCAGCCCGACCGGCTGACTCACCGCGACGGCCTCGAGGACGCGCAGCGCCGTGGTGACGCTCCTCATACTCCCACCTCGTTCCCGGGCGTCGTTGTGGCCGTGCCTCACCTGTGATGATCGCACACGGGCGAACAACGCTCCCGGGCTCTCAGACGGGACCGTCCAGACGCTGCGGAGCACCCGTGGCGCGCCGCACGAGCTCAACGCCGTAGTCGTTGCCGTTGGGGGTCCGCACGAGCGTGTGGGTGTGGAACTTCTCTGGTTCCGTGTTGGCGAGGAAGACTCCCGCGTGGTGGTCGAGTTCGGCCAGGACGACCGGGCTCTGCACGCGGAAGTAGAAGGGGTCGTCGTCGCCGCGCCCGCCGATCCAGCAGAAGTGCGTGTCGGCGAGATGGCGCCGTGCGTCCGCGCGTCGCGCCGCCCGGCCATGGTCGGGCTGGTAGTCCAGGAAGAGGTCCACCAGTTCCAGCAGCGACTCCTGCTGGGCAGCGTTCAGCTCGGTGCCGATGATCCCCTCGTAGGGGATGACGCGGTTGTCCTGGAAGGCGCCGCCCAGGTGCAGTTCGTCACCCGGGTGCAGCCGCCCGGCCGGCATGTCCGGGTCCCGCTTGCGGTCGTAGAGCACCGCCTGGTCGGCCTGGCGGCCGGTCAGACTTCTCACGAACGCCAGACCCGCGCGTTCCTGCTCGCCGAACAGCGACAGCCCAGCGTTCTCGCCACGGTCGATCATGTTCGGCTCGGAGCCGAAGAACACCGGTGTCAGCACCTGCTGACCGCCGATCAGCAGGCAGTTGACGGCCAGGTGGTGGCCCCAGAGGTTCCATCCCCACGGCCCGTCCTCGGAAGGCGTGCCGAAGACGTTGATGTTGTAGCTGTGCTCGTTGAGCAGTCGAGGGAGGCCGACGAGGTCACCCAGGAACCCGTTGACGGTCATGACGTCGCGTACCTTCCGGTAGCCGGCGGGGCTCAGGCACGCCTTGATCAGCTCGAAGACCCGCGCACGCACGCCCTCGCCGGTCTCCTCCAGCCGGATTCCGTAGCGGTTGAGGTACATCTCCGGGTTCATCCAGGCCCGCCACACTCGGCTGTCGAGTGGGTGCAGGACGCGGTCCCGCTCCGACGCGCCGAGGGTTTCGAGGAGGGCCAGCCCCGCGTCGGCCGCCGACTTGACCTCCGCTCCCTCGTCGCACCCGGCCGCAAAGAGGTCTGGTACCGGCCGGCCGTCGGTGGTGATGCCGCGGAACGGCTCGGGGGAGGCGAACAGTTCCATCCATCCCGACAGCACCTTGTCGACGAAGGGGTCCCTCCTCAGCGCGTCGACGTAGGTGTACGGATCGCACGACCTGAACGCGCTCAGACGCGGATGGTCGAGAGGGAAGAGGTGATCGCGGAAGTCACTGGGCATGTCGCCTCCGGCAGGTGGTGACGCGAGACCGCACCGGCTCGCGGCGGTCCAGCAGCGCCGGGCGGCCACCCGCAGGACGCTTGACGCTCCTGGAATCCGGAACCTAAGTTTGCCACGGGTCCTCATTGCGGTCCACTGGTCCGTAATGCGGTCCAGGAGAGGAGTGGAGGGCAGAATGACGATGACAACAAGGCCCGGCGGGCGCGGTTCCCCGTTCCTGAAGGGGGTGCGCGTCCTCGACGTGACCGGGGCCCTCGCCGGTCCCTACTGCACGACGATCCTTTCCGACCTGGGTGCGGAGGTCCTCAAGGTCGAGCCGGTCTCGGGTGACGGCATGCGTGCGCGGCGGATGGGTCCTGGCCGCAGGTCCCTGCCGTTCGACCTGATCCATCGTGACAAGAGCAGTCTCGCGGTCGACCTGAAGGCGCCCGAGGGCGTGGACATCGTGCGGTCGCTGGCGCGGCGCAGTGACGTCCTGGTGGAGAACTTCCGGGCAGGCGCGATGGCGCGGCTGGGTCTGGGTTACGAAGACCTCAGACCGGACTGTCCGGATCTCGTCTACTGCTCGATCTCCGGCTTCGGCCAGTTCGGCCCCATGCGGGAGGCCAAGGGCATCGACCTGATCGCACAGGCGTACAGCGGGCTGATGTCGGTGACCGGATCGACCGACGGACAACTCGCCAAGGCCGGGTTCCCGGTGTCCGACCTCGGATCCGGCATGTGGGGAGCGATCGGTGTCCTGGCCGCCCTGCTGCGGGCACGGGCCGGTGGTGGCGGTGCGTACGTCGATGTGGCCCTCGCCGACTCGGTGGCCGCCTGGTCCCTGTGGGAGGTCGCCGACTACGTGGCCACCGGGGTCGAGCCGGCACCACTGGGCACGGCGCACCGTCTGGCGGCTCCCTACGAGGCGTTCACCTGCTCCGACGGAGCCACCCTGGTCCTGGGCGCGGTCGACCGTGCGTGGGAGGCCCTGTGCGCCGTCCTGGGAGTGGATCTGAGCGGCGACGCCCGGTTCGCCACGGAATATGAGCGCTTCGTGCACCGGGAGTCCCTGGCCGCGATCCTGCAAGCGCGCTTCAGCACCGCGACCCGTGACCACTGGATGGAGGCACTGCGTGCGGCCGGCGTCCCGTGCGGGCCCGTCAACGGCATCGGTGACGTCCTGACCGACGAGCAGTTCGCCGAGCGGGGGCTGTTCGTGCACGACGAGGACCGGTTCGGGCAGCCGACGATCGTGAACACGCCGATCGTCGCCGACGGGGCGCCCCGGGCCCGCGGACCCGCGCCCGTCCTCGGCTCGGACACGGCCGCGGTCCTGGCCGGCCTGGGCTACGACGACGAGCGGATCGCCGCCCTGGTCGAGGCAGGCGTGGTCGGAGTGCGCCCCTCCCCCGGTGCGGCGAGCACACCCCCGCCCGCGTCCGAACCGGTCACCGACTCCGCCCGAGCCGTCCGAGCACCCCGATGAACCAGGAGAACATCCGCATGGCCAAACCGCATCACGCCTCGTCCGTCGACTGGGCGGACGGTCTCGGGCTCGCCCGGGTCCTCCACGGCGGCGGCCCCGTGGTCGCTCTTCGGCGTGACGGGTCGTCCGAGGCACGGCTCGCGCTGGTGGACGGCCGTGCCTTCGAGGACCTGCCCGCACTGCTCGAAGCGGCCCAGGGGGATCCCTCGTCCATCGAGGCCGGCACGCCGATCCACGCACCCGACGACCGGCTGCTCAGCCCGGTCGGCCAGCCGGGCAAGATCATTTGCATCGGGCAGAACTACCTCATGCATGTGCGTGAGGGCGGCCGTGAGGCCGGCCCCGCCCACCCCGACCTGTTCGCGAAGTGGCACACCTCGCTGGCGGCACCGTTCGCCGACGTGGCCCTGCCGCCGGAGTCGGAGCAGGTCGACTACGAGAGCGAACTCGCCGTGGTGATCGGGGTACGGGCACGCAGGATCACGGCCGAGGACTCGCGGCGCGTCGTCTTCGGCTACACCGCGGCCAACGACGGCTCGGTGCGCGACTTCCAGTTCCACACCGCTCAGCGCACCGCGGGCAAGGCATGGGACGGGCTCACCCCCCTCGGGCCCGTCGTCGTGCCCGCGCAGGAGCTGGGAGGCGCCCGGCCCGACCTCGCCATCACCGGCACGCTCGACGGGAAGGTCGTCCAGGACGACCGGACCTCCCAGCTGCTCTTCGGGGTGCCGGAGTTGCTGGCCTACGTCACCACGGTGATGACCCTGGAGCCAGGTGACCTGATCCTCACCGGCACCCCGGCGGGGGTGGGGTTCGCGCGCGAGCCCAAGGTCTTCCTGCGCCACGGCTCCGAGTTCGAGGTGCGTGTCGAGGGCATCGGCGCACTGCGCAACAGGTTCGTCGACGAGAAGACCGGATGACCGCCGTGAGCACCCTCGCAGCCGCACCGGCACAGATCCGGACCGAGGTACGCGATGCCGTCGCCACCGTGGAGATCAGCAACCCGGCCCGGCACAACGCCCTGTCCGTGGCGATGATGAACGATCTGGCAGCCGCGCTGCGTGCGGTGGACAACGACCCGGAGGTACGGGTGGTGGTCCTCCGCGGCGCCGGTACGAAGGCCTTCGCCTCCGGCGCCGACATCAGCGAGTTTCCCGGCCACCAGGACGTCGACGTGCGTCAGGCCGCAGAGGATGCGGCCACGGCTCTGTTCACCGAGCTCTCGGCGCTGTCCGTGCCGGTCATCGCCCGCATCCACGGCTACTGCCTGGGCGCGGGAATGGCCCTCGCGCTCGGCGCGGACATCCGCTGCGTCGACACCCGCGGTGTCCTTGCCATTCCCGCCGCCCGCCTGGGCGTCGGTTACCCCTTCGAGCAGACCGCCGCCCTCGTGCAGACCGTGGGTCCTGCAACCGCGGCGGATCTGCTGTTCACCGGTCGGCGTCTTGCCGCCCAGGAGGCACACGCGACGGGCCTGGTGGACCGGGTCGCCGAACCCGAGGAGCTGGAAGGCGTCGTCGGCGAACTCGCCGCCACCATCGCGGCGAACGCCCCCCTTTCCGTGCGCGCCGCGAAGGCGACCGTCCGGGCCGTTCGCCGCCTGAGTGAGGGAGACCAGGCCGCCGGCGACGCCGCCCGGCAGCTCGCGGCCCAGGCCGTCGCCCGCTGCCGCACCTCTCAGGACCTGCTCGAAGGCGCCCGCGCCTTCCTGGAGAAGCGGCCACCACACTTCACCGGCCGCTGACGGCCGCCGGCGCCGCCACTCCGGGCGGCACATCGACGACAGGAGCATTCCCCATGGGGACCTCGCTGAAGGGGCGGACCATCGTGATGTCCGGCGGCAGCCGCGGTATCGGGCTCGCCGTTCTCACCGCCGCGGCCCGGGAGGGCGCCAACGCGGTGATCCTGGCCAAGACCGACGCACCCGACCCTCGGCTGCCGGGCACCGTGCACACGGCGGTCGCCGCGATCGAGGCCGCCGGCGGATCGGCCGTCGCCGTGGTCGGCGACGTGCGCCGGGAAACGGACGTCGAACGGGCGGTGACCACGGCGGTCGAACGGTTCGGCGGCGTCGACATCTGCGTCAACAACGCCAGCGCCATCGACCTCCGCGGCACCGAGGAAGTACCGCTGAAGCGCTTCGACCTGATGCAGTCGGTCAACACCAGAGGAGCGTTCCTGCTGACGCGGGCCTGTGTGCCCCACCTGAAGCGGTCGGACCACGCCCACATCCTGACGCTGTCACCACCGCTCAACCTCGCACCACGCTGGCTCGGCGCCCACCCCGCCTACACGGTGGCGAAGTACGGGATGACTCTGCTCACCCTCGGCTGGGCCGCCGAGTACGGAGAGGTCGGCATCGCCGCGAACTGCCTGTGGCCGCAGACCACCATCGCGACCGCCGCGGTGACCAATCTCCTCGGTGGCGAAGGCCTGGGCAGACGATCGCGCGCCCCCGAGATCATGGCGGACGCGGCAGTGGCCGTACTGTCCCGCCCACCACGTGAGCACACAGGCCACACCCTCATCGACGCCGACGTCCTGGCCGACGCAGGCATCACGGATCTCGCCCCCTATGGCGGTGGCGACCGTCCGGAACTCGATCTCTTCGTGGATCCGGCCCGCTGAGCCGCACGCCGGTCCGAGGTCACCGCACCAGCACGGGGCGGTTTTCAGGTCATCCCGCTCACCGTCAAGTCAGTCGAGGATCTGTTCCGGACCTGGCACCTGATCGGCCCGGAGATAGCCAGGCTTCATCCAGTCGTCCCACACACTCGCCCGTCGGCTGACCAGGATGTCCGGCGTCGTCTCCCTACCGGAGAGGAAGGACGGGCGGTGCGCCGGCCGGCCGACAGAACCCGCGTCGCCGGTGAAGGCCTAGGCTGAGGACGGCAGTCGGCCTTCGTAGAGGTTCTCGGGCTGGCACGCGCGAAGAGCCCGACCGCCATCGTTGTCCATGTGGAGCCGGAAGCCGGAGCGCACGATGCCGGGAGCGCTCTCGTAGACGGTGCAGCTGATGCCGGCTTTGCGTAGGCACTGGGCCAGACAGAGGCCGCCGATGCCTCCTCCGGCGATCAGGATGTGAAACGACTTCATCGTCGCCCCTTGGTAAATCGGGGTACCACCGGGCGAGCCCGGTGGTCTGGTGTGCATTCCACTCTGGCCGCGCCCGGCAGTTCAGGCCGGGGCAGGACCCACAAGGTCACGGGGGAAAGCTGGCCGGACCGTCAGTGGGGCCCGGTCTCCGACAACCCGGCCATGCGGTGGACCTGGATGGACCTCATTCTGCCCAGCGGGGACAAGCTCGCCCTGTGGGACGCCGTGGCCGGTGACAGCGAGAGCAACTGGGCCACGGTCCTGCACCCGGACGGCTCCTACGACGTGGCCGCGGTCAAGCCTCTCGCCGACGGCGTCGACAGGTTCTGGACCAGCCCCAGCAGCGGCAAGTCCTGCCCCACGCGCTGGAAGGTGGACATCCCCGCGCTCAAGACACCTCTGAACGTCCGTCTGACCGGCACGGACGGGCAGGAACTCACCGGCGGCTTCGGAGCCCGCCTCGAAGCAACCGCCTCCTTCGCCGGCAGGTACGAGGGCGCACAGGTCAGCGGCAAGAACCACGTCGAGATGGTCGGTCACTGGCCCGCCTGACCACGCCCCGCTCTCCGGTGGGCCGTCGGCGGCCCACCGGAGAGGCAGCCCGGTCTCCGCGGCCGGGCGGAGCACACCGTCCGCCCGGCCGCGCCGTTCAGCCACGATCAGATCGTCACCTCCGAGGCCGATCGGCATCAGCTGTTCCTGGCGAGCGCGACGGCGGCTTCGTCGCGGGCGTCGTAGCCGTACAGCCAGTCGTTGTCGCGGAGCGGATCGCCTGCCCCCGGGGTGCCCAGGCGGGCATCGCGCGCCTGTTGCTCGGGCCCGTCGGCCAGGTGGAACATCGTCGCATTGCGGTAGGAGACCTGCTGCACCTTGCGGACCCGTGGCACTCGTGCCGCGGAGTAGGCCGCCAGACGATCCGCCAGGTTCTCCGGCGTGGCACGTCCGAGGAGCGACGAGAGGACCGCCGCATCCTCCAGGGCCATGCTCGCGCCCTGGGCGAAGAACGGGAGTACCGGATGGGCGGCGTCGCCGACGAGGACAGTCCGGCCGGCGTGCAGAACATCGTGGACGGGTCGGTCGTACAGCCCCCAGAGCCCGACGGAATCGGTGCAGGCGAGGATCCTGCGCACCCGTGGGTCCCAGTCGGCGAAGTGCGCGCGAGCGTCGCCGATGTCACCGGCGCTGCTCCATGATTCCGGTTCGTCCCGGGGCGAGGGGACGATGGCCACGAAATTGAGGAAGCGTCCGCCGCTGACGGGGTAGTGGACGAAGTGCCGGTCGGGCCCGAGCCAGGCCGTGTGATCGTCTCCCAGTTCCTCGATGAGGTCCGGCGAGGCAAGCCCGCGGTAGGCGGCGTATCCGGAGGCGCGGGGGACGGTCGGGACGCCCACCGCCGCGGCCACGAGAGAGCGGTTGCCGTCCGCCGCCACCACGAGGTCGGCCCGGAGCGACTCTCCGTTCTCGAAGTCGACCTCCACCCCGTCGTCGTCCTGCCGGACGGCGATCGTCCGCTGTGCCAGGTGCAGGGTGCCAGGCTGGACCCCGGCGGCCAGGGCGTCGATCAGGTCCGCGCGGTGGAGGGTGACGTAGTCGGCCCGGAACCGGGCGCTCGCCTCGGCACCCAGCAGCTGGCGGCTGATGGTGGAGCCGTCCTGCCAGCGGCGGAGGTGAAGCGCCGAAGGGCGCACCGTCCCTGAGACCACGATGCCGAAAGCTCCTGCCAGCAGTCGCTGGGAGTTCGGGGCGAGCACGATTCCCGCCCCGACCTCGGTCAGCGCGGCCGCTTGTTCGTGTACCGAGACGGAGTGACCGCACTTCTGAAGACCGATGGCCGTGGCCAGACCGCCTATCCCGGCTCCGACGACGGCGATGCGCATGCGGCCGAGGCCACGGGACGGGTGGACAATATCGTTCTGCATGATCTGCCTTGGTTTCAAGGTCGCCGCCTGCAGGCGACAGTCGTATGTACGTCAGGAGTGAGGCCGCATCCGATGCGACGGGCCCGTACGGCCGAGCGGTCAGCTGAACATCCAGTCGGCCCACACGTCGGGCGTCACCTTGGCGTCGATGAGCAGGGTGCCCGAGGGCGCCTCGAGCCAGCGCTGCACTGCCTCCAGGTCGGCCTCCTTCCGCACGGTGACGGCTCGGCAGCCGAGAGCACGTGCCGTGGCGGCGAAGTCGACGTCGGGAAAGCGCACCAGCTCGGTGGGGAGGCCGCCGAAGTGGTGGGTCAGATGGAAGACCTCGGCGCCATAGGCGGAGTCGTTGTAGACGATGACCACGAGCGGTCGGCCGACCCGGACCGCGGTGTCCAGTTCACTGAGGGCCATCATGAGTCCGCCGTCCCCCAGGGTGGCGACGGCCAGCCGGTCCGGACGTCCCACCGCGGCGCCGATGGCCGCGCCGAGGGCGTGGCCGAGGGACTGGAAGCCGTACATCATCAGCCACGCCTGCTCGTCCGGCACGCTCAGGCCGAGGATGGACCATCCGAAGCAGATGCCGTCACCGCTCGCGACCGTCCGCGCGGTAGGCAGCATGCCGTCGAGGCGGGCGGTAAGCGTCCGTGGGTCCAGGTCTTGCTCGCGACTCGCATCCGTCCACTCGTCCGCGGCCCCGAACGCGCGCAGGTCGGCCGTTCTGGCCTCCGTGCGCATGCCGGTGTGCCGGACACCGCGGCCGGCCAGTTCCTTGACGACTGCGGCGGCCACGGCGGACACGTCGCCGACGATGCCCAGATCGGCCTTCAGGTATCGGTCGATCGCGTCGGAGTCGGTGTCGACGTGGACCAGCCTTGCGTCCGAAGGGAAGAGCTTGCCGTGCCGGGTCTGCCAGGGGTTCAGCGATGCGCCGAAGCAGAGGACGAGATCGGCCTGGTCGACGTGCTGCAGGGCGCGGCGGGTCGAGAAGCCGCCGGCAACACCGATCGAGAAGGGGTTTCCCGAGAAGAAGCCCTTGGCCGGGCCACTGGTCATCAGGAGCGCGCCGACCCGGTCCGCCAGTTCCTCCAGCACACTTCGGGCGTCCGAGACAACCGCTCCGCGGCCCGCGAGGACGACCGGGTTCTGCGCCCGGGACAGCAGGTCGGCGAGAGCCTGGACGGATTCGTCCGCGGGTGCCTGCGTCGTCTCGGCGGACTGTGCGGACTGCGCCCCGGGGGGTAGCGCCACGACGGTGTGCTGGAGATCGAGGGGCAGATTGACCACGACCGGCCGCCGCTCGCGCCGTGCCCGTGAGAACGCGCGGGCGATCGTGCCGGGAATGCCGGCCGCACCGCTGTAGCCCTCCACCTCGATGTCCACGGAACGCAGCAGCCGCTCCTGCTCGAGGTACTGGTTGTCGGCCGGGTTGTCCACGGCGCTTTGACCGGCGAGGAGTACGAGGGGAGTCGCGGAACGCTGAGCTTCGAGCAGCGAGGTCAGGGCGTTCGTCAGGCCGGGACCTGCCGTGACGGTGCAGACCCCGGGCCTGCCGGTGGCTCGCGCGTATCCGTCCGCCATGCTGATGGCACCGCTCTCGTGCCGTGCGGGGTGGTAGGCGACGCCGTACTCTGACGCCAGGTGGACGGCGAGCTGCATGTTGCCCAGGCCTATGACCCCGAAGACGGCCTCGACATCCTCAGCGGCCACCGCGGCGGCGATGTGCTGCCAGACCGGGCGCTCGTCGGCCGGTTCGCCGACGGCCTTGACTGCGGTCATCTCTCGCTCCTTGGCTCGGTTCTGGACATGCGGTTCGTTCCCGCACGGGCCGTCGGTCGGGGTGCGCTCATCCGCCTTGCCCACACCTTCCTGTCAGGCGCTCGTTCGGCGCCTCCACCAGGACGTCAAGGAGGTGACTGAGGACTCCTGCGAGTGCCGCACCGCGAAGATGACTGCTGCAGGAAGTGGTCCGCCTTGCGGACCAACGGACCGGAATAAGGTCCACTGGGACGTTAGGGCGCACAGGGCGGAGCGTCAAGAGAGATTCGTCGAGTGCCGAGCACCCGTGCCGCAGGGCCGTGAACGCGGCAGTCGGGCGGAACGGCCATCCCGGCCCTGCTCTCTCGAGCGCCACGGCCACAGCGTCGGCGGGCCACGCGGAGGACGCCCGACGACACAACTCCCGTCACCCGATCGCCGTTTGCCGCCGGGCACCGTTACGGCAGCGCCCGGCTCGGCGCAGGCACGGGAGCCATCGCCCGGGACGTGCCCGAGGCGGCCGACGCCTTGGAGGAGCCTCCAGACGACTGCTCGCGCGCAGGCACCTGCCCGGCGAGTGACTCAGGCGGTGTCCCCCGAGGCGGCGCTTTCGGCGTCCTGGCGCGGGGACAGGCGGGCGAGCGCGAGGCGCAGGAACGCCTGGGCCGCCCGTGAGGACGGCACCGGATCCCGGTGCGTGAGGGCCAGCGGCTGAAGTGCCCGCGGATCGTCGAGGCGCAGCACGCAGTCGGCGTGACCGGCCGGGACGACCGCCTGCGCCACCGGGCGGGGGACGACGGTCACCCCGATCCCCTCCAGCGCCAACAAGGTGAGATCGCCCGCGCCGCGCAACGCGCAGACACTTCTGCGGCGGGCCCTCGCCCGGTTGAAGGCGGCATCGACCTGGGCACGCAGCCCCGTCTCCGGGGTGCAGTCGAGGAAGCGCTCGCCGGCCAGGGCCTCCAGACCCGTGACACCGGTGCCGCGCAGGCGGTGCTGCCGTCCGACCACGGCCACGAGCGGATGGAGGCGCAGCAGATGGTGGGCGAGGCCGGGCGGCAGCTCGTGCTCGTGGAGCCCGAGGACGGCCACCTCGATGTCGCCGGTGAGCAGCTGGGTGGCGGCCGTCGTGCCTCCGTCGTCGGACACGGTGACCTCGACCGCGGGATACGTCTCCTGGAACTCCCGCAGCAGGCCCAGGACGTCGATGTCGCCCGCCGTGAGCGCGATCACCCCGATGCCCAGGTGTCCCTGCACCTGTCCTTCGACGGCGGCGATGTCGGCGTTCATCTCCTGCACCGTTCTGAGCACCCGGCGTGCGCAGTGGACGAACGTCTGGCCCGCCGGGGTCAGCCGCACGCTGCGGCTCGTACGGTCGAACAGCCGGGCTCCGACCTCGCGCTCCAGCTGGGTGATCTGGTGGCTGAGCCCGGACTGCCCGATGCTGCAGCGGGCGGCGGCCCGGGTGAAGTTGAGCTCGTCGGCGACGGCCACCGCGTATTCCATCTGACGTAGATCCATCCAGCTCTCCGATCACTGCCTGCGCATTCCACTGTTGGACACCCCCGCGACACCGACAGCATCATCACTGTTACGAGCAAATGAATGCCAGATATCGCGCCGCACCGGGCCCCCCTTCTCGGCAGCCCCCGCCTACTCGTGCGACATCGCAGACAGGCATCAATCCAAAGCCTCGTTCGGTCAGCCATGCACTGCAGGAGGAATCCAATGGCCGCTGTCCCCACCCAGCCGGACACCACGCCCCCGCAGGTCGGCACCCAACCGCCTCCGGAAACCATGCAGTGGCCGGACACCCCCAAGTTCCGGGGGTTCTTCGCCCCCTCGCGGATCGAGGCGGACGTCTACGACCTGGAGGTCGAGGGCCGCATCCCGCCCGAGCTGAACGGCGCCTTCTACCGGGCCGCCGCCGACACCCAGTACCCGCCGCGCTTCCCCAACGACACGTACATCAACGGCGACGGCATGGTCCACATGGTGCGGTTCGACAACGGCCACGCCGATCTGAAGACCAAGTATGTGCGCACCCAGCGGTTCCAACTCGAACGCCAGGCCCGCCAGGCCCTCTTCGGCGCCTACCGCAACCCCTACACCGACGACCCGTCCGTCGCCGGCATCGACGACGGCAACGCCAACACCTCGGTCATCTGGCACGCGGGCAAGCTGCTCGCGCTCAAGGAAGCGGCCCTTCCTTACGAGCTGGACCCGGTGACCCTGGAAACGAAGGGCGTCTACGACTTCTCCGGCCAGATTCCCGGCCGTACCTTCACCGCGCACCCCAAGCACGACCCGCGCACCGGCGAACTGATCGCCTTCGCGTACAACGCCTCCGGCCGGCCTGACAAGCAGATCCACATCTACGAGATCTCCGCCGAGGGCAAGGTCACCCGCGCGCAGTCCTTCGAGGTGCCGTACTCCTCGATGGTGCACGACTGGCTCGTCACCCGCGAGCACTTCGTCTTCACCATCGCGCCCATGGTCATCGATGAGGAGTGGATGAAACGGGATGAGCAGTTCTGCATGTGGGACCCGAGCAGGGATGCCTACGCCGCGATCATCCCGCGTGAGGAGGGCGTGAGCGGCATCAAGTGGTTCCGCAGCGAACGGGTCATGGAGGGACATTCCCTCAACGCCTGGACGGACGGCGACACTCTCGTCGGCGACCACTTCGTCACCAAGTCCGGCTGGTTCTCGCAGTTCCCGAAGACGACCGTCGGCCTGCTGCCCGAACAGCCGCCGTTCCTGGAGCGCTGGACGTTCGACCTCACCCGGGGCGCCGCCCACTGGGACGACGCCACCGACATCTACCGCAGCGAGCAACTCCTCACTTCGCCGGGCGACATGCCCCGGGTCGACCCCCGGGTGCTGATGGAGAAGAACCGGCATGCCTGGGTTGGCGGCATGATCCACGAGGAGCCCATGTGCGAGATCGGCCCGATGGGCCCGCCTCTCAACGCCATCATCCACCGGGACGACAGTACCGGGCAGCAGACCCACTGGTCCGCCGGCGAGCACGCCGCGCCCGAGGAGCCGGTCTTCGTCCCGAAGTCGGCTGACGCGGACGAGGGCGAGGGCTACCTGCTCACGCTGGTCGGCCGGCGCGACGAGATGCGGCACGACATGGTCATCCTCGATGCCCTGGACATCGCCGCCGGCCCGATCGCCACGGTGAAGATTCCCTTCCGGCTCCGGTACGGCTTCCACGGCACCTGGGTGCCCGCCGCCGAGCTTGAGCGATGAAGTCCTCGTCCTCGGTCACGCCGCCCCATTGACAGAGAGGAAGACCGTTGCGGCTCACCAAGTGGGGTCACGCCTGTGTCCGTCTCGAGCGGCCCGGTGCGGCTGTCGTCATCGACCCGGGCGAGTACACCGACCCCCAGGCCCTCGACGGCGCGGACGCGGTGCTCGTCACCCACGAACACGCCGACCACTTCGACGAGAGCCGCCTGCGCGCGGCCGCCGAGGCCAACCCGGCCCTGCGGATCTGGACCAACCGGTCCGTGGCCGCCAGGCTCGACGGCCTCGGCAACCGGGTCACCGTGGTCGGCGACGGCGACACCTTCGACGTCGACGGCATCGGTGTCGAGGTACACGGCGAACTGCACCAGCTCGTCCACCCCGACCTCCCGACCGTACCCAACATCGGCTTCCTCGTGGCCGGCAACGTCTTTCACCCGGGCGACGCGTTCACCGTCCCGCCGAGCCCGGTGGACACGCTCCTGGTCCCCGTCCAGAGCCCCTGGTCGCGGACCGGTGAGGTCATCGACTACATACGGCAGATCAAGCCCCGGCTTGCCGTGGCCGTCCACGACGGGGGCCTGAGCGCCATGGGCCACGCCGTGGTGAACGGGATCGTCGGCGCCACGATCGGCGCCGACGCCACCACCCACTACATCCGGCTGGAGGCCGGGACACCGGCCAACCTGTCGCAGCTCCCGGCCTGAACTCGACCGCCCGCCCCCGCCGGGTCACCCACCAACACCTCACTGACGCAAGGAGATCACTGTGGCAACTCTTCGATTCGACACTCAGGTGAAGCAGAACCCCGACCAGGTCTGGGCCGTGCTCTCCGACGTGAGCAAGATCCCGGAGTGGTTGCCGGTGGTGGAGGAGGCGTACTTCGACGGCGAGCACCGCCACCTGAGCGGGCCCGGTGGAAAACTCAAGTCGCTCGTCGTGACGCAGGACGACACACTGCGGCGCTTCCAGTACCGAGTCGTCGAGGGTCTGCCCGAGCCCGCCGAATTCCATCTCGGCACCATCGACGTGCTCGCCGACGGAGACGGCTCACGCGTGATCTACAGCCAGGAAATCCTCCCGGACAGCCTGGCGCCCGTCTTCGAAAAGGTCGTCAGCACGGCGATCGCGGGCATCGACGACTACTTCGCGACCCGTCCCTGAGGGAGAACGACTCGACCGAAGATCCCGCACCGCGCGACAGCCGCCAGGCCGGGCTTGAAGTCCAGCGCGGGCTGGAGCGGCTCCCCCGCACATACGTGGACGCGCAGGCGCTCATGGCCGACGTGCTCACGGGGACGAACTCGGCCTCGCGCGGGCGTTCCTTGTCACCCCCCATCCCCCAGCCGCCCTGACCGCATGATCGCCGGAACCCTGGGATGGGGATCTTGACCTCCTGCGGGCCGCCCACCACACATTCCTCGCCCGCTGGGAAGATGCCGTGCCAGCTTCCGCCGGGGACCTGCGCCAGTTGCTTCTGCTCCTCGGCAATGGGAGCCGACTGCCGCACACCGGCCCCGGACTGCCCGCCTCGCGCCCCGGGCCCCGACCGGCCCGCGCACCGCTCCACCGCGGCGTTCCAGCGGCTCCACCCGCGGTTGTCCCCCGCTGGGCCGCAGTCGGTACGACGACATCCGCCGTACGACTCCCGGACCCGGCACCGAGTGAAACGGCAGGGCCGCGATCAGCCCTGATCGCGGCCCTGCCGTTTCCCGAAGGCAACGTATCCCCAACCCCCAGGCTGTCTTGTACGAGGCCAGCCCACCAGCCCACCGACCAGAGGAGCGACGATGTTCCCAACGCAGCAGCCCACCAGGCGAGGCCTGCTGGCCGGCGCCGCCGCGACGGCCGCGGCCTTCTTGCTTCCCGCCTCTCCGGCATCAGCCTCCGCCCGGACGGCTCCCGTTCCGGTGACCACCGCGGCCCTGCCCAACGGATTCGGCCCCGAGGGCATCGCCATCGACCGGTGGGGCATCGCGTACTGCGGCGGCCGTCTCAGCGGTGCCATCCAGCGGATCGATCTCGCCACCGGCGAGGGCACGCAGCTCGTCGCGGGGTCCGACGCCATGGCGCTCGGGCTCAAAGTCGACGCGTACGGGCGGCTGTTCGTGGCCGGAAGCGAGGGCGGCGACGCCCGGGTGGTGGACACCCGGACCGGCGAGCTGCTGGCCGGCTACCGCCTGTTCACCGCCCCCACGACCGGCATCGTCAACGACCTCGTCATCACCCGTGAGGCGGTGTACCTCACCGACTCGCGCCACCCCGCGCTGTATGTGCTGCCGCTCGGCCCCAGGGGCGCGCTGCCCGCACAGTCCAAGGTGTTCACCCTCCCGCTGACCGATTTTCCCACCAGCACCGAAGGCGTCGGCATCAACGCCAACGGCATCGTCACCACCCCGGACGGCACGGCGCTGCTGGTCATGCACAGCAGCAGCCAACTGCTGTACCGCGTGGATCCGCGGACCGGCGCCACCGCCGTGGTCGATCTCGGCGGCGAGTTCCCGCTGCCCGGCGACGGCCTGCTGCGCATCGGGCACACCCTCTACGTGGTGTGCAACTTGGCGAACGAGGTCGCGGTCGTAACGCTCGACAGGACCGGCCGTACCGGTTCCGTGACCGCGCGGATCACCGACCCCTCCTTCGACGTGCCGACGACGGTGGCGGCGTACCGCGGACGGCTCTACCTTCCCAACGCCCGCTTCGCCCTCCCCGTCGAGCCGACCACGACGTACGACGTGGTGTCGGTGCCGATCCCGTAGCGCCCCCACCCCCGGCCCGGGCCGGGGGTGGGTTCCCGCCCACGCGGACGGAACCGTCGGCAGCCGTGCGGCTCCGGCGGCGGCAGCCGTGCGAGGAACACCGGACGCGAACCCCTTCCGCCTGGCAGAAGCCGCCTCGCGCGGCGACCACGGCCTCAGAACGCCGAGTCCGACTCCGGGAGCGGGGCGTCGACGCCCCGCTCCCGGAGTCTCGACGGTCGAACAATTCGGCTCTGTCGGGGATCTTGTGATGTCACCTGCCTGAACTGGGCATCTACCCGGCGTGCGGTTCAGGGGGTTTGGGGCGGTTGCTTCCGCATTTAGCCGGTGTGGTGATCGAGTCGATCGAGCATGCGGCCGGAACGGTCACGTTCTGCGCTCACTCCGCGGTACCGGGGGCGAGGTGCCCAAGATGCGGGGTGGTGTCGTGGCGTGTGCAGCCCGCGACTTCGCGGACATGATGCACGACCTGCGCGGCAACGACCTGCCCGCATGGATGGACCGCGTCCTCACAGACGACCTGCCCGCCCTGCGCTCCCTGGTCAACGGCATGAAACGGGACCTGAACGCCGTCACCGCCGGCCTGTCTACGCCCTGGAGCTCTGGCCAGTTCGAGGGACACGGGACCAGAGACAAGCTCCTCAAGCGCATGGGCTACGGCCGCGCCAACCTTGATCTGCTCCGCAGACGCATCCTCCTAATGGCGTTCAGGTCGACTCCTGGTCCGGCTGCGGGTAGCCGACCTCGGAGATGTCCTGGGCCAGGCCGGTCAAGCTGACCCCAGGGTTCAGCAACGACACGAGCTCCGGACTCAGCGGCCGCAAGGCGTACACCTGGCTCACCGCCTCCAGGTCCACGGGGACCTCGTAGTAGTCCTCGGCGAAGCGCTGGAACGCTTCTGGCGAACGGTCGACCAGGAGCTCGAACAGGCCCGTCGCTCCGTCAGGATCGACAGCGCGATCGGGGAAATCGATCGTCCCGTGATGCCACCGATCGTCCGTCGCTCCCCGCCACAAGCAGGCCGTCACGACAGGGACGCCGTCCTCGTCGGTGAACGCCGGCTCCTCGACGAAGGGCTTGAAGAGCTCGGGGACCTCGTCGATCACTCCCGACCAGGGCTCGCCGTCATTGCCATACGGGCTCATCGGCGATTCATGGTCGAAGCCACGTATATAAGCCCCGGCAGTCGAGAACACGATGGAGTACTCGTTTCCCGACCCGTTGCGCATCGAGGCCATCTCCTCGCCGTCGGCCCAATTGGCGTTCATGGAGTAGTACCGGTCTTCCCAGTCCGGGCTGAGGATCGCATCGAGCATCGCCAGTGAACGGCACAGGTCCCGCAGGTCGGCGATGGCAGGGAGCTGGCGAGCTACGTCATAGACAGTCACGTGCCCATCCAACCCGATACCGGTGACAGCCAGGCCGCCGCCAGGAACGTCGCGAACCACCCCCGTTCACTAGTCGTCGTCCCAATCGTGCTCGTTCTCGTCGTCCGCGTCACTGCCCTGATCGGTGTCCTGGTCGTGGCTGAAGTCGGCGACGGGGAATTCGTGGTCCAGGTCGATGTGCTCGTCGTCGGGGCCGCCGTGCAGGTCGTCGTGCCAGGAATCCTCCCCTCCTTCGTACGAGACCTCGTGCGCGACCTCGTGCGGTTCCCCGCCCTCCGCGTCGAAGACGTGGGTGGTGGCAGTGCCATGGTCGTCCCCACCCGGTTCTGCCCCCGGTATGGCGCCGACGTCCTGGTTGTCCTCCTGCGGGACTTCGGTGCCGACTGCGGGTCCGTCGTTCGCCGCGGAGGAGTCGTACGCACCGGCGCGTGAGCGTGTGCGTGCGGGTGGGTGGTCGCGGTGTGCAGGGCCGCCAGTAGTGGTCTTCGGCGGTGTGTCCCAAGTCTCCTGCGGCACCTTGTAGTTCTGTCCTCCGCGGCGCAGGAGCACCGGAACAGCACGCTTGCGCCGCCATAGGCGCAGCGACCGGTCGGCGGCGGTCAGCCGTTCCGTCTCGTCGGTGTGACCGGCCTCGGCGAAGCAGGCGGCTGCGTCCCGCCAGGCGAGCCGACAGGCGCGTACCTGTCCGGAAGCCAGGTGTGCCAGACCCAGGTTCTCCAGGGCTTGCGCCTGGCCGTAGCGGTCGTCGATCTCGTGGAACGTCTTTGCCGCGCGTTCGTAGTGCTGAGCCGCGCGCTGTGCTGCGCCGGCGGCCCGTAGCGCGTTGCCGAGGTTGACCAGGGACTGAGCCGCGCCGCGTCGATCGCCGTGTCCCTCGTGGATCCGCAGCACCCGCGCGTGGCACTCCGCGGCCCTGTCGTACGAGCCGCTGGTGAAGCGGAGGTTGCCGAGGTTGTTCAGGATGCCGGACAGCGTGACGGCGTCGCCGTCGTCCGTTTCCCTGAGGCCGTCGGCGGCTCTCTCGTACCGGCGTATCGCCTCCTGCAACGGGACGCGCCCGGCCCGGGTGTCCTGGAGCACGCGCAGCACCCGGCCGAGTACGAGCTGAGCTCCTCTGGCGTCGCCGGCCGCCCGGTAGGCCGCGCGTGAGCGGCCGTAGGCGATCAGCGCCTCGTCGTATCTGCGCTGCTGGGCGTAGGCCCGGCCGAGCTGGCCCAGAAGGAGTCCCTCGCGTGCCCGGTCACCGGTCTGGCGCGCGCAGTCGGAGGCGAGTTCGTACGTGGCCGTCCACTCGTCCCAGCGCTTGCGCAGGTCGAAGTAGGCGGTCAGCCGGACGGCCAGCGCCGCGGTCTCGGCGGGGAAGCCGGAGGCGGCGCCCAGTTGGACGGCTCCGACGAGGGCCGGTCGCTCGGCGTCGAACCAGCGCCGGGCGGACGCCCGGTCGGCGAAGCGGGCGGTGACGCGGGTGGGGTCCGGGCCGAGGGCGCCTCGAAGGGCGGCGTCGGCCTGCCCGGCCGTGTGCGCGTAGTGCCGCAGCAGCCGTCGTACGGCTTCCCGCCGGTCGCTGTCGGAGTCCTCCTGCTCGGTGCGCTCACGCGCATACCCGCGCAGCAGGTCGTGGTACCGGTACCGGTCGTCGTGCCGCCCGGTCTCGGTCAGCAGACTCGCAGCCGCCAGCGCCCGCAGTCTCCCGGCGGTCTCGTCCGCCCCGGCGCCCTCCAGCGCGGCAGCCTGCTCGGCGTGGAAGGACGCCGCCGGATGCAGCGCCGCCAGCCGGAACAGCCGGGCTTGTTCGGGGGTGAGCCGGTCGTAGGACAGGTCGAAAGCCGACCGGACCGGGGCGGCGCCGATGCCGATGCCGATGCCGATGCCGATGCCAGTGTCGGAGCCGAGGCCGATGCTGGAGCCGGAGTCGGACGCGGTCGGAGAACCTGCGCCGGGACCGGCTTCCCGTGATCCGCGTGATCCCCTCATCGCCCTCGTCGCCGACAGGCTCGGCGCTGCGGTCGTCCCCGAGCCGGTGGCCGCGGTGGACCTCGCGAGCGTCGCCTACCGGCCAGTGGCTCGTGCGGCAGCCACCGTTGCCCTAGCCGTCACCCACCGGTCGACCGCGTCGAGCCGCACCCGTCCCGAGCGATCGACGTCATCCGGAGGTCGTCCCGGCGCCGCCGTGCGGCATGGCGTCCCGGTGTCCGGGACCCCAATATCGGGCACTTTTCTTTTTGACGTCATTAAAGTGACGTATGTCTCTGTGCGGCGGGAGCGATACGCGCTCGTCCCGGGGCCTAGGCTGTCCCGGTGACCAGTGCCGATGTCGCCGCCGGGCCCGCCACCGAGGGCGGTCCCGAGCCGCGTACCCAGTCCCTGATGCTGACCTTCTTCGGTGTGCATGTGCTGGGGCGGCCGATCGCGGTGTCGTCGGGCAGTGTGATCGCTGCTCTCGGGAGGCTGGGCAGCACGGAGGAGGCGGTGCGCACCACCTTGAACCGGATGGTCAGACGCGGTTTGCTGGAGCGCCATCGCCAGGGCCGGAAGACCTACTTCGGGCTCACGTCGCACGCCGTTCAGGTGCTGACCGACGGCAGGGACCGCATCTGGCGCACCGGCGCCGTGAACCGGGACTGGGACGGCCGGTGGACCATGGTGGGCTTCTCACTCCCTGAGGCGTGGAGTCGCGAACGGCACGACCTGCGCTCCCGGCTGATCTGGGCGGGCTTCGGGCCCCTGCAGAACGGCCTGTGGGTGGCCCCGGCGCGTGTCGATGTGCGGGAGATGGTGGCGGGTCTCGGTCTGGAACCGTATCTGCGGGTGTTCCGGGCGGAAGTGGAGTCGCCGACCGACGTCCGCGAGGTGCTGGAGCAGGCCTTCGACGTGCCGGCGATCGGCGCGCGGTACCGGGCGTTCCTGGAACGCTGGGATCGCACCGACCCGCTTCCCGCGGCCCTCCGCGGCGACGAACTCGCAGGCCAGCTCCTTCTGCACACCGACTGGCTGGACCTGGTGCGGCGCGACCCGCATCTGCCGGCCGAACACCTCCCGGCGGACTGGCCCGCCGCCGACGCGGAGACCGTCTTCCGCGGCCTGGCCCGCCGCTGGGAACGCCCGGCCGTACGGGTGGCCGCCCAACTGCTCGACACCCTGACGCTGGGCTGATCCGCGCCCGAGCCCGAGCCCCCAGGTGCGGAGCCCCCTGCCTCAATATTGGGCAGAGTATTGACCGCCATGAAAAAAGAGCCATACATTCGCTGCGCTCTTCCAGCTCGCTCCTCCCCAGTCCCCCTCGACTCGCGGAGCCGCAGTCATGCCTCGTCCCCACTTCCCCACCCTCGCCGCCGCGTGTGCGACCGCCCTCGCCACCGCTCTGCTCGGGCCGGCGGCCGACGCGCGGGCAACGACCAGCGACCACTACTCCGGGACGCTGTCCGACGGCGCCACCTGGATCGCGGACAGACCCGCGCAGTGGAACGGCAGCCTGCTGCTGTTCAGCCACGGGTTCGGACCGACCACCGCCGCCGACGCACCGTCGGCCGCGGTACGCCAGGCCCTGCTGGACGCCGGCTACGCCCTCGTCGGCTCCTCCTACGACCCGAACGGCTCGATGTGGGCGCTCGACTCAGCCGAACGGGACCAGTTCGCGACGCTCAGCGCCTTCCGCCGGCAGATCGGAACGCCGACCCGGGTCATATCGGTGGGCCAGTCCATGGGAGGCCTCGTCAACGCTCAGATCGCCCGCGACGGCGCGGGACGCGTCGACGGCTCCCTCGGCCTGTGCGGCCTGGTGGCGGGCGGTGTGGATCTGGACAACTACCAGCTGGACGCCGAGTACACGCTTGCCACGTTCTTCGACCCCGCCGACGCCGGCCGACTCGTGAACCTCGACAGCCCGGCAGATGCGGTCGCCCTGGCCGACCGGCTCACACAGGCCGTGGAAACGGCACAGCAGACCCCAGCGGGCCGCGCCCGGATCGCCCTGGCCGCCGCCTACCTCAATCTGACCGACTGGGCTCCGGGCCGGCAGCCGCCCGCGGGTGACGACTTCACGGGCCAGGAGGAGCAGCAGTACGCATGGCTGGCCCAGGGGCTGCTCGGTTTCATCGTCCCGGCGCGGTGGTCGGTGGAGCGGTCCGCCGGCGGGAACACCTCCTGGAACAAGGGCGTCGACTACGCCGGCCTGCTGCACAAGTCCAGCCACACCCCGCAGGTCAAGGCGCTCTACCGCGACGCCGGACTCGACCTGCGAGCTGACCTGAACAGGCTCACCCGCGGCGCGGACGTCTCGGCCGACCCGGCCGCGGTGGCTCATCTGAAGCGGACCTCCACGGCCGGACAGGAACTGACCGTGCCGCTGCTCGACCTCCACACCACCGCCGACCAGCTCGTGCCGGTCGAGCAGGAGTCGGCCTTCGCCGCCCGGGTGCGCAGGGCCGGAGACTCCGCGCTGCTGCGACAGGCCTACGTGGCACGCCAGAGCCACTGCAACTTCACCACCGCCGAAGTGCTCGCCGGGCTGCACGCCGTGGAGCACCGGCTGGACACCGGGCGCTGGGACGACTCCGCCACCCCCGCCGTTCTCCAGCACAACGCCGACGCACTGGGTCTCGACGGCGCCGCCTTCACCGGCTACAGGCCGCATCGACTGACCGGCACCCGCTGATCCCGAAGCCTCCTCCCTCGTCCCGAGCTCGCGCACCTCAGGAGCCCCCGTGTCCATGACGACCGAATCCTCCACCAGAACCGCCGTCGGCCGTGGCCTGACCCCCGGCACCCTGGTCGCCGGTCTCCTCGCCGTCTGCCTCGCCCAGGTCGGCCTGGCCATACCGGCGACCCTCAACGGACTGTTCCAGTCCGACCTGCACCCGGTCGGCTCTCAGCTCACCTGGATCTCCGACGCCTTCTTGTTGCCGGTCGCCGTACTGGAGTTGACCTTCGGCCTGCTCGGCGACCTCTTCGGCCGCAAACGGCTGCTGATCGGCGGCGCCTCGCTGCTGGCCGTGGGCGAGCTGGTCAGCGCCACCGCCTCCGGCGTCCACCAGCTCTGGGCCGGACAGGCCCTGGCAGGGCTGGGCGCCGCGAGCCTGTTCCCGACCTCGCTGGCCGTACTGGCTGCCGGCACCACCTCGGCCACCCAACGGGCCCGGGTCATCGCGATGTGGGCGGCCCTGCTCTCCACCGGCGGATTCCTCGCCCCCCTGCTCGGCGGCATCACCGCCACCTACGGCTCGTGGCGGTGGTCCTTCGTCGTGGTCACCGCCATCGCCGCGGTGAGCGCCGCCGTCAGCGCCCTGTTCGCGGTCGACTCCAGTGCCCCCGAGGGGCGTTCACTGGACGTGGCGGGCCAACTGACCATCGGCCTGGGCCTGTTCGCCCTGCTCTACGCCATCATCCAGGGTCCCACCGACGGATGGGCCTCGCCCTCCATCGTCATCGCCTTCGTCCTGGCGGCCGCCTTCCTCGCCGCCTTCGTCCTCGCCGAGAAACACGCCAAGTCCCCGCTCCTGCGCCTGGACCTGTTCCGCAACCGCGCCTTCGCGGTGGCCTCGGTGGTGGCCGTGGTGGGGATGTTCGCCTTCCTGGGCACCGCCTACTCCGTCAGCATCCGGCTCGGCCCCGTGCAGGACCAGGCCCCGATGCGCACGGCCCTGGCCTTCGTCCTGCTCAACGGCATCGCGCTGGCGATGCTGCCGCTGACGGAGAGGCTGCTGAGGACGGTGGCGCCGGGGCTGCTGCTGGGCGCGGGGCTACTGCTGATCGCGGCGGGCGACTACTGGACGGCCACCCTGCCGATCACCGACACCGCCTTCACCTCGCTGATCCTGCCGCTCGGTCTGGTCGGCCTGGGCTTCGCGATCACCGTCTCGTCGATCACGGCGACGGCCGTCAACACCGTGCCGGTGCGGTTGGCCGGCATGGCGAGCGCCACCACCAACCTGCTGCGCGACTTCGGCTTCACCCTCGGGCCGGCGGTCATCGGCGCCGTGGCCCTGAGCCGCGCGGCAAGCAGCTTCTCCGACTCGCTGGCCGACTCCCCGCTCCCGCAAGCGCTGAAAGGGGCGGGCGCGGCCGTACTGGAGGAGGGCGGCCCGCTCGCTGTGAACGGTGCCTCGGCGGCGTCACCCAAGCTGGCGGACCTTCACCCACTCGCCCTGGACGCCCTCGGCCGCGGCTACTCGATCGGCTTCGTCGTCTGCGGCTCGGCCGCACTGTTCTCGGCCCTGCTGGCACTCGTGACGCTCCGGGGCCGGGCTGCCTCGCGTGACGAGTCCTCGGAGCAGCAGTAGCGGCCGCGCCGTACACCTGCCGCTGCTGAGACGGTACGCAGCCGAAGCCACGGCTTCGTCCTGGAGGCACGCAGCCCTTGGCGGCGGTCGAACGACGTCCCGTGCGTCACGTGCCGGGACAAGTCGCCGACCGTCGCGTCGAATCCCGTCCGACCGTGTCGAGCAGCAACTGGGCGGCCACCGCCGCCCCGTCGGGGCGGATCGTGCCGGCCACGCAGCGGGTACCGGGGAACAGGGACACGGGGATCACCTCGTAGCGGGAACGGGGAGAGACGGCAGCAGTGCGGTCACCCATGGCCCTCTCCCTCTCATTCGTCCGAGCCCGTCACGGCAAAGCACGGCGACCGCGTTCTGCGGCTACGGTGCGTGATACTCGGTGAGCGTAGGCAGGGGTCATTCATCGGGCCGGCACCGACAACTCCGTCGGCCCAGAAGGTTCATTCCGGACCGGCATGCCCGGGCGGGGCGGTTCACCGGCCGAGACCGCCGCAACTCCCGCGACTGGCGGAAAACACGCTTTACGGCCCCCAGCAGGACATCCGTGCGCCCGTCATCCGCACCGGTGGCCCGGAAGCGGCTTCCTGAACTCGCCGGCATCGGCGTGCTGCTCGCGGCCGGCCGACGCGGTCTCCTTGCTGGCGGAGCCCTCCGCCTGAACGGCCGACCGGCTGGTCGGAAAACTGCAAGTCCCGTGGTACGGCGTCACACCCGGGTGCCCGCGAGATGGCCGAGGAGTTCCGCGTTCACCTCGTCGGGCCGCTCCAGATAGCCGAAGTGGCCGCAGCCGGGGATCTGGGTGTACCGGCAGCCGGGGATGGCGTCGGCGAGTTCGCGGGTCAAGCGGGGGCGGACCACCACGTCGTCGGCGAAGGCGACGGCCAGACAGGGCCGGGTGATACGGCGGTACGCGGCCAGCCGGTTCGGGATGAGCTCCAGGCCCAGCTGGGCGCGGACGGCGGCGGGATCGGGGAGAGTGAGCTCGAACAGGCCCAGCCAGTCGGTGAGCCGTGCGTCGTCGTCGAGGGTGCGGGGCGAGAGGTTCTGCAGGGCGTGCCGGTGGGCCGCGACCGCGGGCGGCAGCCGGACCCCGCCGTCGGCGAGCGCGAGGTCGGCCGCGGAGGCGGCGGCGATCAGCGCGTCCGTGCGGCCGCCGCCCGCCATCAGGACGGCCCGGTCGACGAGTTCGGGCCGGGCCAGGACCACCTCCTGCACGATGATCGCGCCCAGCGAGTGCCCGACCAGCCGGCACGGCGCCGCGCCGAGGTACTCGATCAGCGCGGCGACGTCGGCGGCCAGGTCCGCGAGGGTGAAGGAACCGGGCGGCTCCGGGCCGAGCCCCCGGTTGTCGAAGGTGACGACCCGGAGGCCGGCCCGGCGCAGCGCCGGCACCTGGTGGGCACGCCACACCCGGCCAGGGGCGCCGGTGCCGGCGACCAGCACCACGGCCGGGGCGCCGGCGGCGCCGTACTCCTCGTAGGCGAGGTCCCTGCCGTCGATCCGCGCGTACGGCACTCGTCACCTGCTTCCCGCCGCGAAGCGGCCGACCTTGCCGATGACGTCCTCGCCGTAGATCCGCAGGGCCTGCTGGAGGGCGAACTCGGCCATGTAGGCGCGGAACGCGTCCTCGGGTTCGTCGACGAGGTTGAGCATCCGGCGGTTGGCGAGCACGGCCTCGCCGTCGAGCCGGTCCAGGGCGCGTTCGACGGCGGCGTCCATCTCGTCGGGCTCGGCGACCTCGTCGACCAGCAGCCGGGCCGCCGGCTCCGCCGCCCTGATCCTGCGGCCGCCGAGGATGACCTGCCGGGCGAGCCGGGGCCCGGCGAAGCGGCCCAGGCGGAAGTTGCCGGCGCCGGGGACGATGCCCTCCTCGGCGGCGGGGAGGCTGAAGTACGCGTCCGAGGCGGCCACCACGTGGTCGAAGACGAACAGCATCTGCATGCCGCCGCCGATGGCGAAGCCGTCGACCGCGGCCAGCCACGGCTTGTCGGCATACCGGGTGTGCCAGGTCGCGGCGTCGCCGAGAGACAGTCCGTGGGCGAGCTTGCGGAGGTAGCCGAGCTCGCGGCGGAGCAGGAAGCCGACCAGCGGGATACCGCCGGAGCTGAGGCTCTTGAGGTTGATGCCGGCGCTGAAGATCCGCCGGCCCCGGTAGCGGGGGTGGGTCATCTCGCCGCCGCGCACCAGGCCGACCCGGACTCCGGGGTCGAGCAGGGCCAGATCGACGGCGGTCTCCATGTCGTCGACCTGCTGCTCGTCCTCGGCGTTGAGCCGGTCGCCGCGGCAGAGCGTCAGCCGGGCGACGCCGTCCCGGCGTTCGAGCCGTACGGACTCCGTCTCCAGCACGCCCGTGCGCCGGAACTCCGGCAGCAGCCGGATCGCGCGGGCGGTGGGCCGGAGCATCGCGTCGAGCAGGTGCGGGCCCGCGACCGGCGAACGCAGCACGGCCCGCAGCAGGATGCCCTGGTCGATCTCGTGCCCCTCCTTGTCGGCCTGCGGCCGGGCCCGCTCCTGCGCGATCCGCTCGGGACCGGGGACGAGACCGGGAAACGCACCGGCCGCCGCCTCGACCAACTCGTCGAGGCGAAGCGAACGGGTACGGCCGTCGGTCAGCCGGTCGTAGACGGCATCGGCATGCATGTCGAGGAACCGGGACCGGGCGGCTCGCGCCGCGTCCTTCACCGCCTCGGCGGCCTCCCGCGCGGCGACCCCACGTCCCGCCGGCCGCACCAGCCCGGCCAGCACCCGGTCCACCTCGGCCGACGCCACCACGACGTCCTGCCAGCCGGCCAGCTCCGCCACGGCGGCCGATAGGCCCTGGAGGTCCGGTGCCGCCGCGGCGGGCCGCCCCGTTCCCCCGGTCTCGTCGTCAACGGACCGGCCATCCCGGAGAATCGGCTGCCCTGCGGCCTCCACGGGAGACCCCTGGGGCCGAAGCTCCGATGCTCCGGAGTTCTCCACAGCGGACGCCGGGCCTGGGAGCCCCTCTCCCCCAGAGCTCCCCGCGACCGACGCCTGACCCGAAAGCCCCGGCCCCCCGGGGCCCTCCACGGCAGGCCTCCGGCCCGGAACGCCCGGTCCCCCGGAGGGGTCCGGTGAGGTGGTGGTCATGCCGGCTCCTGGGTGGGGAGGCGGCGTAGGGCGCGGTCGCAGGCGGCGAGGTGGGAACCGAGGGCGTCTTCGAAGGGGGTGGTGGCGGCGTCGAGGAGGAGTTGGCGGCGGACGGCGAGTTCGGTGCCGGCGTGCGCGGCGTAGCGGGTGGTCAGGGCGGCCAGGGTGGCGTCCGGGGCGGGGGTGAGGGTGTCGGCCAGCCCGAGGGCGAGGGCCTGTTCGGCATCGATCGGGTCGCCGAACAGGACGGCCCGGCGGGCGCGGCCGGCGCCCAGGAGGCGGACCAGACGGAAGACGGCCATGCCGGGCCAGGTGGCCTCGCCGTCGGAGGGCAGCACCAGCCGGGTGCCGGGGGCCGCCAGCCGCAGGTCGGCGGTGAGGAAGGCGTCGAGGGCGGTGCCGCCGGTGTCCCCGGCGGCGACGGCGACGGTCACCGCGGGGAGCCGCTCGAAGCGGCGCAGGGTCCGTTCCCACTTGGTGACCAGGGCGGTGTCGAGACCGTCCGTCCAGTCCGCGTCGGGCGCGCCGGTGACGCGCAGCACGGCGACTGCGGGGCCGCCGTCCTCCACCCGGTCGCAGAGCGCGGTGAGTTCCTTCACGGCCACCGCCGTCGGCGGCCGGCGGCCGTCCACGTCCAGGGCCGGCGCTTCGTCCACGGTCACGTCCACGTCTCTCGTCTCTCCCGTCACCACTGCACCAGTACCGTCTCGAGGGTGGATCCCGGCCCCATCGTCATCAGCACGCCGTAGTCGCCGGGTTCGGCGGCCTTCTCGTCGAGCAGCCGCTCGTAGGAGAAGAGGAACGAACCGCTCGACACATTGCCGTAGTCCCGCAGCACACCGACCGTGTGGCGCAGGTCGTGACGGGTGAGGCCGAGGTTGACGACGACCGAGTCGATGACCTTCTTGCCGCCGGAGTGCACCAGCCAGTGCCGGATGTCGCTGCGGCGCAGCCCGGTCCCGGCGAGCAGCCGGTCGATGACGATCTCGGCGTGCGCGCCGACCACGTACGGCACCTGCGGGTCGAGGTAGAAGCTGAACCGGCCCAGGTCGCGGTCCCAGTCGTAGCGCATCGCGCCGACCGCCTCGGGGATGATGCAGCTGGCGAACTTGAGGAGGGTCGGGCCCTCCTCGGCGGTCACCGCCTCCTGCGGGCCGGAGAGCAGCGCGATCGCGCCGGCACCGTCGCCGAAGAGGCTGTTGACGACCGCGGTGCGCATGGAGGAGTCCATGGCGTAGGCGGCGGAGCAGGCCTCCGTGCACAGCAGCACGGCCAGCTCCCCGGGGTGCGCGGCCGACCAGCCGGACACCAGGTTCAGGGCGTTGAGGCCGGCGTTGCAGCCCATGCCGACGATGTCGCTGCGCGAGCAGTGCCGGTCGATGCCGAGCTCGCGGATGAGCAGCGCGCTGAGGCCGGGGGTGAGGAAGCCGGTGGAGGTGACGCAGCACAGATGGCGCAGGTCGGACAGGTCGGCGCCGGCCCGCTTGAGGCAGGCGCGGAGCGCCTCGGCGCCCATCTCGACGGCCGTCCGCTTGTGTTTGTCGAGGAGGTCGCCCTGGCTCTCGGGGCTGCGCACGCCGTCCGGGCCGGGCTCGGGCAGCTGGAGGTGGCGCCGGTCGATGGCGCTGTTGCGGAACACGGAGGTGATCTTCGGGTCGCTGATCGCGAAGGCGTCGAGGACGTCCTGCTGGGAGTAGGAGGCCGGGGGCACCGCGGTGCCGACGCCGGTGATGCGCGGCCGGTGCGCCGCGGTGACGACGCCGTCGCCTGCCTCGAGCGTGATGGTCATCGGAAGGTCCACCCCCACATACGGGACTTGCTGCGCGGTTTTTGACGTGATCGCGGAGTCGTGCCGGCATCGCGCACGGATTCCACCTTTCGGGAACGTTCGGGAAATTCAGCGCTGTCGGCTGTTCACGGGCTCGGGAACGAGGTCCTGGTCCGCGGCCGTCTGTGCCTCGATGAAATCGGCGAGGCGCGCTGTGCCTTCCCTTATCTCGGTCTTCGTCAGATAGCTGGTGGAGAGCCTCAGTGCATGTTCTCCGCCGCCGTCCGGATAGAAGTAGCTGAGGGGTGTCCAGAGCACCCCGAATTTCTCGGCGGACCGGGCGAGTGCCGCGTTGTCGGCCCGGAAAGGGACCCGGACGGTGAGGAAGAAACCACCGGCGGGCCGGTTCCAGCGGACGCCCAGCTCCGCGCGGCGCGCGGCCGGCAGCCGGGCGTCGAGGCAGCGCAGGGTGGTCCGCATGGCGTCGCCGTAGTAGGCGGCGGGCTCCTCGTTGAGTGTGGAGATCCGGCCGTCCGCGGCGAGCAGGGCTCCGGCCACCACGGCCTGGCTCAGCGAGGAGGTGTTGACCGTCACCATGCTCTTGATCCGGGTGAGTTCGTCGGCGAGCAGGCCGGTGTACCCGTCCTCGTCGACGACTTCCTGGTCGGCGACGGCGAAGCCGACGCGCGCGCCGGGGAAGACGGTCTTGGAGTAGGAACCGAGGTGCACGACGGTACGGGACCGGTCGAGCGACTTGAGGGTGGGCAGCGGGGTGCCGGGGCTGACCCGCCGGTAGGGGCTGTCCTCGACGATCAGCAGGCCGTGCCGCTCGGCGGCGGCCAGCAGCCGGTCGCGGGTGTCCCGGTCCACCGTGTTGCCCGAGGGGTTGGAGTGGTCGGGGATGACATAGAGGGCGCGGGGCCGCCGGCCTGCCGCTCGTTCGCGCGCGATCACGGTCTCCACCTCGGTCAGCGAGAAACCGTTCTCGTCCTCGTCGACCGGGACGACGGTGACGCCGAGCAGCCGGGCGGCGCCGGTGATGCCCGAGTAGCAGGGGCTGGCCACCAGGACGACGTCCTCGGGTCCGGCGACGAGGGCCCGCAGCACCAGCAGCATGGCCTCCTGGGCGCCGACGGTGACGACGACCGACTCCGGTGGTACGTCGATGCCCTCGTCGGCGCGGAGCGAGTCGGCGATGATGCCGCGGATCTGGCCGGCGGTGGGGCCGTACTGGTAGAGCGCGGTGCGCACCTCGGCGGGGGTGCGGCCGAGGGCGGCCAGGTGGTCGAGATAGCGGCGGAGATGGCCGAAGACCTGCTCGATGTCGAAGAATCCGTCGTAGGGCCGGCCCGGCGCGAACGAGATGGCGTCGGGATAGCGGTGGGTGATCTCGTTCAGGAACGTCATGGTGTCCAGGACGGGATCGCGGACGCTGGCGTGCAGGTCGCCCCTGCTCAGCACACGACCGTCGGGCGACCTGTTCGGGAATGCGGTGGCGGACACGGAAACGCATCTCCCCCGGTGAGAATCGACGGCGTCCATGGCCCTGGAATCATCAGGTGGGTCGCGCCGTTTTCCCGGTCAGCATCACATGATTCCGGCCGCCCCAACAACGTGTCCAAGAGGCCGGAAGGCCGGTTGGACGGATTCCGTAAGGGCATGCGGAAGACACCGCCGAGCAATGGCCAGAGATTTACGGAGGAACGCCGTCGAAGGCTAGACGTGGCTTTCTTCGACCATGTGCAGAACTTCCCCGGAGAAATGCGCGAGAGGTTCCGGAAGATCAGCCCGGCGGCGCACCTTGAGTTTCCGGTACACCTTGGTGAGATGTTGCTCCACCGTGCTCACGGTGATGCTGAGCAGGTCGGCGATCTCCCGGTTGGTGCGGCCGGCCGCGGCGAGCGCGCCCACCCGCCGTTCCGATTCGGTGAGTTCGGGGAGCGGTGCGGGGCCGGCGGCCGTGGCGGCCGGGCGCGGGGAGCGGCCCAGCCGTACGGCGCCGCGCTGGCGCCAGTCCACGAAGCCCGGGCCGTGCAGCCCCCAGCGGACCGCGAGTTCCCGGCAGCGTTCGAAGTACCGCAAGGCTTCCTGGGTACGACCGCGGGCGGCCTCGAACCGGCCGAGCGCGTAGCGGTAGGGCAGCGCGAACGGGGTGCCGGACATCGCGCCGGGGACGGGCACGTCGAGGGCGGCGCGGGCGGCGGCGGGGTCGCCGGCCTCGGTGGCCGCGAGCAGCGCGGTGGCGAGGGGCGCGCCGATCGCGATGCCCCAGGCGTCGGGGGTGAGCGTGAACAGCCCGGCGCGGGCGAGGCGTCCGGCTTCGTCGGCCTGGCCGCGGCGCAGCGCGGCGGACGCGGCGACGGTCAGCAACAGGGCCCGCCGGACGGGGACATGGCGGTGGCCGGGCTCGGCGAGCAGGTGTTCGGGCCACCGGTCGGCGCCGGTCAGCCGGCCGTCCTCCAGCAGACAGGCCAGGAGCAGCAGGGTGGCCGGGAGGGGACCGTCGACGCGGGTGCCGCGCAGCATCCGGTCGCCCGTCCGGTCGGCGGCGCCGTCTGCACCGTCCCGGATGTCCCCGGCCGGTCCGGTGGCGCGGGCGAGCAGGGCGCTGGGAGTCGGGGTGGCGCGGGTCCGGGTGTGCGCGTCGAGGTCGGGGCGGACCAGCCGGAGCCAGTCGTCCAGGACGGCGAGTTCCGCGCGGGCGCCGGAAGCGCGGTCGGCGACATTCCGCAGGACCGCCTCGGCCTGGGTGAACTGCCCGTTCCACAGCAGTTGTTCGACGACCGCGCGGGCTTCGTCGAAGCCGGCCCGGCCGGTGCGCGCGGCGCGGACGAGCGGGGGCAGCCGGCGGGCGGCCGCGGCGGGGTCGACGAGCCACTCGGCCTTGGCGAGGGCGGCGGCCGTCTCGTCCTCGCAGGGGGTGCCGGCGGTCAACTCGGCCGCCCGGCGCAGGTAGTCGACGGCGGGCCGGACGTCGCCCGCGGCCAGCGCCTCGTGTCCGGCCGCCCGCAGCACGTCGGCCTGCCAGCGGGAGCGGGCGGTGCCGCGGGCGGCGAGCAGGTGCTCGGCGACGGCCCGGGCCGGCACCCCGTCCCGGTGCAGGAGGTCGGCGGCGCGGACGCGGAGGGCGGCCAGCTCGTCGGCGTGCAGGTCCTCCAGGACGGCCGACCGGGCGGCCTCGGTACGGAATCCGGTGCCGTCCGCGAGCAGACCGGCCTCGCACAGGTCGTCGGCGGTGCGCCGGACGCCGGCGATGTCCTCGTCGAGGAGGGCGGCGAGCAGGGCGGGATCGGTGACGGGGCCGGTGAGTACGGCGGCGGCGCGGGCGACCGCGAGGGCCGCGGGGCCGGCGCGGTGCAGGCAGCGCAGATAGGCGTGGCGGAAGGCCGGGCCCGGGACCGGGCGGGTCGGCAGGGTGGCGGGGTGGTCGTCCCGGGTGACGTCGGCCAGGGCCTCGACCAGCAGCGGGTTGCCGCCGGTCGCCAGGTGCCAGACCGTCGCGTCCACCCGGCTGACCGCGCCGTCGGCCGGCGCGGCGCCGGTCCGGACGTCGCGCGCGTCGTCGGCGAGAGCCTCGACCAGCAGCGGGTTGCCGCCGGTCGCCAGGTGCCAGGCGGCGGCGTCCACGCGGTCCGCGGCACGGGCGCCGAGCCGGTCCGCCAGCCGGCGCCGCACTCCCGTGGCGGACAGCGGCGCGAGCCTGATCCGGTGGCTGTAGGGCAGGTAGAGGGTCTCGGCGTGCGAGGAGACCAGCGCCCGCTCGTGGCCGACGCATTCGGCGAGCACGACGAGCACGGCGGACGCATCGATTCTGCGCATCAGGTAGCGGAGACAGGCGAGCGAGTCCTCGTCGGCGACATGCACATCGTCGACGAGGAGCAGCACCGGTGCCCGCTCGGCGAGGCCGGTGACGGTCTGCGCGAAGCGCCTCAGCAGAGCGCGGGAGGCGTAGCCGCCGGCGGCCGCGGCCGCGGCGATCAGGCCGCAGTTGTCGGCGGCCCGGACATCGACGGACCGGGCCGCCGCCCGCAGTGCGGTCATCAGCTGTTCGATCAGGCCGAGCCGGTCGTGCCGTTCGGCCGGCGACGCCGTCGCCGACGCGCACAGCGCGCCCTGCCCGGCGGCCCACTCGGCGAGCGAGCGCAGCAGCGCGGTCTTGCCACAGCCGACGGGTCCGTCGGCGAGGACGACCGCGCCGCTGCCCGCGGCGCACGCCCGGTAGAGCTGGTGGAGCTGTTGGACTTCCCCGTTCCGTTCCTGGAGGTTGTGCGGCACCTGGCCCCCCGACTCACTGTTCCCCCGACAGCTTGCTTCCAGGGTAGTCGTTCGTCGATCGGTCCTGCGGTCGTTGCCGCGACGGGTATGTCCGTTCTGCCGCTACGGCGGTCAGCCGACCGACGCCGTCACGTCCCGCCGGACGCGGGTCGCGAAGTCCGCCCACATGTCGGCGAATTGGACGGCGAGGTCGGCGACGATGCCGCTGCAGTGCGGCGGCACGTTGCCGATGATCGCGTCCCACTCCTCCTCGCGGACGGCGTGGATCGCGAGGAGCCGCAGCAGGCTGCGGCCGGTCTCGGAGAAGCGCAGCGCCGGGTCGGCGGTCAGCCGCTTCACCAGGACGACCCGGTCGGGCCTGGCGTCCACGCGGGTTCGGGTGGCGGGACGGGCCAGCCGCAGGGCGGTGGGTTCGCCCGGCGGCACCGGGACGGGCCCGGAGCCGGCCCCCTCGGCGGCGTCGGATCCGGCGCCGGCCTCGGTCGTGATGTCGTGGACCGGCTCGGCCTCGCGGTCGCGCCGCCGGGACCGGGGCAGCGGATCCTCCCCGTTGCGCAGGCGGTTGCGCACGTCCCGGGCGGTCTCCGGGGAGATGCCGGCCGCCCTGGCGACCTGGCGCAGGGACAACTCCGGGTTCTTCGCGAGCAGTTCGCCGGCGCGGAGACGGCCGGCTGCGCCGTCCAGCGGGCGCATCCGGCCGTCCTGGCCGAGCCTGCGCTCGTCCGGGGCGGTGGCACCGGGGCCCAGTCGGCGGCGGATCTCGCCGACGGTTCCGGGGGCGATGCCGGTCACGGTGGCCACTCTGCGGTCGGACCAGTGGGGGTGGGAGACGATGATCCGTTCCGCGGCGCGCTGCCGGTCGGCGAGCGCGAGTGGCAGCCCGTGGGTGACGTTCAGCTGGACCGCGAGGACGAACGCGGCCGATTCGTCGCCGTCGAAGAAACGGGCGGCGATGGTGGTGTCCCCGCGCAGCCGGGCCGCGCGCAGCCGGTGAAAGCCGTCGATGACCCGCATCGTGGGACGGTGGACGATGATCGGAGGCAGCGCGTCGGGCGCCGCCGCGAGTATCTCGATGTGCTCTTTTCGTTCGCCCGCCAGCCGGGGAGAACCGGCCAGGCATAAAGCGTCGATTTCCACTTGAACTACGGACTGTTGCTCGATGAATCCCCCGTGCTCCACCCCGACTCCTTGTCCGCCCCCCGCCGTCACGACGGGCGGCTTGCTTTCGCTCCTGAAAGAAGAATCTTCTTCCGGACCCTCCGTCCCGCGGGTTTCCTGCCGCCAATGCCGGGCTAAGCTGATATCTTTCTTATTTCGATACCTAGCGGCATAAACACACCCGCCGTAGACAACACCGAACGTAACAGTCCACCTGGGCGTTCGAAACCCCTGTCACCCAGGGCGACCGAGTCGGCGTAGGGGTTCGCCCAACTCCCACGTCGGCTCACCCGCCGGTGCCGTCAGGACTTCGTCGGCGCCGGCCCGGGTGAGAC
>NZ_JBFBJL010000022.1:0-154805 GCF_040686075.1 Streptomyces sp. NPDC086519
TCCTGGCCGCCCTGCGCGGCACCCCGGACGAACGCGAAGTGCCGCTGCACCTCTGCCTTCCCGGACCGTGCCGAGCGGCGTTCCCGCTGGACGACGGGCGTGAGGTCGGCAGGTCTTCGTGGTGCCCCGCGGCGGCCCCCGGCGGATGTCCGGGTGCCGCCGTGGGGCCGCGGAACCGGTCATGGGGGTTCCGGGGCCGCGTCGGGACCCTACGTACCCGGCGTGCCGCCGGTGCCATGCGTCCCGGAACGCCGACCGGCTGTGAGAGGGGAGCGGCGGGCGGCCTCGGGCGGTGATGTCCGTCGGGCATCGGCGTCCGCCGGGTACCCGGCGGCGGTGCGTGCGGTTGTCGTCCGCCGTGCGGCACGGGATGCTGAGGGAGCACGGAGGGAAGCGGTGCCCATGGATCGTTTTCCGAACGCGGCCGACGTCGAATTCCACAGTCCTCTGGACCTCACCAAGGCCGCGGCCGCGGTGCTGGACGCCGAAGGCCGCGTCTCGGGGTGGGGTTCCTCGGCCCAGCGTCTCCTCGGACATCCGCCCGAGGCCGTGCTCGGCCGGCCGGCGTCCCTGCTGCTGGCCGGGGACCCCGGACAGCGGCTCTCCGCGCTCTGCCGGGCGCCCCAGCCCCGCAGCACGGTGCTGGACCTGTCCCGCAGGGACGGGCGTACCCTGCGCGCGGCCGTGACCTTCAGTCCGCTCGCGCCCCAGGGCGTGGCCGCCACCGTCGTGGTCGCGGCGGAGCTGACGGCGCTGCGCGCCTGGGAGGCGCAGCTGGCCATGCTGCAGGGGCTGGCCACCGAGTCCTCCGTGGGCCTGACGATCTTCGACACCGACATGCGCGTCGTCTGGGGGAACGTCTCCACCGACCTGGAGCTGGCGGGGGTCGCCCAGTACGTCGGCCGTCCGGCCGCGGATCTCTTTCCCGAGGGTGAGTTCATCTCCCGCCACCACCCTCCGGACGAGGACCAGATCATGGAGCACGTGCTCACGACGGGCGAGCCGATCACGGGCATGCACTACCGGGGGCGGGCTCCCGCCGACCCGGTGCGCGAGCACGTCTGGTCCTGTTCGTACTACCGGCTGCTGGACGCCCGCGGCGAACCGCTGGGGCTGTTCGAGGAGTCGCTGGACATCACCGACCGCTACCGCGCCCAGGAGCGGCTGTCGCTGCTCGTGCGGGCGGGCAAGCGGATCGGGGCCTCGCTGGACGTGCGCCGTACGGCCGCGGAGCTCGCCGACGTGGCGGTGCCGCAGCTGGCCGACGAGGTGCTGGTGGACCTGCCGCCGGCGGTCATCGAGGGGCGGCAGCCGCCGACGGGTTCGGCGCCGGGGCACAGTCTGCTGCGGATGCACGGCCGGATCCCGGAGGAGTTCCGGACCAGTCCCGTCTCCTATCCCCCGTCGTCCCCGCAGGCGCTGAGCCTGGCCACCTGCCGCCCCGTCGTCGACGCCGCCCCGCCCGGAGCAGCGGGCGAACCGGCCCGGGGCGGACGCCGCTCCAGCCTGTTCGTCCCGCTGCTCGCCCGGGACGCGGTCCTCGGCCTCGCCACCTTCCGGCGCACCAGCAACCCCGACCCCTTCGGGCCCGAGGAGCAGACCCTCGCGGTGGAGCTGACCGAGCGCGCCGCCGTCGGCATCGACAACGCCCGCCGGTACACCAGCCAGCACGCGGCGGCCCTGGTCCTGCAGCGGAGCCTGCTGCCGCAGCACCTGCCCGAGCAGAGCGCGGTCGACGTGGCCTACCGCTATCTGCCCGCCGACAGCCGGGTGGGCGTGGGCGGCGACTGGTTCGACCTGATCCCGCTGTCCGGGGCCCGGGTGGGCCTGACCGTCGGGGACGTGGTCGGGCACGGCGTGCACGCGGCCGCGACGATGGGCCGGCTGCGCGCCACCGTACGGACCCTGGCCCTGCTGGACCTGGACCCGGCCGAGCTGCTCACCCGGCTCGACGGCCTGGTCGCGCAGGACTCCGAACCGCAGGCGGACGACGGGCTGGGCGAGGAGACGCTCGGGGTGACCTGCCTGTACGCGATCTACGACCCGGTCAGCGGGCGCTGTGTCTGGGCGAGCGCGGGCCATCCCCCGCCGGTCGTGGCCGACGCGAACGGCGCGGTGGCGCTGTCTGCGCTGGCGCCCGGGCCGCCCCTGGGGCTGGGCAGCCTGCCCTACGAGAACGTCGAGCTGAGCCTGTCCAACGGCAGCGTGGTGGCGTTCTTCACCGACGGCGTGGTGGAGGACCGGCGCACCGACATCGACAGCGGTATCGACCGTCTCGCCCATGTGCTCACCTGGCAGCGCTGCCCGCTGGAGGAGCTGTGCGACCGGGCGCTGGCAACCCTGCCGCCGGGGCCGCAGGCGGACGACGCCACGCTGCTGCTGGTGCGCACCCGGCGGCTGGGCGCCGGCCAGGTGGCGGACCTGGAGCTGCCGCCCGACCCCGCGATGGTGGCGCGGGCCCGCACGGACACCGAGCGTCAGCTGGAGAGCTGGGGCCTGTCCGAGCTCGCGTTCACCGCGGAGCTGGTGGTCAGCGAGCTGGTCACCAACAGCATCCGGTACTCCACCGGGCCCGTGCTGCTGAGGCTGATCAAGGACCGCAGCCTGTTGTGCGAGGTCTCCGACAACGCGCACACGGCACCGCATCTGCGGCGGGCCCGCCGGGACGACGAGGGCGGCCGCGGCCTGTTCCTCGTCGCGCAGATGTCCCAGCGCTGGGGCACCCGCTACACGGGCTCCGGGAAGACCATCTGGGCCGAACTGGCCCTTCCCTGACCTGAGCAGGCCCACGGCTGATCGAAGTGGGTCACGTGCTCCTGTCGCCGCGCCCTGCTCAGCTCTCCGGCTGTTCCTCGGCCTCGGCCTCGGCCGGTGCCGGTACGGCCGGTGCGGGCGTGCGGTGGAGGGGGCGGACCGGGTCGTCGCCCCTCCAGGGCATCGCCGCGCGCGGGACGGCCTGTGCTCGCGGCCGTCCCGCGCGCCTGTCCGGCCCCGGGAGGGGGGCCGAAGAGGTCAGCCGTCGATGCGGTGGGTGGTCCAGAACGACGTCAGGTCGGTGCTGGTGGCCGCCTGCGCCGCCGCCTTGAACTCGGCGGTGGTCGAGACGCCGTACCAGTGCGAGGTGGCGTAGCTCTTGAGCAGACCGGCCATGGCGGTGTCGCCGATGAGGCGGCGCAGGTCGTGCAGGGCGCACTTGCCGTAGCCGTAGACGACGGTGGAGTAGCGGGAGGAGTGGGCGTCCCAGTACGCCATCGAGTTGGTGATCTTCTCAGCGGACGAGGCCCAGGACACGCTGCTCCAGCAGTTGGTGCCGGTCAGTCCCTGCGCCAGGTCGGTGGCGTAGTCGGTGAACGCCTCGTCCAGCCAGGGGCTGTTGTACTCGTCGTCGCCGACGATGCCGTACCACCACTGGTGACCGATCTCGTGGGTGAGCGCGGTGGTGCTGACGAGGTCGAGGACGAAGCCGGGGTACTCCATGCCGCCGAACCAGAAGTTGTTGTCGATGACCGCGTCCAGCTCGCCGTAGGGGTAGGCCCCGAAGCGTCCCGCGTGGGCGTCGACGGCCGACTTGGCGGTGGAGAGCATCGACTGGGCGCTGGAGGAGCTGATGCCGGACACCGAGTAGATGTTGACCGGGACCCCGCCGGGGGAGGTGCCGGAGATCTTGGTGAACGGCCCGGCCGCCCAGGCGAAGTCACGGACCTGGGAGGCGGTCGCGGTGGTGACGGTACGGCCGCTGGAGCCGGGGGTGTCGGTGGAGGTGCCGGTCGCCGGGACCAGCAGGCTGGTGGGGTGGTCCAGGGTCACCTTGAAGTCGGCGGCCAGGGAGTAGAAGGACTCGCCGTTGTTGGTGTAGGGGTCCAGGTGCCAGCCGGATCCGTCCTGAACCGCGAGGACGGGCAGGGCGTTGCCGATCATGCTGAAGGAGCCGTCGTAGCCGAATCGGTCGGCGCCGCTGGGCACAGTGATGCCCAGGTCGAAGCCGATCGTGGTGCTCTGCCCCTGGGCCAGCGGTGTCGGCAGCGCGACCTCCAGCGCCGTGCAGGCGACCGAGAGCGCGCCCGCGGTGCCGCCGGTGACGTTGGTGACGGTGATCGGCGGGGCCGAGCAGGTGCCGTGGTAGTTGTCCCACAGCCTGAGGTAGACCTCGCTGAGCGCGGTCGCGGAGGCGTTGGTGAAGGTCACGCTCTCGTGGCCGGTCCAGCCGGTGCCGGTGGAGTTGCTGGTCAGGCTGACGGTGTACGACGGGGAGGCCGGGGTGCGGGTGGCGTCGCCCGGGGTGGTGGCGGCCGAGGTGTCCAGGGCGATGTCGTCCAGGACGAAGCTGGTCTGGAGGCTGGAGTCCTCGGTCCCGGAGAAGGCGACGGTCACGGTCTGGCCGGCGAACGCGGACACGTCGAACGACTTCTTCACGTACCCGGTGTTCTTGTCCAGGTTGGAGTAGGTCGCCAGCGTGGTGCTGCCGATCTTCGCGGTGAGTTTGTCGTAGGCCGTCGAGCTCGTCGTCTCGGCGGTGTCGGTGTGCAGCCAGAAGGAGAGGGTCGCGGCGCACCCGGAGGGGATGGTCACGCTCTGCGAGAGCGTGTCGGTGTGGGTCGCGCCGGTGCCGTCCAGCCAGGCGAAGCTGGTGCCGCCGTGGGCGGACTGGCCGGTGCGGCTGGTGATGACGCTGGTCGACGACTGGGTCCAGGGTGAAGTGCCGCTCTCGAAACCGCCGTTGGTGACCAGCTGGCTCGACGTGCAGGCGGCGGCGGAGGTCGTCGCCGCCGACGCCGTGGTGCCGGGCAGCAGGGCCGCGGCCAGTGCCATGACGGCCAACGCGCTGGTGGCGAGGGCCCTGTGGGGGGTCGATCTCACACGAAACTCCTTTGCAGGGGCCGGGATTCCGGCCTGCTCGGTGACCGCCGGTCCGACTGGGGTGCGCCGGGGTGGCCTCAGGTCACGCGTCATGAGTGGTGCGAGTCGGAAGCCTGACAGATTTGACCAAGCCATGTCACTAAGGGGTTACCCTCGCGTCAGTTGTGGTCCGCGCAGCACGGGGTGGGGTTGGGGACCTCGAAGGGGGCCAGCAGGCCGCCCGCCGCCGGGACCAGGGTGAGGGTGAGGGTTCCGGCGCGCCACTCGGGGCGTACGTGGTTCTGGGTCATCACCCGGGTGCTGCCGGGGAGTTCGCCGGCCGGCGCGCCGAGCACGACGAGGTGTTCGATGGCGGTCCGGTCCCGTACGTCCGCCACCGTGACCGTGCCGGTCAGCTGCTCCACGCCGGGATAGAGGACCGCCCGGCCGGTGCTCGGGGGCGCGGCTGCCGCCTGCCGCGCGGTGCCGACGGCCTCGGCCGGTCCGTGCGAGCGCTCGCCCAGGACGAGACCGGTCCCCGCCGGCAGCGCCGTCAGCAGTTCCTGCCACACCGTGTCCGTGCCCGCCTGCGTGGCCGCGTCCGTGCCCGGCAGGGTCAGCGAGATCGCCGTACCCCGGCGTTCGTCGGTGCGGAACAGGTGGGTGCAGGCGAACGCGCCCGCCGGGAGCGCGAGCCGGTCCCGCAGCTCGTGGATCAGGTGATCGGCCTCGCGCGGGGTAGCCGTACCGGCGTCCACCCCGATGACGGAGTGGACGCCGGACGCGATGTGCGGGGAGGTCATGCGGGCAGGACCCACATCGGGTTGGAGTAGAACCACAGGTCCTTCCACGGGTCGGCGTCGCCGAGGACGTCGATGGCCGGGCCGGCCGGGTCCACGGCGGCACCGTTGACGCCGACCGCGGAGCGGTTGCCGTCGGTACCGCGCAGCCGGACGTAGACCGGCTTGTCGAGGCGGCCGAGGGAGTACGTCAGTTTGACCGAGCCGGTCGCCTTGTCGACCTCGAAGGACTTCACGACCTTGGTGGCGGGCGTGGCGAAGGTGTCCTTGTCGGAGACCGCACCGGTGACATCGCCCTGGATGACGTCGACGCGGGCCAGCGAGGGCACGAACTGGGCCCAGTTGGGGCCGTTGGCAAGGCTGATCTCGACGACGAGGTCGACCCGGCTGCCCTTGCGGACCTGGAGCACCCCGCCCAGGGTCACCGCGCGGGATCCGGAGCGCAGCTGGGCGTTCAGGCCGCTGATCAGGCCGCCGTGGTCGACCCAGACCCGGCCCGCGCGGATGCCGTCCATGACCGACTTGTAGGAGAAGGAGGCCGCGCCGACATGGGTGCGGGAGTACTGGCCGGGCCAGAAGTCGGTGTCGGTGAGGCTGATGCCGGTGCCGTAGACCGGGTCCTCGTAACGGCCGTTGGCGCTGAAGTCACTGTTCGGGCCGCGCACCGCGGTGTCGGCGTAGACGTTGTGGGAGTCGGAGTTGACGGTGATCCACCAGGGCTTGCCCTCGGCGAGCAGGCTGTCCCACAGGCCGCCGACGGTGGCGGTCATCCAGTCGAAGCCGCCCCAGGTGCGGTAGCTCTCCAGGGGGTAACCGGCAAAGGAGTCGGCGCTCGGGCTGTTGTCGTAGATGCCGCGGGCCGATCCGGGGCCGTTCGGCTTGGGCAGGCCGCCTGCCTGGTGGCCGGGGGCGCCCTCGAAACCGACGGCGATCGACGGCTGGGCGTCGCGCCAGGCGCGGATCTCGTGCGGGGAGTCGATGCCCTTGCGCGCCGGGTGGTTGGCGAGGAACAGGACGTCCTTGACGGTGCGGCGCTGCACCTGCTCGGCGAGGAAGTTGAGGCCGGAGATGGCCAGCGCCTCGTTGGCGGGGGTGCTGGCGGAGGCGCCCTTCACCGAGCCGTCGAAGGAGGTCTCGAACTCCTTGAGGACGGCGACCTCGTTCTTGCCGGGGTGGACGAAGACCGTGCCGTGCTCGGCGGCCGGGATGTTCCACTCCAGGCCCTGGAAGACCAGCGTGTCGTCGATCTGGTCACGGGCGGCGACGATGTCCGGGTTGACCTTCTCGACACCGATCCTGGCGTGGGTCTCGCTGCCGTGGTCGGTGATGACCATCCAGTCCAGGCCGTGCGCGTTGGCCTGCCGGACGTGGTCGATGACCCGGTACTTGCCGTCGGAGCTGTGCTGGGTGTGGATGTGGTGGTCGCCGGCCAGCCACAGGTAGCCGCCGGAACGGCCGTCGTGGGAGTTGGCGGCGGAGACCGAGGCGGCGGCCTGGCCCGCGCCGGCGAGGACACTGCCCGCCGCGAGGCCGGCGCCCAGCAGGCCGGTGCGGCGCAGCATCGAGCGGCGGGAGAGCTGACCGGGCGTCAGCTCCGCGTCCGGGACGGACAGATCGAGGGCGGGCGGCAGCGAGGCGGCGTCGCCGTCCACGTGATGGTGATGGTGGTGGTGACCGTGGTCGTGGCTGTGACCGTGGCTCATGCTCGGAACTCCCGCGGGCGGCCGGTACAGGGGGTGACTCGGGACGTGCAGAGTCTGCGAAGGCCGCGTGAACAACGGGAGTCGAGGTCATGGTGGAGTAAAGAACGACTCATGTGCAGCGTGCTATGCACGCGCCCCGGTGGGGAGTCGGTCAGGGAGCCGTGAGCACGCCGGTGCCCGGCCCGGCCCACGGGGGCCGGTCCGGGCATCGGGTGCCGGGTGGTCAGACCAGGTCGAACCGGTCCGCGTTCGCGACCTTCGTCCAGGCGGCGACGAAGTCCTTCACGAACTTCTCCTTGGCGTCGTCGCCGGCGTAGACCTCGGCCACCGCGCGCAGCTCGGAGTTGGAGCCGAAGACCAGGTCGGCACGGGTGCCGGTCCACTTGACCGCACCGCTCGCGTCGCGGCCCTCGAAGGTGGACTGGTCCTCGGAGGTCGACGTCCAGGTCGTGCCCATGTCGAGCAGGTTGACGAAGAAGTCGTTGGTCAGCACGCCCGGCGTCTCGGTGAGCACGCCGTGCTTCGACTGGCCCTGGTTGGCGCCGAGGACGCGCAGACCGCCGACGAGGACGGTCAGCTCGGGGGCGCTCAGGCCGAGCAGGTTGGCACGGTCGAGGAGCAGGTACTCGGCGCGCAGGCGGTTGCCCTTGCCGATGTAGTTGCGGAAGCCGTCCGAGGTCGGCTCCAGGGCCGCGAAGGACTCGGCGTCCGTGTGCTCGTCGGTCGCGTCGACACGGCCCGGGGTGAAGGGCACCTCGATGTCGACACCGCCGTCCTTGGCGGCCTTCTCCACCGCGGCGGCACCGCCGAGGACGATCAGGTCGGCCAGGGAGACCTTCTTGGCGCCGGTGTTGAAGTCCCGCTGGACACCCTCCAGGACGCGCAGCACCTGGGCGAGCTCGTCGGGGTCGTTGACCTCCCAGCCGCGCTGCGGCTCCAGGCGGATGCGGGCACCGTTGGCGCCGCCGCGCTTGTCACTGCCGCGGAACGTCGAGGCCGACGCCCAGGCGGCCTTGACCAGCTGCGAGACGGTCAGGCCCGAGTCGAGGAGCTTGGCCTTCAGGGCCGCGACGTCGGCCGCGTCGATGAGCTCGCCCTCGCGCTCCGGCAGCGGGTCCTGCCAGATCAGCGTCTCCTCCGGGACCTCCGGGCCGAGGTACAGGGACTTCGGGCCCATGTCACGGTGGGTCAGCTTGAACCAGGCGCGGGCGAACGCGTCCGCGAACTGGTCGGGGTTCTCGTGGAAGCGGCGCGAGATCGGCTCGTAGATCGGGTCGAAGCGCAGCGACAGGTCGGTGGTGAGCATCGTGGGCAGACGCTTCTTCGACGGGTCGTGCGCGTCGGGGATGATCGCCTCGGCGTCCTTGGCGACCCACTGCTTGGCGCCGGCCGGGGACTCGGTCAGCTCCCACTCGTAGCCGAAGAGGATGCTGAAGAAATCGTTGCTCCACTGGGTGGGCTTGGTGGTCCAGGTGACCTCCAGGCCGCTGGTGATCGCGTCGCCGCCCTTGCCGGTGCCGAAGGTGCTCTTCCAGCCGAGGCCCTGCTGCTCGATGGGCGCGCCCTCGGGCTCGGCGCCCACGTTCTCGGCGGGGCCGGCGCCGTGGGTCTTGCCGAAGGTGTGGCCGCCGGCGATGAGCGCGACGGTCTCCTCGTCGTTCATCGCCATCCGGCGGAACGTCTCGCGGATGTCGCGGGCCGCGGCGATCGGGTCCGGGTTTCCGTTGGGGCCCTCCGGGTTGACGTAGATCAGGCCCATCTGGACGGCGCCGAGCGGGTTCTCCAGGTCACGGTCGCCGGTGTAGCGCTGGTCGTCCAGCCAGACCTTCTCGGGACCCCAGTAGACGTCGTCCTCCGGCTCCCAGACGTCCTCGCGGCCGCCGCCGAAGCCGAAGGTCTTGAAGCCCATCGACTCCAGGGCCACGTTGCCGGTGAGGATCATGAGGTCGGCCCAGGAGATGGCCTGGCCGTACTTCTTCTTGACCGGCCACAGCAGACGGCGCGCCTTGTCGAGGTTGCCGTTGTCCGGCCAGCTGTTGAGCGGGGCGAAGCGCTGCTGGCCGGCGCCGGCGCCACCGCGGCCGTCGGAGATGCGGTAGGTGCCCGCGCTGTGCCAGGCCATGCGGATCATCAGCGGACCGTAGTTGCCGAAGTCGGCCGGCCACCAGTCCTGCGAGCTGGTGAGCACCTCCGCGATGTCACGTTTCACGGCCGCGAGGTCGAGGTTCTGGAACGCCTCGGCGTAGTCGAAACCCTCGTCGAGCGGGTTCGCGACGGCGGGGTTCTTGGCAAGGATCTTCAGGTTGAGCCCCTCGGGCCACCACTGGCGGTTGCCACCGCCCTGGGTGGGGTGCGGAGCGCGGTCGTGCGCGACGGGGCACTGGCCCGCGGCGCTCTCCTGGGTCTCAGACATGGGGGAAATCCTTCCGGAATGGGCGGATCAACGTACTCAGGAACCGTTGACGGTGGAACAGGCGGGGCACAGGCCCCAGTAGATGACCTCGGCCTCGTCGATCGCGAAGCCGTGGTCGTCCGAAGCGGTCAGGCACGGGGCGTCGCCGACCGCGCAGTCGACGTCGGCGACGGCACCGCACGACCGGCACAGGACGTGGTGGTGGTTGTCGCCGACGCGTCCCTCGAACCGGGCCGGGCTGCCGGCCGGTTCGATACGGCGTATGAGTCCTGCCGTGGTGAGCGCGTGCAGCGCGTCGTACACGGCTTGGAGCGATATGTGGCCTACGCGCTCACGGACCCCGGAGGCGATGGCCTCGACGTCGAGGTGGTCGCCGTGACGGACGGTCTCCAGCAGCGCGACACGGGCGGCCGTCACCCGCAGGCCGGCATCGCGCAGCTCAGCGGCGGTCGTCGGGGGCTGGGATGCGGTCATGGCACCAACCTATCCCCTTAAACACGAGCGATTCAAGAAAACAAACCACTCAAGTCTGGTGGCGAACCGGACAACATCCGCCTCACCGCGCCCACGCCGCACGCCTTTGCCATCTCTTTACAACCCGCCCCGGTGCCGGGTCGTCTCTCCGCTCGATCCGTAACTCAGCCCGCCCCGATCACCGCGGGCCGACGAAAGAGAGCGTCTTCATGCGCCGAACTGTCCTGAGCGCCACGGCACTGGCCTGCACCGCCGTCCTGGCGGCCACCGTGCCCGCGTTCGCCGACGGGACCACCCCGCGCCCGGTCCCCACCGTCGTGCCGTCCAAGGTCCCCTCCGCCGCGCAGTCCGCCCGCCCGTCCGAGGCCCCCTCCCCCGTGCCGACGCGGGACAGGGGCCAGGTCGCCGCCGTACCGGCGGGCGCGCCCGACACCGGGGTGACGGAGTCCTCCTCGGGCTCCGGGTCCGAGGGAGCGCTGATCGGCGGGGGCGCGGCGGCAGCGCTCGCCGCAGGTGCGGTGCTGTTCACCGTCCGTCGCCGCCGGGCCACCGGGGCATGACCTCGCTCTCCAGGCGCGCCTTCGTCACCGCCGCGACGGCCTCGCTGCTGGCGGGCTGTGCGGAAGCGGCACCTCACCAGGTGGCCACGACCGTCCACCGGAGCCGGCCGCCCGCGCCCACCGCCACGCCCACGGCGCACACCGCGCTCGGCCGTTCCGTGCCGGTCCGGCTGCGCATCCCGGCGATCGGGGTCGACACCCCGCTGCTCCGGCTGGGCCTCGCGGCCGACGGCACCGTGCAGGTACCGCCGATCACCGCGCACGACCGGGCGGGCTGGTACCGCTACTCGCCCACCCCTGGCCAGGTCGGCCCGTCGGTCGTCCTCGGCCATGTCACGGTCGGCAGCTACGGGGACGGCGTCTTCCGGCGCCTCGCGGAGCTGCGCCGGGGCGACGAGGTCGAGACGCGTCTGGAGAACGGCAGGTCGGCGGTGTTCACCGTCGGCGAGGTGCGGACGGTCGCCAAGGCCCAGTTCCCGACCAAGGACGTGTACGGGTACGTGGACCGCCCGGAGCTGCGGCTGATCACCTGCGGCGGTCCGCGCAGCGGCCACGGCTACCTCGACAACGTGATCGTCTTCGCCACGCTGACCGGCACGCGGAGCTGATCCAGGAGATGCCGGTCCGGCGGAACGAACGCCGCCGGACCGGCATCCTCCCCCACGGACCAGCGAACCCACGAGTACCCCCACGACCCTGGAGAACGTTGAAACGGTCCCGTGACAAGGCGGCCTCCGAGCTCTTCGCCGCCCTGTACCCGCGCCTGGCCGGCTGGTGCCGCCGTCTGGTCGACGACGACGAGACGGCGCACGAGATCGCCTCGGAGGCGTTCACCCGGCTGTGGGCCCGGTGGACGTCGGTGGAGGAGCCGCGCGGCTTCCTCTACGTCACCGCGGCGAACCTCGTCCGGGACCACTGGCGCAAGCTGGAGCGCGAGCGCCGGGCCGTGCGCCGCGTCGGCTCGGAGGCCGCGACCCGCCCGCACGCCGAGCAGACCGATCCCTCGGTACGGCTGCTGGTGCAGGCCCTGCCGGAGCGACTGCGGGTGCCGATCCTGCTGCACTACTACGCTGACATGCCGATCCGGGAGGTGTCCGAGCTGACCGGGCGGAAGGAAGGAACCGTCAAGGCCGATCTGCACGCGGCCCGGGAACTGCTCCGCGTCCATCTGAGGAGAAGCCTTGATCACACGCTTTGACGACGAGCCGGAGTTCGACGGCCCGGACGATCCCCTTGCGGTCATCCTGCGACCGCCCGCCGCCCATCTCGGGCCGCCGCCGGGCCGCTACGAGGAGATCCGTCGCACCGCGAGCCGCCGCCGGCTGGTCCGAGCCGCGGCCGGAGCCGGGGTGACCTGTGCCGTCGCCGTGCTCGTGGCCCTGCCGCTGCACCTGACGGCATCCTCGGCGCCGACGACCCCGACGGTGCCCCTCGCGCCGCCGGCCGTCCGCCCCGCGGCTCCGGCGGACCGCCCCTCGCCGTCCCCGACGCCCGCCAGTCCCGGTCCGAGCCGCAGCGCCGCGTCCTCCAAGAGGGAGACCACCGAGGCTCCCGTCGGCAGGCCGTCGACGGACCCTTCGGCGGTCCGGACCATGCCCTCCGGCACCCGGCAGAGCGTCGTCGCCACGCCGTCCCGCCCATGACGGCGTCAACCGCGCACCGGACGAGTCATCCGTTCGTTTCGTTGCTGTGGCGTTTCGGCACACCGCCCCCGGGCCAAAAGCGCGGGCCAGGGCGTCACGCCTGCGAGTGAGGGGCGCGGCGAGAGCCGTGGTCCGCGCCCGCCGTCCGGGTAGGGTCGCACCCGCCCGTCCGGCCCGCGCGGCCCGTATGGCCGAGGCCTTACCTCGGCGTTGGTGTGATGTTCGTCCGTGGCCGGAGTGAAAGGTGTGGAACGGGCAACGCTCCGTTTCATGCTCCACGCGCGAACCCTCCGGCAGGTGACTCGATGACGACGGCGACCCAGGCCCCTTTGACCGCTCCGGCCGCCGCGCCACCCGCCCGCACCCCGCCGTCCGCCCCCGCCCCCGCACTGCCCTCGCTGACCGGACTGAGATGGATGGCCGCGCTGCTGGTCTTCGGGCTGCACGTGCACAACTTCCGCTATTTCGGCGGCGCCGGCGGCCGGTTCGTGTCCTGGGGGTTCGAGGCCGGCGCCTCGGGGGTGTCGTTCTTCTTCGTCCTCTCCGGGTTCGTGCTGATGTGGTCCGCGCGGCCGGGTGACCGGGCGGCGCGCTTCTGGTGGCGACGGGTCGCCCGGGTCTACCCCGTGCACCTGGTCACCGCCGCCGTCGCGCTGGTCATGGTGTGCACGCTGCCCCGCCAGCCGAAGCCGACCCTGCTGCAGGGGCTGGCCGACGTCTTCCTGGTGCACTCCTGGTGGCGGCCGTGGTGGCAGACGCTGGACCCGGTCAGCTGGTCGCTGGCCTGCGAGGCCTTCTTCTACGCCGCGTTCCCGCTGCTGGCACTGCTGCTGCGCCGCCTGGGCGCGCGGGGCGCCGCGGCGCTGGCCGCACTGGCCGCGCTGACGGTGCTGGCGCTGGCCTGGACGGACGCGCACCACTGCTGGACGCAGCCGATCAGCTCCTTCCCGGCCGCCCGGCTGCCGGAGTTCGTGCTGGGCGCGGCCACCGCGCGGCTGGTGCTGCTCGGCCGGTGGCGCGGCCCGGGGCTGGAGGCCTCGCTGGCGCTGGCGATCATCGGCTACTTCCTGGTCCCGCAGGTCACCGCCGACTTCGCGGCCACCGCCTGCACCCTCACGGGCTTCGCGCTGCTCATCCCGGCGGCGGCCCTCGCGGACCTGCACGGCCTGCCCTCGCTGTGGCGGCGCCGGTGGCTGGTCCGCCTCGGCGAACTGTCCTTCGCGTTCTACATGGTCCATCTGCTCGTGCTGCGGGCGGGCACCCATCTGCTCGGCACCCGCCCGCGTTACGACCTGCTCACCGGCGCGGCCGTCGCCACCGTCGCGTTCGCCGTGTCGCTGGGCCTGTCCTGGCTCGTCCACGACGGGTCCCGGTGGCGATCCCGGCGTTGTTGACGAGGACGGTGACGTCCTGCGCCTGCTCGGCGACCGCGGCCACGGAGCCGGGGTCGGTCACCTCCAGGGCCAGGGCGACGGCGTCGGGGTGGGTGACGGTGCGCGGGTCGCGGGCGGTCGCGTAGACCTTGCCGGCTCCGCGTGCGTACAGCTCCTCCACCAGCGCCTTTCCGACGCCTCGGCTGCCGCCGGTGACGAGGACGACGGAATCCTTGATCGCGGTCATGAGACTCACACTCCAGCCCAACAGAGAATCGGGAAACCGATCGGTTTCCATCGGTCGCCGACCATCGTAAACCGATCGGTTTCCAGGTTCAATTCGCGAAGGCCGCCCTCCGGCCGCCGGCCGGACCCGTGGTCCGCACGGGCCGAGGGAGTTGCTCGATCCAGTTCCTTGCGTCCGACCTCTGGCTGCGGACTCCTACCGGGCGGTATACAGACCCCCGACACACGCGCGCGGACCGCCCGCCGGGACCGGTTCCGTGCGCGTCCTGGTTCCAGGGGGGATCTCCATGGCGTACGGCATCCCGTCCGACGGTTCGGCGAGACGGCGCCGGCGGAAGGCCACCGTGGCGGCGGCACTGGGCGGCTGCGCCCTGGTGGCCGCGTCCACGACACCGGCCGCGGCGCACGACGGCGACCCCGGTCACGACCGCGGCACCGGTTATGTGGCGCTCGGCGACTCCTACACCTCGGGCCCGGTCATCCCGACCCAGGTCGACGCGAACTGCGCCCGCTCCGACCACAACTACCCCTCGCTGGTGGCGGCGGCCCGGCACGTGAGCGCGTTCAAGGACGTGAGCTGTGCCGGTGCGACGACCGCCGAGATGTGGCAGGCACAGGGCACCAACGGGCCCCAGCTCGACGCCGTGCAGCGCGGCACCGGCCTGGTGACCGTCCAGATCGGCGGCAACGACGTGGGGTTCGGCTCCATCATCGCCACCTGCGCGGCCCTCAGCTCCAAGGACCTGACGGGCAACCCCTGCCAGCAGTACTACAACGCGTCGGGCACCGACCAGCTGACGCTCAACATCGCGCAGACCGCGCCCAAGGTCGACAAGGTGCTGCGCGCGATCCGCGCCCGGGCCCCGCACGCCCGGATCCTCGTCGTCGGCTACCCCGACCTGCTGCCGGACGACGGCAGCGGCTGCTACCCGACGGTGCCGTTCGCGGCCAAGGACTTCCCCTACCTCCGCGACACCGGGAAGCGGCTGAACCTCATGCTGCGCATGGTCGCCGCCTGGAACGGCGCCCGGTACGTGGACACGTACGGCCCGACGGTCGGCCACGACATGTGCAAGGCCCCCGCCGACCGCTGGATCGAACCCCTCCAGCCGGCCTCCCCGGCCGCCCCGGCGCACCCCAATGCCAAGGGAGAGGCGGCCATGGCCCAGGCCGTGCTCAATCGCCTGGAGCGGCGCGACCACGGGTTCGTGGGCAGCGGCCTGGGCGGGTAGCCGCGCAGTACGAGGGACGTGGTGACCGGGCCGTGGCGGGCCGGGGGGTCCACTGCCCGATCCCCGTGGACCGGCGTTCCCGGGCGCGGCGGCGCCGACGTTCCTGGAGCTGTCCGGCCGGCCGCTGCCCGGCCCGGCCCTGGCGTTGGCGAGCGACGACGACCCCTACGCCGATGCCGCGGCCTCCGCCGAGCCGGCGGCGGGCCGGCGGGCGCCGGGGTACTCCGTCGGCGGGCACGGCCGCCACTTTCCGCGAGCGGCCTCGGTGACCGGCCCGTCGGCCGGGAGCTCCTGCATCCCCTGATGGGCACCCGAGCGGCCCCGGCACCGCGACACCCCGGGCTGTGCGGCCCCGTAGGACGGTTCGCGATAGGTTGACCTGCATGAGCGACAACGTTTATTTCGACATCTCGATCAACAACGAGCCGGCCGGCCGGATCGTGTTCAACCTGTTCGACGACGTGGTGCCGCAGACGGCCCGCAACTTCCGTGAGCTCGCCACCGGGCAGAACGGCTTCGGCTACGCCGGTTCCGCCTTCCACCGGATCATCCCTCAGTTCATGCTCCAGGGCGGTGACTTCACCCGTGGTGACGGCACCGGCGGCAAGAGCATCTACGGCGAGAAGTTCAAGGACGAGAACTTCCAGCTCAAGCACGACCGGCCGTACCTGCTGAGCATGGCCAACGCGGGCCGCAACACCAACGGCTCGCAGTTCTTCGTCACCACCGTCGTGACGTCCTGGCTGGACGGCAAGCACGTGGTCTTCGGTGAGGTCGTCGAGGGCCAGGACATCGTCGACAAGATCGAGAGCTACGGCTCCCAGAGCGGCGCCCCCAAGGCCAAGGTCGAGATCACGGCGAGCGGCACCGTCTGATCCCGGACCGGCGTTCTTCCACGGGGGACCGGGCGGCCCGTCCGGTCCCCCGGCGCCGCTCACCCGCTGAGCCGTGCGCGGTGAGGTGTGCCGGCGCCTCGGCCGGTTCCTCGCAGGCCTGCGCGACGGAGAGCCGCGTGCTGTGCTGCTCGGTGATCTCGGCCGACAGCAGCAGGGCCGGCACGCCGGTGCCGTCCGCCGCGGCGAGCGGCCGTGGCCGTCACCGCCGCGAACAGGGCGCACCGCATGCTCCCCGCCGGCCGGAACCGCAGCGCGGCCCGGTCAGCGGCATGGCCGGGTGCGGTCAGCCGTCATCGCCCCGTCCGGGGGCGGATGGGGCAGATGGGGCGGATGGGTCTCACCCCTTGCGCAGGCCGTCCGCCCGGCGGGCCGCGCGCAGCGTGCCGACGGTCTTGAGCAGCCGGTCCGCCGGGTCGCGCAGCCGCGGACGGGCGAGGACGGTGTTGCGCAGCCCGCGGACCGGCCGGCGCCACAGGCGGTGCGCCGCGGCCACCGGGTGGCGCGGGTGGCGAAACCCTCACCCACCTGCGGCTCGCGGGTCCTGAGCCAGTCCTTGTAGTCCTTGTCGCCGCGCCCCAGGTCGACGAGGGTGACTCCGCCCCGCGCCGCGGCCTCCGCAGTACGCAGATGCATCATCAACCCCGCTGAGCAGTAGTGCAGTTCGGGGTCGTAGGCGGTGAACCAGGCGGCGAGTACGGCGCCCGAACGCGGGCCGGAGTGCGCGGCCACCGGCCGGTCGCCGGCGCAGAGCACGAAACGGTCCATGCGTCCGGTCCGCCGGTACCGGGCGGACTTCCAGCGCATCAGGGTGCGCGGCGCCGCGGGGTCGCGCTCGTCGAACTCGAAGCGCAGGGCTCCGATGTCGCGGCCGAGGCGCCGTTCCTTCTCCAGGGTGGTCTTCGCCAGGCCCGGGGAGGTGGTGCGCAGCCACTCGGGGCACCCGCCAATCGCTGGGCTTCACGTCGATCACCGGCGAGGCGAAGGTGCCGGTGACATGGCTGGGACCGCCGGGACGACAGGGCGTTACCGCAGGTAGCAAGCGACGAGAGCGGCGACCGGAGTCGCGCGTGCTCAGATCGCGGCCGAACCACCGGGCGGGCGGGCCGAGTCGAGCGGAAGCGGGAGTAGTCGGAGGACGCCGGGTGCCTTCACGCGGCCCCACCCAGATTTCCTATACGATTCTTCGACACCTTGGCGATCCCGGATTCGTCGGCCATGGAATCACCCCTGATAGAAACGGTTCCTGCCGTAGGTCTTGACGCGCATCTCCCCCTGACCCACGATCTCCGCATCGTTTTCCTATCTGATCCCGCAGGGGTGGGAGATGCGCTTCCCGACCAGATCCGTCCTGTCCGGGGTTCTCACGGCGACGCTGCTCGCCACGGGAACCGCGGCCTGCACCTACCGCAACGCACCCGCTCCCGCCACCGGGCAGGCCCCGACGGCCGGACACGCCGGCGCCGGCGCCGACCTGGCCGACGGGTCGGGGACCAAGGTGGCCCTCGTGCCCGGCGGCGCCCATCCGTACTTCCAGCCGTGGAAGACGGCCGGGGCCGCCGCGAAGAAGGCCTACGGCCTCGGGGACGTCGCCTTCGACGAGACGGCCGAGTGGGACCAGCAGAAGCAGAACAACCTGCTGTCCACGCTCGCGGCCCGCGGCTACAACGCCTTCGGCGTGTTCGGCGTCTCCCCCACCGACATCAACACCACCTTCGCCGATCTCACGTCGCAGGGCTTCCCGGTGGCCTCCCTGGGCTCCTGCCCGGCCGGGAACACGGACAAGGCCGACTTCTGTCTCTCCACCGACGTCGAACTCGCCGCCTACAAGGCCGCGAAGGCCGCCATCGAGGCCATGGGCGGCAAGGGCACCCTGGTCCATCTGACCGGCAACAACGTGGACGCCAACACCCAGTTGCGGATCAAGGGCGTGTCCCGGGCCGTCAGGGAGTCCGGCGGCAAGGTGCGGCTCCTTCAGACCGTCACCGACATCGACACGGACCTGCAGACCGCGCAGAAGGCCGTGTCCGACCTGATGGCGGCCAAGGGCGGCCAGATCACGGGCATCGTCGCCACCGCCTACAACCCGGCCGTCGCCGCGGCCGACGCCGTCAAGTCGGCCGGCTCGAAGGCGAAGGTCATCGCCATCGACGACGACGCCAAGATCCTCAGCGGCATCCGGCAGGGCACGGTCACCGCCACCGTCGTACAGAACCCCGTCGGCCAGGCCGAGATCGGCGTCTGGGCGCTCGCGCTGCTCCAGACGAAGCAGTGCGCCATGCGCGACCCCGGAGTGAAGGTCGACTCGGGTTCGTTCGTCGTCACCAGGGCGAACGTCGCCGGCTACGACCAGGCCCGGCAGGCGAAGACCAGGCAGCTGAAGACCGAGTTCGCCGACAAGTACCTCTCGTGCGGCTGACCGCCCGAACGAGCCCCGAAGCAGCCCGAAAGAGCAAGAAAGAGCCAGAAGGAGAACGGACATCGATGAGCATCATCACGACCGCGACCGCCCGGCTGGCCGACATCGCCGTCGAGACGGACCGCACCGACGCGGTGCAGTCCTTCGTCAAACAGGAGACGGTCCTGGTCGACCTGGCGACGGCGGACGGTCTCACGGGCACCGGCTACGCCTACACCATCGGCACCGGCGGCACCTCCGTGCTGGCCCTGCTCCGCGACCATCTGCTCCCGGCCCTGGCCGGGCAGGACGCCCGCAACATCGAGGCGCTGTGGCAAAGGCTGTTCGCGCTGACCCGGGCCACCACCACCGGCGCCATCACCTCCCTCGCCCTGGCCGCCGTGGACACCGCCCTGTGGGACGTGCGCTGCAAGCGGGCCGGCGAACCGCTGTGGCGGCTGGCCGGCGGACACCGCCGTGAGGTGCCGGTCTACGACACCGAGGGCGGCTGGCTCCATCTGGGCACCGAGGAACTGGTGAAGGGCGCCCTGCGGGCCCAGGAGGCGGGCTGGGCGGGCGTCAAGATCAAGGTGGGCAAGCCGCATCCGGCCGAGGACGCGGAGCGGCTGCGCGCGGTGCGGGAAGCGGTCGGTCCCTCGCTGCACGTCATGACCGACGCCAACCAGTCCCAGACGGCGTCCTCGGTGCTGCGGCTCGCGGCCGCGCTGGAGCCGTACGACCCGTACTGGCTGGAGGAGCCGCTGCCCGCGGACGACCTCAGCGGCCACGCCCGGCTCGCGCGGGCGACCCGGATCCCCGTGGCGGTCGGCGAGTCCATGTACTCCCTCATGCAGTTCCGCAGCTGTCTGGAGGCCGGGGCCGCGTCCGTGGTGCAGGTCGACGCGGCCCGGATCGGGGGAATCACCCCGTGGCTGAAGGTCGCGCACCTGGCGGAGAGCCACAACGTGATGGTCTGCCCGCACTTCCTGATGGAACTGCACGTCAGCCTCGCCGCCGCGGTGCCCAACGGGAGCTTCGTCGAGTACATCCCGCAGCTGCGGGCCGTGACCCGGACCGAGCTGGCCATCCGCGACGGCCTGGCCGTGGCCCCGGACGTGCCGGGCATCGGCATCGACTGGGACCTGGACGCGCTCGACGACCGGAGGGTGGCATGACGACCTCCGTCAGTCCACCGGACACCGTCCCGAAGGAGCGGACAGCCGGCCACCGGATGCCGTTCTGGGTCAACCAGCGGCTCGGCCTGCTGGTGCTGGTCCTCGCGCTGAGCGTCCTGTTCGGCGTGCTGCGCCCCGCCTTCCTCGACCAGCGCCTGGTGCTCTTCCCGCTGCTGCGGGACGTGGCCACGCTGACCGTGGTGGCGCTCGCCCAGATGGCCGCCCTCTCGGTGGGGCACATGAACCTCGCGGTCGGGCGGATGGCGGCCTTCGGCGCCATGTTCGCGGGCATCGGCTACGACAAACTCCATCTGCCCATGCAGGCGGGCCTGTTGCTGTGCCTGGCGGCCGGCGCGGCGATCGGCGCGGTCACCGGCTGGCTGATCGCCCGTACCGGGGTGAGCTCCTTCGTCGTCACGCTGGCGATGGACTTCGCCCTGCTGGGCCTGGTCTCCCTCATGTACTCCGCGCTCACCGAGGACGCCGCCTTCACCACCCGCCCGGCCGGCATCGACGCCCTGCGGTCCTATTCGCTGGCCGACATCTGTGCGGGCCCGGTCTGCGGCTCGCCGGCCGTCCCGCAGCTGGCCCAGTTCACCGTGCTCGCCATGCTCGGCCTCGGCTTCCTGTACGGCTGTACCCGCGTCGGCAGGGAACTGCTGCTGACCGGGGCGAACCCGGCCGCCGCCGAGCTGTCCGGCATCCCCACCGGACGCCGGGTGCTGCTCGCGCACACCCTCTCCGGGCTGCTCGCGGCCCTCGCCGGGTTCATGGCCGCCGCCGGGACGGGCACGTTCCGTGCCTCCATCGGCGACGACTTCATGCTGCCGTCCTTCCTGGGCGCGGTGCTCGGCGGCACCCTGCTCACCGGCGGGGTGGTGTCCGTGCTGGGCACGCTGCTCGGCACCGCGCTGGTCGGTGTGATCCGCAAGGGGCTCGACCTGCTCGGCGTCGGCCTGGAAAGCCTCAACATCTACCTCGGCTGCATCCTGCTGCTGGCCCTGTCGGCCGACCGGATCCGCACCGTGGTCTCCTATCGCAAGGTGGTGCGCTCCACATGAGCATGATGCCCGATCGGCAGAGCCGGGCCGCCGCGGTGCTGCGCCGGTTCTCGCGTACGACGACGGCCATGCTGCTGCTGGTCGTCGTGGCAGGGGCGGTGGCGCTGGAGGTGGCGTCCTCGGGCTCCTTCTTCGAGGGCTCCTCGGTAAGGGTCTTCCTGCAGTACCTCGCCACGCCCGTCCTCATCGGCCTGGCCCAGATGGTGGCGCTGTGCGTGGGCCAGCTCAATCTCGCGGTCGGCGCCCTGGGCGGCTTCACCGCCTGTCTGACCGGGGTCCTGATGGCCGATCACGGGGTGCCCGCCGTGGTCGCGGTCGTGGCGGGGCTGGTGACGGCGACGGCCGTCGGCCTGGTGACCGGTCTCGCCATCGTGGCCACGCGGATCAACGGCTTCATCGTCACCCTGGCCACGATGACGATCCTGCTGGGCGCGCAGTACCGGCTCGTCGGCACCCGGACCGTCGACGGCTACTCCGCCACACTGCGCGACCTGGGCACGGCCGCACCGCTGGACATCCCGCTCGTCTTCGTCACGGCGATCGGCGCGGCGGTCCTGCTGGGCGCCGTCATGTACCGCACGGTCGCGGGCCGGCGGCTGCTCGCCGCCGGTGGCAACCCGCTGGCCGCCCGGCTGTCGGGGATCTCCACCGACCGGCAGATCGTGGCCGCGCACACGCTGTCCGGGCTGCTGGTAGGGGTGGCCGCCGTGACCGCGACCGCCTCGCTGCCCGGCGTCAACCGCAGCGTCGGCGGCGACTGGCTGCTGCCCAGCTTCGCCGCTCCCATCATCGGCGGGGTCGCGCTGACCGGCGGGTCCGTCGCGGTGTTCGGGACCGTGCTGGCGGCGTTCGTGACCCGGCTCATCGACGCGGCACGCGCCCAGTTCTCGCTGGACCCGAGCTGGGTGAACCTGCTGATCGGGCTGGTCGTCCTCGGCACGGTCGCCGGCGGGCACCTGCACCAGACGCGGCTCGCGAAGACCACCACGCCGTCACCGCAGCCGGGAGGTGCGCGGTGAGCACGGTCCTTCTCGAATGCCACGACCTCGTGAAGGTCTTCCCCGGTGTCCGTGCCCTGGACGGCGTGGGGCTGCGGCTGACCGCCGGCAGTGTGCACGCGCTCCTCGGCGAGAACGGCGCCGGCAAGTCCACCCTCATCAAGGTCCTGACCGGGGTGCACTCCCCCGACGGCGGCACCCTCACCTGGTGCGGCGAACCGGTGCGGCTGCGCTCGCCGCTGGAGGCGGCCCGGACCGGCATCGGCGTCGTCCACCAGGAACGCAACCTCATCCCCGGCTTCTCGGTGGCCGAGAACATCACCCTGCAGAGGCCGCCCGCGCGCCGTGGCCTGGTCGACTACGCGGCGATGACCGAACCGGCCGCGGCCTGTCTCGCGGAGCTGGGCGTCGACCTCGACCCGGACCGGCCGGTGCGCGAACTGTCGGTCGCCCAGCAGCAGTTGGTGGAGATCGCCAAAGCCCTCCACACCGAGAGCCGGGTGCTGCTCCTGGACGAGCCCACCGCCTCCCTCTCCCCGGAGGAGACGGACCGCCTGTTCGAGGTGGTCCGACGGCTCGCCGGGCGCGGCGCCTGCGTGGTCTTCGTCAGTCACAAACTGGAGGAGGTCTTCGCCCTCTGCGACACCGTCACCGTGCTGCGCGACGGCAGGTCGGTGCTGGCGTCGGCGCCGCTGGCCGACCACTCCCACGACGACATCGTGAGCCTGATGGTGGGCCGCGCGCACACGGCGGCCGGGATGCGCCCGCGCACGGTCGACCGGTCCGCGAAGCCGGTCCTGGAACTGGACGGCGTCGCCACGGCCGGCGGGCACCGGGACATCAGCCTCGCGGTGCGGCCCGGGGAGATCGTCGGCCTGTACGGGCTGGTGGGCGCCGGGCGCAGCGAGCTGGTCAAGGCGGTGCTCGGCCTCGACCGCGTCACCGCCGGGGAGGTCCGGGTGCACGGCAGTCCGGCCCGGATCAGCTCGCCCCGCCAGGCCCTGCACGAGTTCGGCATCGGGTACGTGACGGAGAACCGCAAGGAGGAGGGTGTCTTCCTGGAGCAGCCGATCGTCCGCAACATCACGGTGACGGTGTGGCGGAGGCTGGCCAAGGCGCTCGGGTTCGTCCCGGCGAACGAGGAGCGCGCGGTCGCCCAGGACCTCGTCGACCGGCTCGGCATCCGGATCACCGGGCTCGCGCAGCACGCCGGTGAGCTCTCCGGCGGCAACCAGCAGAAGGTGAGCCTCGCCAAGTGGCTGGCCGCCGACACCAGGTTGCTGGTGATCGACGAACCGACGGTGGGCGTCGACGTCCGTACCAAACGCGCCTTCCACGAACTCATCTGGGGCCTGGCCCACGACGGCCTGCCCATCCTGCTGATCAGCAGCGACCTCGCGGAGATGGTCACCCTCGCCGACCGGATCGTCGTCATGACCGGCCACCGCGTCCGCGGCGAGGTCGACAACGACCGGGACTACGACCGGATGAGCGGCAGGATCATCCGCCTGATCCACGACCGCGACGCGGTGCGCTCGTGAGGCGGGTGGCCCAGGTCATCGCCGTACTCCCGGAAAAGCTGGACGAGTACCGGGAGTTGCACCGCGAGGTGCCGGAGCCGGTCCTGGACCGGCTCCGGCGCTGCCGTGTCGCCAACTATTCGATCCACCTCCTCGGCGACCGGCTGTTCGCCTACTTCGAGTACCACGGCGACGACCTGGCGGCCGACCTGGCGCTGATGGCCGCCGACGAGGCGACCCGGGAGTGGTGGCGGCACACCGCGCCCTGTCAGGCGCCGGTTGCGGAGGCGGCCCCGGGTGAGTGGTGGGCCACGGCGGAGCAGGTGTTCCTCATGGAGTAGCCGACTCGCCGACGTCGCTGTCGTCGCTGTCGTCGCTGTCTTGGAGCTGGCGCTCCATGCTGCGGGTGAGGTGCTCGGTCATCGCCTCGGCCGCCCGCTCGGGGTTGCGGCGCAGCACGGCCCGGACGATCCGCTCGTGCTCGGCGACGGTCGGGCCGCCGGCGCCCACCATGTTGCTGAGCCGGAAGATGTGCAGGTGGGCGTGGAGGCGCTGCACGGCGTCGGCCAGCAGCGGCCGGTGCGCGGCCTGTCCGATCGCCTCGTGGAAGCGCTGGTCGAGGGCGGCGAAGTCGCGGTAGGACGCGTACCGCCCGTTGGGGCTGGGCTCGTCCTGCATCTCCTCGACGATCCGTTCCAGACCGTCGAGCTGCTCCTCGGTGGCGTGGGCGGCGGCCAGCGCGGCGGCCCTCGGCTCCAGCAGCAGCCGCATCTCGAAGAGTTCCGCGAGGCCCTGACGGGTCAGCAGCTCCGTGGCCCGGTACCCGGACAGGGCTCGCTTGACCACCAGTCCGTCGGACTCCAGCCGCGCCAGCGCCTCCCGGACCGGGGTGGGGGACACGCTGAGGGTCCGGGAGAGCGCGTCGATGCCGACGCGGGCGCCGGGGGCGATCTCGTGGTCCATGACCATCGCCTTGATGCTCTCGTACACGCTGTCCGACAGCGCCTGCCGAACGGGCGGCGGCTCGCCGGGCCCGTCGCCGTCGCCCGGGACGTCGGCCGCGGAAGAGCTGTGCGGCGGCATCCCGGCTCCTCCTTCTCAAGGCCTGCGTGTCGCCCACAGTTTACCCGTGTTACCGGGCCGAGCGGCGCGGAAGTCCTGATCAGCGGGCCGTGGCCGGCGAAGCGCACCCGGCGGGACGGGCAGCACCCACTCTCGTGGAACACTCCCGCCGACTCGTACTGGCGTGCTATCAACCTGTGTCATGGAGATCGCGGCGACCGAGGCCATAACCCCGTCCACCCCGCGGCCGGTGCGCCGGCCGACGATGGTCCAGGGGTGGTACGACCTGACCTTCGTGCACTGGCCGGTGGAGCCGGAGCGGGTGGCGGGGCTGCTGCCCGCCGGCACCCGGCCGGACACCCTGGACGGGATCACCTACGTCGGCCTGGTGCCGTTCCTGATGCGGGGCACCGGGTTCGGGCCGGGGCCGGGACTGCCGTATCTGGGCACCTTCTGCGAGACGAACGTGCGGCTGTACTCGGTGGACGGGCACGGCCGGCGCGGGGTGGTGTTCAGGTCCCTGGACTCCGCCCGGCTGCTCCCGGCGCTGGTGGGCCGGTACGGGTTCCGGCTGCCGTACATCTGGTCCGCGATGCGGCTGCGCCGCGAGGGCGACGCGATCACCTACACCTGCCGGCGGCGGCGCCCGGCGGCCGCGAGCCGGGCGGTCGTGCGGACCGGGCCGCCGATCGCCGAACCCTCACCGCTGGAGCACTTCCTGACCGCGCGCTGGGGGCTGCACGTGACCTGGCACGGCCGAACCGCGTACCTGCCGAACGAGCATGCGCCCTGGCCGCTGCATCGGGCCGAACTCCTGCACTTGGACGACGGGCTGGTCGAGGCGGCGGGCCTGCCGGCGCCGTCCGGGCCACCGGTCAGCGTGCTCTGGTCGCCGGGCGTGAAGGTGCGGTTCGGGACACCGGACCTGCTTCGCCCCGCCAGGTAAAGAAACCATATGGTCTAGTCCAAAGTGCACTTTGGTCCAGTCCAATTCATTGACGTGACCGCGACACCTCTGGAAGCTGGGACCCACCCCACCTCCCCGGCCCCTGGAGGCACCAGTGAGACCCCTTCGCGCATGTCTGGGCGCGGCCGCCGCCGTCACCCTCGCCGCCGCCGGCACCACCGCGCTGGTCACGAGCGACGCCTCGGGTGCGACGACCGCCCTGAGCAACCGGTGGTACGCGGCGGCCCCGTACCTGATGCCGCTGGACAACAACCCGCCGAACGCGGCCACCATCATGGACGCCACCGGCCTCAAGGCCTTCCAGTTGGCGTTCGTCCTGGCCCCCGACGGCGGCGGCTGCTCCCCCACCTGGGGCGGCACGGCCGCGGTCTCCTCGGACACCGCCGTCCAGTCGGTGATCGACACGATCCGCGCCAAGGGCGGTGACGTCTCCGTCTCCATCGGCGGCTACGGCGGCACCAAGCTGGGGCAGACCTGCGCGGACGCGGCCTCCACCGCCGCGGCCTACCAGCAGGTCGTCACCAAGTACGGGCTGCACGCGATCGACTTCGACCTGGAGGAGCCGGAGTACGAGAACACCGCGGCGATCAAGAACGAGATCGGCGCCGCGAAGATCCTCCAGCAGAACAACCCGGGGCTGTACGTCTCGGTCACCACGCCCGGCACGGCCGACGGGACCGGCTGGTTCGGCAAGCAGATGCTGCTGGAGGCGAAGTCACAGGGGTTCACGCCGAACAACTTCTCCATCATGCCCTTCGACGGCGGTTTCAGCGGAGCGGCCTCGCAGACCAGCGCGCTCACCAACTTCAACTCGATCCTGCAGTCCACCTTCGGCTGGGACCAGGCGACCGCCTACGCCCACGAGGGCTTCTCCGGGATGAACGGCCGCAGCGACACCGGCGAGTACTTCACCCAGGCCGACTTCCAGACCGTGCTCGACTACGCGACGAGCCACAACATGGACCGCTTCACGTTCTGGTCCCTGAACCGCGACCGTCAGTGCAGCCCGGTCGACAACAACGGCACCACGTCCGGGACCTGCTCCAGCGTGGCGCAGGGCGACTGGGACTTCGCCAAGTACGCGGTGGAGTTCGCCGGGGTCACCCCGCCGACCACCACCCCCACCCCCACTCCGACGCCCACCCCGACCCCCACCTCCTGCAAGACCGCCTGGAGTTCGACGGCGGTGTACACGGCCGGGAACGAGGTCTCGTACAACAGCCACAACTGGAAGGCCAAGTGGTGGACCCAGAACGAGGTGCCCGGCGCCTCCGAGTGGGGCCCCTGGCAGGACGAGGGCGCCTGCTGAACCCCTTGACGGGATTGGTTCGGACCTTTAGCTTCACGGGTCATCGACGGTTAAGGATGCGTCCGGAGTTCACATGGGTGAACCTCAGTGGACTCCGGGCGCAGCCTTCTGACGAAAGGCCCCCCACATGAACCGTTCCCGGCTGCTCGCGGCGCCGACCGCCGCGGGCCTCGCCCTCGCCCTCGCCCTCCTGCTCGGCGGCAGCGCGGAGGCGGCGGACCCGAACGTCGCGCCCGGCGGCAACTTCGACCTGTCCGTATGGCAGCTCCAGGAGCCGGTCGGCTCCCCCGGCTCGCCGACCACCATCCCCTCGTCCCGCCTCCAGGGCGCGAACGGCTACCAGGACGCGTACTTCTACACCGACACCCGCGACGGCGCGATGACCTTCTGGGCACCCGAGAAGGGGGTCACCACCCCCAACTCCAACTACGCCCGCTCCGAGCTGCGCGAGATGAACCGGGACGGCAGCGCCGCCAACTGGTCGCTGAGCGGCAGCCACAGGATGAGCGCGACCCTGCGGGTGGTCTCGGTGACCAAGAACGTGTGCGTGGGCCAGATCCACCTCGGCACCGGCGGCTCGTCCACCAAGCCGCTGCTGGAGCTGTACTACCACTCGGGCGGCGACATCGTGCTGGGCACCGAGAACTCCCCGGACGGCGGCCAGACCACGCACAGCGTGGGCCATGTACCGGTCGGCAAGACCTGGACGTACACCATCGCCGTCTCCGGCGGGAACACCATCGACCTGACCGTCAACGGCACCACCACCCACTACGCCATTCCGTCCTCCTTCAACCAGTACAAGCAGTACTTCAAGGCGGGCTCGTACAACCAGTCGTCCTCCGACAGCACGACCAACGGCGCCCGGGTCGCGTTCTACGGCCTGACCGTCAAGCACGGCTGAGTTCGCCCGGTCCACCGCGGCGGGACCGCCGTTCCGCCGCGCGCCGGGGAGGCCATCCGCGCCGCGGCCGGACCACGGGAGGCCGCCATCGGTGAGCACAGCCACCAGAACCCGCGCGGTGGCCGATCTCGACCGGGGGCGGACCACCGCGGCCTCGCCGGCAGCCGCAGCCTCGCCGGCAGCCGCGCCCGGGCCGAAGTCCGCCTCCCCGGGCAGGCTCCCCACCGGCCCGCGCGTCTCCCTTGCGGTGGCGTCCGAGTTCCGATCGGACACCACCGCAAGGGAAGAAACCCGACCCTGGATTCAAAATTTGACGCCAGAACCTGTGTTCATTTTTCAGAGTCAGTGTAGGGTGAAAGCCATGGACGCCATGTCACTGCCGGCGAATCAGAACTGCTCCATCGCGCGCACGCTGACCGTGCTGGGTCAGAAGTGGAACCTGCTGCTGCTTCGCGAGGCCTTCCTCGGGCGCACCCGTTTCGCGGAGTTCCAGCGCATCGGCATCCCGAACGCGACCCTCGGCCAGCGCCTGAACGACCTCGTGTGCGCGGGGCTCATGGAGCGTGTGACGTATCAGGAGGAAGGGGAACGCAGCCGCGAGGAGTACCTCCTCACGGAGGCTGGCCGCGACGTGCTGCCGGTTCTGGCGGCCCTCAGCGCGTGGGGGGACCGGCACCGCCCGCAGGAGACGGGACAGGGCGTCCTCTACGCGACCGGCGGGGAACGGCCGGTTCACCTCGAATTCCGTGACGATCACGGCGAGTTGGTCGACCAGGACGCCGTCTCGATCATCCGAGGCCCGGCCTACTACGCCGCCCTCGCCGCCGCCGGCCGGTCATCCGACCGCGCCCGCAGCAACGACCGTGTCAGTTAGGAACGCACCATGCCTGCCCACAGCCCGCTCGCCTACGACGTCTTCGTCGCCGACCCGATCGCGCAGAACGTCACCGATCCGGTCCCCAACGGGGACCGGCGGATGTTCTCACCCCTGTCGGTCACTCTCATCCACGGAGAACAGGACGCCGTCCTGGTCGACCCGCCACTGACCTCCGCGCAGGCCGAGGCGGTCGGGGACTGGGCAGAGGCCACCGGCAAGAACCTGACCCACATTTTCGCCACCCACGGCCACGGTGACCACTGGTTCACCGCCGGCGTCCTGGCGGAACGTTTCGGCGCGCAGGTCGTCGCCTCCGAGGGCACGATCGCGGAGATGCGCCGCAATGTCTCCATCCGCCCGCACTTCTGGGACAAGCTCTTCCCCGGACAGATTCCGGACGCCCCCGTCACCGCCGTCACCGTCCCCGGCAACCGGCTCACCCTCGAAGGGCACGACCTGATCATCGTGGAGGTGGGCCACAGCGACACCGACGAAACGAGCGTCCTGCACGTCCCCGACCTCGAACTCGTCGTGGCCGGCGACGTCATCTACAACGGTGTGCACCAGTACCTCGCCGAATCCCGGGACGGCGGCCGCGACGCCTGGCGCGAGGCCATCACCGTCGTCGAAGGCCTGCGGCCGCGCCGGATCGTGACCGGCCACAAGAACAAGGAACTCGACGACGACGCCGCCCGCGCCATCGCCGAGACCCGGCTCTACCTCGACACCGCCGACGAACTCCTCGGCAAGCACGAAGACGCGCTCGGCTTCTTCCACGCCATGCTGGAACGCTTCCCCGAACGCCTGAACCCGGGCGCGCTGTGGGGCGGAGCCGTCGCACTGTACGCGTAGTCCCGCACCGGAACCGGCACGGCGAGACGCACCACCCGAGGACCGTCGCCCGACGGTGGTGGCGTCGCCGGCCACGCACCCCGGCGCCATGGCAGACGCGACGGCGCCGGACCGAGGCGGCCCCGTCCCCGGCCGCGCCCGCCGGGCACACCGGTCGGGGACTTCGCCCTTCTGGCCGGCGAATACGCCGCAAGTGGTACATCTCGCGGGACGGTCGTAGCGTCGAAGGGAACACGTACGGCGGAACGGGCGGGAGTGACCATGCGACCAGTGGTGGGAACGGCGATCGGACTCGGGGCGGCCCTGCTGCTCACGGCGGGTATGACGACGGCCTCCGCGACGCCGCCGACACCGCCCCCGGCGCGGGCGTCGGCCCACCACCCGGTGCTCGTCGACTGCCTCTGGCACCAGCGGTTCAGGCCGACCGACTTCCTGCTGGCCTGCGGCGACGGCAACAGCATCCTCACCGGCATGCACTGGACCAAGTGGAACGACAGCACGGCGGTCGCCCAGGGCGTGAACGTGGTGAACGACTGCAAGCCGTACTGCGCGGCCGGCACGTTCCACAAGTACCCGGTGACCGTGCGGCTCTATCGCCCGGTGGTCTGGACGAAGCACCCGAACGTGCAGCACTTCACGCGCCTGAACCTGACCTACCCCGGTGCCAGGCCGGAGGGATACACGCAGGTCATGAGCTACCCCATGTGGAACTGAGCGGGGCCGTCACCCGGCTGCGCGGCATGCGGGCCCACGCCGTGCGCCGGGCGGGCGACGTCGCGGCCACGGCTGCCGCGGCCCGAGGACGGGGAAGCGTCATGTTGGTGTGACCGGTACGCCGGAGCCTTGTGCTCCCGTCGAAAGAGGTCACATGCCCCGATTCTCCCGCCGGGCCGTCGCCGCACCGGCCGCGGTCGCGATCGGCCTGCTCGCGGCGGTTCCGGCCGCGAGCGACGACCCGGTCCTCTCCCGCCCCCACACCGTCGCCCGTTTCGATCTCGCCCGGGGGCAGACGCCCGAGAGCGTCGTCGCCGAGCGGGGCGGCGCGGTGGACATCTCCTTCGCGTTCGCCCGGCAGGTCGTCAAGGTCACCCGGGAGCGCCGGGTCCGTGTCCTCGCCACCCTGCCCGACGAGAAGAGCCCCCGGACACCCCTCGTGAGCAGCGCGGTCACGCACGGACTGGCCCGCGCCCTCGACGGCACGCTGTACGTCACCTACGCCACCGGCACCGACAAGACCGGCGTCTGGCGCATCCCGGCCGGCGGCGGCACCCCCGAGCAGATCGCCAAGCTGCCGGCGAACGGCCTGCCCAACGGTCTGGCCCTCGACGAGAAGCACGGCGTGCTCTACGCGGCCGACTCCGCGCTGGGCACGGTGTGGCGCATCCCGCGGTCGGGTGCCGAGCCCAGGGCCTGGGCCACCGGCCCCGCGCTCACCGGGCTACCGTCGGCCACCGGCTTCGGCGCCAACGGGATCAAGGTCCACAAGGACGCGGTGTGGGTGACCAACACCGACCGGGGCACGCTGCTGCGCATCCCGGTCGGCGCGGACGGCTCGGCGGGGGCGGCCGAGACCAGGGCGACCGGTCTCGCCGGGGTGGACGACTTCGCCTTCCCCGGGCACTCGGACATCGTGCTGGCCGCGCTGCCCCCGTCCAACGAGGTCGCGCTGATCGGCCCGGACGGCAGCCACAGCGACGTCCTGACGGTGCAGGAGGGGCTGTCCAACCCGACCGCGCTCGCGGTGAGCGGCCGTGACGTCTTCGTGGCGAACGCCGCTTACTTCACCCAGCGCGACCCGAACCTGCTGAAGGCACGGCTGGGCACGCACTTCTCCCGTTCGTAGCCGGGGAGGGCCGGGTCCGGCCGGCCCTCCCCCGCCCCCAGGGGCTGCCCGTGCTCAGGCGATCTCGACCAGCAGGTCGCCGCCCTCCACCTGCTGGATGCGGTTGATGGCGAGCCGGGAGATCCGGCCGGCCTTCGGGGCGGTGATGGTGGCCTCCATCTTCATGGCCTCGATCGTGGCCACCGTGGCGCCCGCCTCGACCTCCGCGTCCTCGGTCACCGCGAGGGTGACGACGCCGGCGAACGGGGCCGCGACGTGTCCGGGGTTGGCGCGGTCGGCCTTCTCGGTGGCCGGGATGTCGGAAGCCGCCGCCCGGTCACGGATCTGGATCGGCCGCAGCTGCCCGTTGAGGCTCGACATCACCGTGCGCATGCCGCGCTCGTCGGCCTCGCCGACGGCCTGGAGCTCGATGAGCAGCCGGACGCCGGGTTCCAGGTCGACCGAGTACTCCTTGCCCGGGCGCAGGCCGTAGAAGAAGTCCTTGCTGTCCAGGACGCTGGTGTCGCCGTACGTCTGGCGGTGGGTCTCGAACTCGCGGGTCGGCGCCGGGAACAGCAGCCGGTTCAGGGTCGTACGGGGCTCCTTGGCCAGGCCCTCGCGGTCCTCGGCGGTCAGCTCGGGCGCCGGCTTGGCGGGGGCGCGGCCCTGGAGGGCCTTGGTGCGGAACGGCTCGGGCCAGCCGCCGGGCGGGGTGCCCAGCTCGCCGCGCAGGAAGCCGATGACGGAGTCCGGGATGTCGAACCTGTCGGGGGTGGCCTCGAAGTCCTCCGGCGCCACCCCGGCGCCCACCAGGTGCAGGGCGAGGTCGCCGACGACCTTGGAGGACGGGGTGACCTTGACCAGCCGGCCGAGAATGCGGTCGGCGGCCTCGTACATCGCCTCGATGTCCTCGAAGCGGTCGCCGAGACCGAGCGCGACGGCCTGGGTGCGCAGGTTGGAGAGCTGGCCGCCCGGGATCTCGTGGTGGTAGACCCGGCCGGTCGGTGAGGCGAGACCCGCCTCGAAGGGGGCGTAGACCTTGCGGACGCTCTCCCAGTACGGCTCCAGGTCCTCGATCGCCCGCAGGTCGAGCCCGGTGGGACGCTCCGAGTAGTCGGTCGCGGCCACGATCGCCGACAGCGAGGGCTGCGAGGTCGTACCGGCCATGGAGGCCACCGCGCCGTCCACCGCGTCCGCGCCCGCCTGGATCGCGGCGAGGTAGGTGGCCAGCTGGCCGCCCGCGGTGTCGTGGGTGTGCAGGTGGACCGGGAGGTCGAACTCCCGGCGCAGGGCCGAGACCAGCTTCGCGGCGGCCGGGGCGCGCAGCAGGCCCGCCATGTCCTTGACGGCGAGGATGTGCGCGCCTGCCTCGACGATCTGCTCGGCGAGCCGCAGGTAGTAGTCGAGGGTGTAGAGCCGCTCGTCGGGGTTGGACAGGTCGGCCGTGTAGCAGAGGGCCACCTCGGCGATCGCGGTGCCCGTCTCCCGTACGGCCTGGATGGCGGGGCGCATCTGGCCGACGTCGTTGAGGGCGTCGAAGATGCGGAAGATGTCGATGCCGGTGGCGGCGGCCTCCTGGACGAAGGCGTCGGTCACCTCGGTCGGGTACGGGGTGTAGCCGACGGTGTTGCGGCCGCGCAGCAGCATCTGGAGGCAGATGTTGGGGACGGCCTCGCGCAGGGCGGCCAGCCGCTCCCAGGGGTCCTCGGCGAGGAAGCGGAGCGCCACGTCGTAGGTGGCGCCGCCCCAGCACTCCAGGGAGAGCAGTCCGGGCAGGGTGCGGGCGACGACCGGGGCGACGGCGAGGAGGTCCTTGGTGCGCACGCGGGTGGCGAGCAGGGACTGGTGGGCGTCGCGGAAGGTGGTGTCCGTGATGCCGAGGACGGGCGACTCGCGCAGCCAGCGCGCGAAGCCCTCCGGGCCGGCCTCGACCAGCCGCTGCCGGGATCCGGCGGGGATCTCACCGGCCGGCAGCGGGGGCAGCTTGGTGGTCGACTCGATCAGGTGGGGGCGCTCGCCGTGCGGCTTGTTGACGGTGACGTCGGCGAGGTAGGTGAGCAGCTTGGTGCCGCGGTCCGCGGAGGAGCGGGCGGTGAGCAGGTGCGGGCGCTGCTCGATGAACGAGGTGGTGATCCGGCCGGCCTGGAAGTCCGGGTCGTCCAGGACGGCCTGGAGGAAGGGGATGTTGGTGGCGACACCGCGGATGCGGAACTCGGCGACGGCCCGCCGGGCGCGGCCGATGGCGGCCTTGAAGTCCCGGCCCCGGCAGGTGAGCTTGACCAGCATGGAGTCGAAGTGCGCGCTGATCTCGGTGCCGGCGTGGGTGGTGCCGCCGTCGAGCCGGATGCCGGAGCCGCCCGGGGAGCGGTAGGCGCTGATGCGGCCGGTGTCGGGCCGGAAACCGTTGGCGGGGTCCTCGGTGGTGATACGGCACTGCAGGGCCGCGCCGTGCAGCTTCACCGTCTCCTGGGAGAGCCCGAGGCCGGCGAGGGTCTCGCCGGAGGCGATGCGCATCTGGGCCTGGACCAGGTCGACGTCGGTGACCTCCTCGGTGACCGTGTGCTCGACCTGGATGCGGGGGTTCATCTCGATGAAGACGTGGTTGCCGTCCCGGTCGAGGAGGAACTCGACGGTGCCGGCGTTGCGGTAGCCGATCTCACGGGCGAAGCGGACGGCGTCGGCGCAGATGCGGTCGCGCAGTTCCGGGTCGAGGTTCGGCGCGGGTGCCAGCTCGATGACCTTCTGGTGGCGGCGCTGGAGCGAGCAGTCCCGCTCGAAGAGATGAATGACGTTGCCCTCGCCGTCGGCAAGGATCTGCACCTCGATGTGGCGCGGGTCGACGACGGCCTTCTCCAGGAAGACCGTCGGGTCGCCGAACGCGGAGGCCGCCTCGCGGGAGGCCTGCTCGATGGACTCGCGCAGCGCGGCCGGGTCCTCGACGCGGCGCATGCCGCGACCGCCGCCGCCCGCGACGGCCTTCACGAACACCGGGAAGCCGATCTCGTCGGCGGCGCGGACCAGTTCGTCGATGTCGTTGGAGGGCGCGGAGGAGCCGAGGACCGGCACGCCGGCGGCGCGGGCGGCGGCCACCGCACGGGCCTTGTTGCCCGTCAGCTCCAGCGTCTGGGCGCTCGGCCCGACGAACGTGATGCCCGCCTCCTCGCAGGCGCGGGCGAGTTCCGGGTTCTCGGAGAGGAACCCGTAGCCGGGGTAGACGGCGTCGGCCCCGGCCCGCCGGGCCGCGCCCACGATCTCCTCGACGGAGAGGTAGGCGCGCACCGGATGCCCTGGCTCCCCGATCTCGTAGGCCTCGTCGGCCTTCAGCCGGTGCAGCGAGTTGCGGTCCTCGTAGGGGAACACGGCGACCGTGCGTGCCCCCAGCTCATAGCCCGCGCGAAAAGCGCGGATGGCGATCTCTCCACGGTTGGCGACCAGCACCTTGCGGAACATCCCTGGATCCCTTCAGCCTGCCGGCGACGAACACCATGGTGTCAGCCGCGCCCGTCCTCAGGGGGTGTCCGGCGGATCATGTCGGCGTCGCGTGTCCTGGCACGCAGTGGCCCGCAGGGCGTGCCCCCAGCCGCGTCGTCGTCACGCGCCGGCTCCCCCCTCCGCCTTGCAACTGCACGCACCAGGCCCCGCTCCGGCGGGCACCCCCTGGCTCGCCGCAACATTAGGGGTTGCCCGAACCGGCCGAAGTGCGAAAACCATCACATTGACGTTGTTGAGCAGTTCGGCGGGCCGGCCGCGTGGCATAGGGGGTCTGGGGGAAGGCGGGAGGGTTGGGGAGGCGGGGGGCGGACACGGGATGGCGCGGTGGGCCCGGGCGGGGGGCCGGTGGTCCGGAGCGGGGTGGGGACGGGGCGGTGCCGAGGCGTTCGGCGAGGCGGGTGGCCAGCGGCAGGCGGCGGCCGTGCAGCAGGCCGAGGATGCTCGCCGAGCCCACGGCGATCAGGTGCTCGCGCCCGGCGAGGTTCGGTACGGCGAGGGACTCCCACACCATCGAGCCGCCGGTGAGAACGAAGACGACGGGGGCGCGCCGGACCACCGCGAAGTAGGTGAACAGTCCCACCACGGCGGCGGACGGCCCCGTGTCGAGGACCCGGCCGGCCTGCGGTGGCAGGCCGAAACCCCACCAGCCGGGGCCCAGCGCGACCATCACGCGGGCGGTCATGGTGCCGGCGAGGGTGGTGAGGTACGCGACGGCGAGGGTACGGCCGCGGCCGAGGGTGAGTTCGGCGAGCGCGAAGGCGAGGAAGAGCTGGGTGATGCCCGCCCACACCGGCAGGTCGAGCGCCGGGACGTACAGCGACACCGGCGTGCGCGACAGGGAGAGCCACAGCGGCAGGTCGGCGGTGACACCGCCGAGGAGCCACACCAGCCGCCTGCCCAAGGGGTGCTGGGCGACGGCGTGGAAGAAGATGACGCCGAACGCGGCGACGAACGCGAGCACGAGCCCGGACAGTCCGCGCCGCACCAGCTGCCGTACCGGCTCCACGACGACGGCGTGCCATTCGTCGCGCAGCGTGCGCCGCACGAAGCGGACCGCCTCCGCGGCCACCCGGCTCCAGTCGCCCTTCATGAAAGGCATCGCCCCCCTCGACACCGTCCCCGTCATCTCCCCGTCGTCGGCCTGCGCACTCCAAGAGCTTCTCCGTGCCCGGGCCGTTCCACGCGTCATCGTAGAGACGTTTGGATCATTTGCGACGATGCGAGAGCTATGGTCGGCCGGATTTCAGCGTCGGATGTGTCACCCGCACACGGCTCAACCCGCACGCCCGCTGTCGCGTCCGCTTCAGCGTCGTCCCGGTAGAGGAGCGGTCATGCGCAGGCCCTCGCGTCGCACGGTGCTCGCCACGGCCCTCGGTGCGGCGCTGCCCGCTCCGCCGGCGCCGGGGGCGGCCGGGAGACTGCGTGTCCTGGAGCGCGAACACCGCGCCCGGCTGGGGGTGTTCGCCTGGGACACCGGCTCGGGGGCCCGGCTCGGGTACCGGTCCGGCGAGCGCTTCGCGATGTGCTCGGTGTTCAAGACGCTCGCGGTCGCCGCCGTGCTGCGCGACCTCGGCGAGGACGTACTCAGCCGGGTCGTGCACTACGACGAGGGCGATGTCGACAGGGCGGGCGGGGCTCCGGTCACCGGACAACCGGGGAATCTCGCCGCCGGAATGACCGTCGCCGAGTTGTGCGGTGCGGCGGTCTCGTACAGCGACAACACCGCGGCGAACCTGTTGCTGGAGCAACTGGGCGGGCCGGTGGCCGTGACGCGGCTGTGCCGTTCGGTCGGGGACGAGGTGACGCGCCTGGACCGGTGGGAGCCGGAGCTGAACTCGGCCGAGCCCGGGCGGGCGACGGACACCACCACTCCCCTGGCGATCGCGACGACCTACGCGCGGCTGACCGTCGGCCACGCCCTGGACGCCACCGGCCGGCGGCGGCTCACCGGCTGGCTGCTCGCCTGCACCACCGGCGGGGAACGGATCCGCGCCGGGCTCCCCGGCGACTGGACGGTGGGCGACAAGACCGGAACGGGCGGGTACGGCACCGCCAACGATGTCGCGGTCGCGTGGCCCCCCAGCCGCGCGCCCCTGGTCGTCGCCGTCCTCTCCACCCACGCCGACGCCGCGGCCGCGGCCGACTCCCCGCTGGTCGGCAAGGCCGCGGCGATCGTGGCGGACGCCTTCGAGCACGGTGACGCACGAGTTCGCTCACAGCCTGGGCACAGCAAGACCCCTTCCCCACAGCCGGATTTCCGCAATGAGACCGGAACTGTTCTGTTTAGATCACAACCTCTCGTATAGTGACGCCCAGTTCAGCACCGAGCGTCACAACTCCTTCACTGGAAACCCATCCCTACCTGCTCCGAGGACCAGACCGGACCGATGACCGCGCCCACGCACCCCGGCGAACGACCTTCCCTCCGTACGCTCGTTCCGACCTTCGCGCTGACCGCCGTGGTGTCGGCCCTCGTGGTCGTCGCCGCGGTGACCGCCGCGCCGGCCTCGGTGCGCGCACCCCTCGCCCTCGGCGCGAGCGCGGCGGCACTGCTGCTCTGCGCGGCGGTGACCTGGGCCGTGCACGCGGCGCGGGTCGCACGCGGCGCCCGGCGCCGGCTGGAGGCGGTGAGTCAGGACATCGGGCGGCTGCTCCAGCAGCAGGCCCGGACCACCGAGGAGGCGCGCCAGGAGCAACAGCGGCTGATCGACGAACTGGCCCAGCAGCGCAGCGAGTTCGCCGAGTCCTTCGAGCAGGAGCGAGCTCGGAACCAGCAGGACAGCGGCAAGGAACTGGACTGGTACCGCCAGGAGAACGACCGGCTCACCGCCGAACTGGAGCGCGCCCTGCGGGAACGGGCCGTCGCGATCGCCGCCGCCGGCAACGCGGCCGGCCGGATGCAGGCCATCGCCACCGCCACCCTCGCCGACCTGCGGGCCATGGAGGACCGGCACACCGGCGAGGACATCCTCGCCGATCTGCTGCACCTCGACCACCGCACCGCGCAGGCGGGCCGGCTCGCCGACTCCATCGCCGTCCTCACCGGGGCGCGTTCCGGGCGCCGCTGGGCGCGGCCGATCAGCATGGAGTCGATCCTGCGCGGCGCGATGGGGCGCATCAGCGGCTACCGCCGGGTGCGGGTGCACTCGGTGAGCGAGACCGCCGTCGCCGGGCACGCCGCCGAGGGGGTCATGCACGCGTTGGCCGAACTCCTCGACAACGCGGCCAACTTCTCGCCGCCCACGGCCGAGGTCCATGTGTACGTGGAGGAGGTGCCGGCCGGGGTCATCGTGTCCGTGGAGGACAGCGGGCTGGTGATGGGCGATGTGCAGCTGCGCCGCGCCGAGCGGGCGGTCGCCGGCGACACCACCGAGCTGGGCGGTCTCACCGGCACCCGGCTCGGGCTCGCGGTGGTGGGCCGGCTCTCCCGCAAGTACGGCCTGAAGGTGTCGTTCCGGCCGTCGGCGCGCGGCGGCACCGGGGTGCTGATGCTGGTCCCGCAGGAGCTGCTGACCCGCCCGGTCGCCGACGAACCCGAGCCCGCCCAGGAGACGGAGCCGGCCAAGCCGGTGCCGGTCGCCGCGGATCCCCCGCCGGTGCACGAGTCCGCCGCGTCCGACTCCGCCGAGGAGTTCGAGGAAGGGCCCACCGGGCTGCCCAGGCGCCGCCGTGGCCGGACCCTCGCCGAGGCCGAGCGCCGGTCGGCGCCCCAGCCCGAGGAGCCGCGCCCCGCGCCCCGCGGTGCGGATGCCCAGGTCCGTGCCGCCCGCTTCAACAGCTTCCGGCAGGCCGTCCGCCCGCCGGCGCCCGACTCCGCCGAAACGTCCGCCGAGGCCTACGGCGCGGTCGGTGAAGCCGCCCCGCAGGCCCCCGTCCCCGCGCATGACCCGGTCCCCGCGCCCCACCCGGAGTCCGGCTCAGAGCTCACGTCCCACCCGCACGCGTACCCGGAAGGCGACCCCACTTCATGACCGGCAGGACCACCGCCGACGACAAGCTCACCTGGCTCATCGAGGGCCTCCTGGAGCGCACCCCCGGCGCGCGGCACGCTCTCGTGCTCTCCCGCGACGGCCTGAAGCTCTGCCGTACCCCGGAGCTCTCCGTCGACCAGGCCGACCAGCTCGCGGCGATCGCCGCCGGCATCCAGTCGCTGTCGCACGGGGCGTCCGTCGAGTTCGGCGACGGCAGCGGCGGCGTGCGGTCGGCGATGACCGAGTTCTACGGGGGCGTGCTGTTCATCGTGGAGGCCGGCGAGGGCGCCCATCTGGCCGTGGTGACCAGCGAGGACGCCGACCCCGGGCTGATCGGGCACAACATGAGCGAACTGGTCGAGCAGCTCGGCGAGCACTTGACCGCGCAGCCCCGGACGTCATGAGCCGGCCCGGCAGGGACGACGCGCCCGACCGTCTGTACACCATCACCGGCGGCCGCAGCAGCACCGGCCCCGACAGCCCCTTCGACCTGGTCACCCTGGTCGTCGCGGAGTCGGAACCGGTTCCGGGCATGCAGTCGGAGCACGCGGCGATCCTGCGCCTGGCCAAGTTCCCGACCTCGGTCGTGGAGATCGCCGCGGAGCTGAAGCTGCCGGTGAGCATCACCAAGGTCCTGCTGTGCGACCTTCAGGCGGCCGGCCGGGTCAGCGCCCGCCACCCGTACCGGCCGGCCATCACCGACCCCGACATCCTGGAGCAGGTGCTCGTTGGACTCCGCAACCTCTGACGCGCGCACCCCGTTGGGTGCCTCCGCCGACCACGGATTCAAGATCGTGGTCGTGGGCGGCTTCGGCGTCGGCAAGACCACCCTGGTCCGCTCGGTCAGCGAGATACGTCCCCTCAACACCGAGGAGACGATGACCCAGGCCGGCGAGGCGGTCGACGACATCCGGGAGGTGCGCGGCAAGTCCGCCACCACCGTCGCCTTCGACTTCGGCCGGATCACGCTGGACGCCCGCAACGTGCTGTACCTGTTCGGGGCGCCGGGCCAGGAGCGGTTCTGGTTCCTGTGGGACCGGCTGTTCTCCGGCACCCTCGGCGCGGTCGTGCTCGTCGACACCCGGCGGATCGGCGACTCCTGGTACGCCATCGACCGGCTGGAGAAGCACGGCACCCCGTTCATCGTGGCCTGCAACCACTTCGGCGGCCCGGTGCACCCGCCCGAGGACGTCCGGCACGCCCTCGACCTGGACCCGCACGTCCCGCTGGTCACCTGCGACGCCCGCTCCCGGGAGTCCGGCAAGCAGGTGCTGATCGCGCTCGTCCAGCACGTCAAGAACCGGTACGCCGACCACTCGGCACCGGCGGACCTGCCCCGACAGGAGTTCGTGTGACCCCCGACGCCGTACCGCTCGGCGGCCCCCGGTTCCAGACCGAACCGGCTCGTCTGTACCGCGAGATGCGGCGCGACCACGGCGCCGTCACCCCCGTCGTGCTCGACGGGGACGTGCCCGCCTGGCTGGTGGTCGGCTACCGCGAGCTGCACCAGGTGACCGGGGACCCGGTGCTGTTCAGCCGGGACTCGGAACTGTGGAACCAGTGGGACCTGATCCCCGACGACTGGCCGCTGCTGCCGATGATCGGCCGCAAGCAGCCGTCGATCCTCTACACCGTCGGCGAGCGGCACCGCGAGCGGGCCGGGATGATCAGCGACGCGCTGGAGGCCGTCGACCCGTTCGAACTGCGCGGCCACGCCGAGCGGTTCGCGGACGAGCTGATCGACGGACTGTGCACCAGCGGCGAGGCGGACCTGATCGGCCAGTACGCGATGCTGCTGCCGGTGCGGGTGCTCGCGCAGCTGTACGGCTTCGCCGACGAGGAGGGCCCCGGCCTGGTCACCGCCCTCAACGACATGATCGACGGCCGGGAGCGGGCACTCGCCGGGCAGACCCACCTGGCGATGTCCATGGCCCAGTTGCTGGCCGACCGGAAGGCGAACCCGGCCCACGACGTGGTCTCGCGGATGCTCCAGGACAAGAGCGGCTTCACCGACGAAGAGATCATGCAGGACCTGATGGTCATGATGGCGGCCGGGCACCAGCCGACCGCCGACTGGATCGGCAACTCGCTGCGCCTGATGCTCACCGACGACCGGTTCGCCGCCTCCCTGTTCGGCGGCCGCAACAGTGTCGCCGAGGCGATGAACGAGGTGCTGTGGGAGGACACCCCCAGCCAGAACATCGCCGGCCGCTGGGCCTCCCGCGACACCCAGCTGGGCGGCCGCCGGATCCGCGCCGGTGACCTGCTGATCCTCGGCCTCCAGGGCGCCAACTCCGATCCGCAGGTGCGCACCGACGCCTCCGCGCTGACCGGCGGCAACAACGCGCACTTCTCCTTCGGGCACGGCGAGCACCGCTGTCCGTTCCCCGCCCAGGAGGTCGCCGAGGTGATCGCCCGGACCGCCATCGAGGTCGTCCTCGACCGGCTCCCGGACATCGACCTCGCGGTGCCCGCCGAGTCCCTCACCCGTCGGCCCTCGCCGTGGCTGCGGGGGCTGAGCGAACTGCCCGTCAGGTTCACGCCCGTACCCGCCCTCTGATCCGCACCTCCCCATCGAGAGACAGGCGCAGCACACCGAATGGCGCACTTATCTGACCCTGCCCTGAAAGGCACGTCACGATGACGACCGGTACCGGACAAGCACGGATCGCCCTCGACCCCTTCGTCACCGACCTCGACGGCGAGAGCGCGCGGCTGCGGGCCGCCGGTCCGCTCGCCGCCGTGGAACTGCCCGGCGGGGTGCCCGTCTGGGCCGTCACGCACCACGCCGAGGCCAAGGCGCTGCTCACCGACCCGCGGCTGGTCAAGGACATCAACGTGTGGGGTGCCTGGCAGCGCGGGGAGATCGCGCCGGACTGGCCGCTGATCGGCCTGGCCAACCCCGGCCGTTCGATGCTGACCGTGGACGGTGCCGACCACCGCAGGATGCGCACCCTGGTCGCGCAGGCCCTCACTCCGCGCCGGGTGGAGCAGATGCGCGAGCGCGTCGAGAAGCTCACCCAGGACCTGCTCGACGCGCTCCCCGAGGACGCGGAGAGCATCGACCTCAAGGCGGCGTTCGCCTACCCGCTGCCGATGTACGTCGTCGCCGACCTGATGGGCATCGACAAGGCCGAACTGCCCCGCCTGAAGCTGCTGTTCGAGAAGTTCTTCTCGACCCAGACCCCGCCCGCGGAGGTCATCGCGACCCTCACCGAACTGGCGGGGATCATGGCGGCGACGGTCGCCGCCAAGCGGGCCGAGCCCGGCGACGACCTCACCAGCGCGCTGATCCTGGCCTCCGAGGACGGCGACCACCTCACCGACGAGGAGATCGTCTCCACCCTCCAGCTGATGGTGGCGGCCGGGCACGAGACGACGATCTCCCTGATCGTCAACGCCGTGGTCAACCTTTCCGCCCACCCCGACCAGCGGGCCAGGGTGCTCTCCGGCGAGGTGGACTGGTCGGCCGTGGTCGAGGAGACCCTGCGCTGGTCCACCCCGACCTCGCACGTCCTGATCCGGTTCGCCACCGAGGACGTGCCGGTCGGCGACAAGGTGCTCCCGGCGGGCGACGCGCTGATCGTGTCGTACGCCGCGATCGGCCGCGACGAGAACGCGCACGGGCCGAGCGCCGGGGAGTTCGACATCACCCGGGAGTCGCCGAACCGGCACATCTCCTTCGGGCACGGCCCGCACGTCTGCCCGGGTGCGGCGCTCTCCCGCCTGGAGGCCGGTGTGGCGCTGCCCGCGCTCTACGGCCGCTTCCCCCGCCTGGACCTCGCGGTGCCGGCGTCCGAGCTGCGCAACAAGCCGGTGGTCACCCAGAACGACCTGTTCGAACTGCCGGTCCGGCTCAACCCCTGACGGGAGTTCACCGGGTACGGCCCGACTCCCGCGCCGGCCGGCCACGACTCCGGGACCTCCCGGGTGCCGGCCGCGCGGCGGGCCCGGCGGAAAGGCCGGAGCCGGAGATGTGCGGGGTCGTCCCCTGGCGCGGCATGGTGCGCCAGGGGTACTCCGCGGGCGCGGGCTGCGGGTACCGGGCGTCGCCCGTGTACCTACCCGGCCGGGGGCCGCCGCAGGGCCCGGTCGGCAGCGTCACGGTCGTCGCGGTGCGGGATCCTCGCGGCCGCGCTCCCGTGGCAGATCAGGTCCGGCTCGCGCTCGACGGACCCGGGCAGCCTGCCCTTCACGGTCCCCGCAGGCCGCCGCCGCTCGGCCGAAGTGTCACTCCCGGGCGAGCGCGGCGAGGTACTCGGGCCGGCTGGCGGCACGCGGCCTCCACGGGCGGGCTCGGACGGGCGCGGGGTACGGCTCCGGGGCCAGGTGTACCGGATCGGCGGTGCCCGTTTGACTTCGAGTGCTCTTCAAGTCGTAGCGTCCATGAGGAAAGCGAGTCAGCGGGAAAGGCTGGAGTCACATGCGACAGCGCAATCTGGGAGATCTGTCGGTTTCCGCCATCGGCCTCGGCTGCATGGGCATGTCCGCCTTCTACGGCACCGCCGACCAGGACGAGGGCGTGCGGACCATCCACCGCGCGCGGGAACTGGGCGTCACCTTCCTGGACACGGCGCAGCTCTACGGGCCGCTCACCAACGAGAGCCTCGTCGGCGAGGCGATCCGGGGGCACCGGGACGAGTACGTGATCGCCACCAAGTTCAACTACCGCATGGACAACGCCGTGCCCGGCGACATGAGCAGCATCGGCCCGCAGGACGGCTCGGCCGAGCATGTCCGCAGCTCGGTCCACGGCTCGCTGGAGCGCCTGGGCACCGACCGCATCGACCTGTACTACCAGCACCGGGTCGACCCGAACGTGCCGATCGAGGAGACCGTGGGCGCCCTGGCCGAGCTGGTCGCCGAGGGCAAGGTGCGGCACATCGGGCTGAGCGAGGCGAGCGCCGAGACGATCCGGCGGGCCCACGCGGTGCACCCGATCGCGGCCGTGCAGACCGAGTACTCGCTGTGGACCCGGGACCCGGAGGACGAGGTGCTGCCCGCCTGCCGGGAGCTTGGCATCGGGTTCGTCCCCTACTCGCCACTGGGCCGCGGCTTCCTCGCCGGCCGGTTCTCCTCCCCCGACGACCTCGACGCCGACGACTGGCGCCGCACCGGTCCCCGCTTCACCGGCGACAACCTGGACGCGAACCTGCGGCTGGCCGCCAAGGTGAAGGAGATCGCCGCCGAGAAGGGCGTGACCCCGGCGCAGCTGGCTCTCGCCTGGGTGCTGGCGCAGGGCGACGGCATCGTCCCGATCCCGGGCACCAAGCGCGTCGGCTACCTGGAGGAGAACGCGGCCGCCGTCGGTGTCGAGCTGACCAAGGAGGACCTGGCCCGGATCGAGGCCGAGGTGCCCCGGGCGGCGGGCGAGCGCTACGACGAGGCCGGGATGCGTTCCGTGAACCTCTAGCGCGTACCTCTGGCGCGAACCTTCGGCAAGGCGTGTGCGTCCGGGGGACCGGCCGGCTCGCGGTGGCCGGTCCCCCGGCGGTGGCGCACGCTGGTGGTTATGGGCAGGCTGCGGAGCTGTGCGGCGGGGCTGCGGCGGTCGTCGCACGCGCTGCTGCTGCTCCCGATCGCCCTCATCGTGGTGATCACGGTGACGGACCTCCGCACCCCCGCGGACATCCATCTGGGCCCCGCCCTGGTCATCGCCCCCGCGCTCACCCCGTCGTTCGCCGGCCCCCGGTCGACCGCGCTGGTCGGGGCGCTCGCGGTGGCCGCCCAAGCGGTGATCGCCGTGTTCCACGGCGGGCTGTCCACCACGAACCACGTCGTGCAGATCGTCACCCTGGTGCTGCTCTCGGTGCTCGTGGTGGTCTACAGCGCGGTCCGCGAGCGGCGCCGGGCCCAGCTGGCCCAGGTGCGCACGGTCGCCGAGGCCGCGCAGCACGTCCTGATGTGGCCGCTGCCGGAGCACATCGGGCCGCTGCTGATCGCCTCGCTGTACCTGGCCGCCGAGGACGAGGCGCAGATCGGCGGTGACTTCTACGCGGCGACCCACTCCGAGGGCGAGGTCCGGGTGCTGATCGGAGACGTGCGGGGCAAGGGGCTGTCCGCGATCGGCGAGGCGGCGCTGCTGCTCGGCGCCTTCCGGGAGTCCGCCCACCGGCACGTCACCCTGCCGGACCTCGCCACCGCCCTTGAGCAGAGCGTGGACCGGTACGCGGCGGACTTCGAGACCCCGGAGGAGGCGGGCGAGCGGTTCGCCACCGCCCTGCTGATCGAGATCCCCGACGAGGACCCGGTCACCCGGATGACCAGCAGCGGCCATCCGCCGCCGCTGCTGCTGAGCGCGGGGCACGCGGTGACCGTGCCGAGCCTGCACCCGTCGCCGCCGCTGGGCGTGCCCGGGGCGGGCGGCGCCGAGCACACCCTGGACGTGTTCTCGTTCGAGCCCGGCGACACGCTGCTGCTCTACACCGACGGTGTCATCGAGGCCCGGGACGCCCAGGGCCGCTTCTACCCGCTGACCGAGCGGGTCGCGCAGTGGACCGACGCCGCTCCGGAGGCGCTGATGCACCACATCCGGCGCGACCTGCTGGCGCATGCGGGCGGCCGCCTCGGCGACGACGCGGCCCTGATCGCCCTGCACCGCACCCCGGCCGTGCACCGCCGTCACCACCACGGCGTCCTCGGCCACGGCTCCGCGCGGGCCTAGCCGATCGCCTGGCCGCCCCCAGGAAGACGGAGACGCGTTCCTCGTCCCGGGCGTAGGCCTGGAAGTCGTCGAGCGTCGGCTTCAGGCCGGGGAGGCACCCCCCGCGTCCTCGCACACCCCGGTGCGGACGAGCACGTCGGTCCGGGCACGGCCCTGAGTACGGCGGTGCAGGTGCCGGGCAGGACGTGTCCGTCCAGGACGTGACCGAAGTCGGCGGTGGTGTCGGCGGCCAGCGCGCGCAGGGCCGCGAGATCGGCGGCCCGCGCGGCAAGCACGTCCGGAAGACTCACAGCAGCTCAACAGCTGGTTGCAGCACAGGAGTTGAAAGAGCTGTTCAATTGTCTTTAGGTCAAAGTTAAGTCGTAACGGTGGTCTCCGGCGGGAGCCGGCTGCCAGACTCCGCATCGCCTTTCACCGACAGGGAGTCGACATGTCCGACCTGCAGTCCCCCACCCGCAGACGGCCGTTGCGCAAAGCCCTCGCCGCAGCTCTCGGCGCGCTCGCGCTGGTCGTCGCCGTGCCGGCCGCCGCGCACGCCGACGTCCTGACGCTGCTGCCGCAGAACGCCGACGGCCTGGAGCAGACGTTCTCCCCGGCCTACGACTACGACGGCGACGGCTGCTACGCCACCGCGGCCATCGGCGCCGACGGCACCATCAACCCCGGTCTGGGGCTCGGCGGTGACGTCAACGGCCACTGCCACGACTACGCGCAGCTCGCCAACGCCAACACCTACTCCCGCGAGAAGTGCAACAACGGCTGGTGCGCGGTGATGTACGCCAGCTACTTCGAGAAGGACCAGGCGACGTACGGGCCGCTGGCCATCGGGCACCGGCACGACTGGGAACACGTCATCGTGTGGATCCAGAACAACCAGGTGCAGTACGTCTCGGTGTCCCAGCACAGCACCTACCAGGTGGCGGCCGCCTCGGCGATCCGGTTCGACGGCACCCACCCGAAGATCGTGTACCACAAGGACGGCCTGTCCACGCACGACTTCCGCTTCGCCAACTCCAACGACGACCCGCCGGAGAACGTGACCGGCGGCTGGTTCTACCCGCGTCTGGTGGGCTGGGAGGGCTACCCGGCCGGCTACCGCGACAAGCTGATGAACGCGGACTTCGGCGAGGCCACCATCAAGATCAAGGACGGCTCGTTCGACGCCAACCTGTCGTACTCCATGCCGTCCGGGATCTCGTTCGACCCGAACGCCTGAGTCAGGCGGGGCCCTCGACCAGCCGGGCCAGGTTGTCGAGGGCCATCCGGGTGCCCAGTTCGTTGTCCTCGGGGCGGATGCCTTCGGGGAGGTCCTCGTGCAGGACCTGGACATCCGTGGCGCCGTCCGCCCCGGTGAGCGTGGTCGTCATCGTCATGGTGCCGCGTACGGTGTCGTCGCCGGTCTCGAACTCGATGACCTCGACGACGAGCCGGTTTTCCACGAGCCGGGCGAAGTGGCCCCGGTAGGTGTCGGTGTGCCCGCCCGACTTCCCCGCGCGGCCCGGGTCGTCGTAGTCCAGTGACACCCGGAACTCGCCGCCCTCCCGGGCGTCGAAGGCGAGCACCCGGGCGGTCATGCCGTCCGGGGTCCGCCAGGCGGCGACCGCCTCCGGGTCGAGCAGAGCCCGGTAGACGGCGGCGGGGGGCGCTTGTACCCGTCTGGTGACACGCGTGGTGTGCATGGATGCGACGGTACCCGCGCAGCGACCGTGCCGGGGCCGGGAAGGTGAGCCGGGCCCCGGCACGGAGCCAGGGGGCGTCACGGCTTGCGGGCGACCGCTCCGTACATCGCGATGTCCTCGTCGCGGATGCCCTGCTCGCCGGTGCCGTCCGGGTGCCACTTGTGCACCTGGACGATGCCCGGCTCGACCAGTTCCAGGCCCTCGAAGAACTCGTGGGCCTCGTCGATGGTGCGCAGCCGCATCGGCATGTTGCGGGCCGCGTACTCGCGGGCGACCCGGCCCACCTCCTCGGGCGCGAACTCGGCGGTGCCGATGGACATCGCCAGGTAGCTGCCCGAGGGCAGCGGTTCGAGCAGCCGTCGTACGACACCGACGGCGTCGTCCTCGTCGAGCATGAAGTGCACGATGGCGATCACCGTGAGCGCCACCGGCTTGCCGAGGTCGAGGGTCTCGCGCAGTTCGGGGGCGTCGAGGATGGCCGCCGGGTCGCGGAAGTCCGCCTCGATGTACGCCGTGCGGCCCTCGGGCGTGCTGGAGAGCAGGCCCTGGGACAGGGTGAGGACGATGGGGTCGTTGTCCACGTAGACCACCCGGGAGTCCGGGGACACCGCCTGGGCTATCTCGTGGAGGTTCGGCGAGGTGGGGATGCCGGTCCCGACGTCCAGGAACTGGCGCATCCCCGCCTCCTCGGCGAGCCAGCGCACGGCACGGTTCATCCAGTCGCGGTTGGCGCGCATGTGGATCGGGAGCGCGGGCCACTCCCGCGACATCGCGTCACCCGCCTCCTGGTCGGCGGGGTAGTAGTCCTTGCCGCCCAGGATGTAGTCGTAGATCCGCGCGGAGTGCGCGTTCTCGGTGTCGATGCGGTCGGCCGGCCATCCGTTGTCGGGCAACGCCGTGTCTCCCATTCAGGTGAGGGGGATGCGGGGGGGTGTTCGGGGTCTGGGGGTGGGGTGTCAGGTGTGGGGGTTGGTTGAACGATCAGCCATACCAAGGAAGTTCCGGGAACACGGGTCACATCAGGAAGTCGGCGTCACCCGCCTTCACTCCGGACAGGAAACTCGTCATCTCACGGGGTGTGAAGACCAGCGCCGGACCGTCGGGATCGGTCGACTGGCGAACCGCGACCCGGCCGTCGGCGAGCTTCTTCACTTCGACGCAGGCGCCGCCGGCGTCGTCGCTCCACGGCTTGGACCAGCCGAGCGCGCCGAGTTGCCGGGACGGGATGCCGTTGCGTATGGGGTGGTGCACGTCAGAGCTCCTTGCGAATCGCACCGAGGAGGGCCTCGGTCTTTCTGGCGGGCGCCGCCTGGGCGCCCAACCGGTCCAGGGCCTCGCGATAGACCACGACATCGGCGCTCTTGTCCAGGTAGACAGCGCCCACCAGGCCGTTGAGATAGACGATGTCGGGCAGTTCGGGAGCCCGGAACCGGAAGAGGTGGTACGCGCCCGCGCGCATGGCGGGGTGCGGGCCGTTGGCGAACGGCATGATCTGCAAGGTGACGTTGGGAAGCCGGTTGACCTCGATGAGGTGGTCGATCTGGGAGCGCATCACCCCGGCGCCGCCGACCGGCCAGCGCAGCACGGTCTCGTCCATCACGACCCACAGCCGAGGCGGTGCCTGCCGGGTGATCAGCTCCTGGCGGCGCATGCGCAGCGCCACCATGCGCTCGGTCGCCTCCCCGGGGGCGTGCGGGTTGCCGGCGCCGAGCAGGGCGGCGGCGTACTGGCGGGTCTGCAACAGGCCGTGCACGAACTGGTTCTCGTAGGCGCGGATCTGCAACGCGGCCTGTTCCAGGCTGAGATACGCGGCGAACCAGTCCGGCATCACGTCCCGGTAGGTGTGCCACCAGCCGCGTTTGTTGGCCTCGCGCACCGACTGCAGGAAGGTGTCGACCTCCTGGCGGTCCGTCACGCCGTAGACCTGTAGGAGCTTCTCGGCGTCGGCCAGCCGGAGCCGGGCCACCTTGGCGGCCTCCATCCGGCGGATCGTGGAATGGCTGACCCCGATGGCGGCGGCCGCCTGCTCGAAGGTCAGACCGGCCCTGGTCCGCATCTCCTCCAGCTGTCTGCCGAGGATCATGCGCAGGACGGACGGGGCTCCGCCCCAGTCGGTCTCCGAGGTCACGCCCTACCCCCTCACACCAGGTTTCAGGGTCACCGTCTCATGTGCTCGTGATCGTGCACGGACTCGTCCGATCACTTCACGTCGGGAGCAGCATGCACTTCGCTTCTTGCAATTTTCAACTTGCCGGTTGCGAGGCGATGTTGGCAGATGCCAGAGTGGACCTACTGCTCCGGCCGACCAAGGAGCAGGCGAAGCAGTCCAGTCGGGGGAGACTGAGCTGCGGCCCGGCGCCGCCCAGGCACGGGTTGTCGTCTGCCACCGCGTGGCCGGGACGGACGCGACCGCTCAGCTCTCACGCTGCGAAGCCGGACGAAAGGCGCACGGCGATGGCCCCGCCCTCTCTCCCCCAGCCGCTCGACCGACTGCCCGAGGACCACATACCCGGCCTGCCCCGGCCCGCCCTGGCGGCCGCCGCGGAAGGCCCGCACCGCCCGTCGGACGCGACGGGCGTCCCCACACCACCCGGAGGCGAACGCCTCGGCCGACTCCCTGGGCCGCAAGGCCTCGGCCGGTTCGCCTCCGGGGACCGTCCCGCCCCGCACAGCCGGGCCTTCGACCTGGCGCCGACACCGCGCGCGGTGGGCAACGCCCGCCGGAGCGTGGGCGAGCTGCTCGGCATGTGGGGCGTGTCCGAGGAGGCCCGCGACAACGCGGTCCTGGTGACCTCGGAACTGGTCACCAACTCGATCGTGCACTCGGCCGGCCGGCGGATCGTCTGCCGGGTGCACGCCGACGCCGACCGGATCCGCATCGAGGTCGAGGACCAGAACGGGAGCGTCATCGCGCTCCCGGCCCCCCGGCGGGCCAGACCCGACGAGCAGAACGGGCGCGGCCTGTTCCTCGTCGACGCGCTCAGTCTCGACTGGGGCGTCACGGCCGCGCCGGAGGGACGGCCCTCCGCCCGCGTCGTCTGGGCCGAGCTGTCGACGGCTCCCGACGCACCGCTCACCACCCCCCACACCGCAGGAGACCCCTCTGCCCATGGACCGTCCCCCCACTCCTGAGCATCCCGCCGCCGACCCGTCCTGGACCCGCACCCGCCCCAAGCCCGGCCCGGAACAACCCCACACCGCTCCGGCCGGCTGACCCGGCCACGCCGCGGCCGGGACGGGACCGTCCCGGCCGCCCCGCCTGATCGGGGGCCGCCGCTCACTGCGCCGCATGTGCCAGCAACGCGGCGGCGGCCGCCCGCAGTTGTATCGCCGCGGTCACACACGCCGTCGCCTGCCGCTCCAGGACGGCACCGCTCCACCGAGGTGCCTCGGCGCAGTGGTCCAGCGTCTCGGCGGCGCCGCGCAGGCGCCCGGCGTAGCCGTCCATCCGGTCCGCGTCGACTCTCAGGCCGTCCACGTACGCGAGGAGTTCGGGGGCGGCGGTGGTGGGGCGGGATTCGGTCGCCATGGGGCTCACCTGTGCTCGGAGGGATGCCTAGCGCGGCAGCACCGCGCCGGCGCTTCTGTGGGCCACGAACCGGGGGCTGGACAGGACGAACCCGGGCCGTACGGCGTCCAGTTCGAGGATCTGGAGGTGCCGGGCGAGCGGGCCGTGGGCGCCGTCGAGCCGCAGCCGCAGCCGGGGGCGGGCATGGACGCGCTGCTTGCCGTGGGCACGGACCAGGGTGCGTACGATGCCCTCGCCGCGACGCCCGTAGAGCACCCAGTCCGCCTCGGGACAGCGGGCGCCGGGCCCCGGGCGGCCCTCGACCGAGACACCGAGCTCGGGCGCGTGTACCCGCACCTCCCGCCCCCGCAGATCGACGTCGGCGGATCCGCACACGGCCGGCTGGGCCCAGACCTCCTCGGCCACCGCCCGTGCCTCCTGCGTGCCGACGGCGAGCGAGACCACGTACCGTCCGGTGCGGCGCAGGTCGGCACGGCGCAGCAGATCCGCGGCGAGGTCGTACGCGCGCGGCCGCCACAGGTCGTCGACCAGCACCGACAGGCCGAGTTCGGTGTAGGGGCCGATGGTGGTGCAGCGGTGCTCGTAGACGGAGAGCACGGCGAGGGCGCGGCGGCCGAGCCGGGCGGGGACCAGCCAGGCGACGTCCGGCAGCAGGCTGCGGGCCACGTCGGTGTCGACCGGGAAGCACAGGTGCGCGGCGGAGGAGTCGTAGTAGCGCACCGGCAGCTCGACCGGGCCCGCCGAGGTGGCCAGGCTCGTGGTGGGGACGGCCAGGAGGGGGTAGCCCTCGGGCGGGCGGGCGCGGTCCCCGAGCCGGTAGGCGCGGGTGCGTTCGACCGGGCCGCGGTAGGGGGCGAGGGCCCGGTCCACGTCGGCCCGGGCCTGCGGGACCACGGTCTCCAGGTGGTCGATGTAGACGCGGAGCAGGTGGCAGCCCGGGAACTCGCGGGTGGGGCCGGTGTAGTCGACCCGGTACCGGTTGGGGTGCGGGGCGCCGGGACCGTCCAGGACCGGGACGATGTCGTGCCGGTTGGTGATGCCGGCGACCCAGGTGCGCGGGTCGGCGGGCCTGCGGTCGTCGGTCTGCGCGCCGACGGCGACCACGTGGGTGACCCGGTAGGCGCGGCAGAAGTCGTCGTCCTGCGCGAGGTTCAGCAGCGCGGTCCCGCCCTCGCCGTGCCCGACCAGCGCGAGGTCGGCGCCGCGCGGGATGCCGTGGTGCCGGATGGCCAGCAGGATCGAGCGGGTGAACGGCGAGTCGGTCAGGAACAGGTTGCGCCAGGCGCCGGCGACGTCCCGCGGGGAGTCGTCGCGGGGGCGGCCGGGGGCGGTGCCGGGGACCTGGACGACGTACCGGAGCACGCCGTCGGGGCCGCGTACCTCCTGCACGAGGACGCGGCCGTCGCCCGCGAGCACGTCGATGTTGCGCAGGAAGCCGAGGAAGGAGCCCTCGTCGGCGATGGACCGGGCCTCCTCGGCGGACAGTTCGACGGCCTGGGCGGCGCCCTCGCCCTGGCCCGTGCCGGACAGGTGGGAGCCGTCGAGGCCCCTGACCGGGCCGGTGGTCAGCTCCCGGCCGGCGGCCAGCGCCCAGGCGGTCTCGTCGCTGAGCGGGTCCTCGTCCAGCAGGCCCCTGATGGCGAGGAGTTCGGCGAGGATCGGGGCGAGCGCGGACAGCGAGCGCTGGGCGCCCTGGTCCTTGAAGAGGGCCCGCAGCGCGCGGACGGCCTCCGGGTCGCGGTCGGCGGTGACGGCGTCCGTCAGCCGGCGCATCCCCGGGTCGTGCCCGAACTCGGGGTGGTCGAGGAGGACGGCCGCGATCCTGAGCCGCAGCGAGGTGACCGCCACCAGCGCGGCCAGGCTCTCCCGGCCCAGTGCCTCCCCCGCCGCGCCGAGCAGATGACCGACGCCGTCGGGCGCGACGATCGCCGAGCCGCCGAGGCCCTGCCTGTTGGTGAGCGTCCGCAGCAGCGCCCAGCGGGCGGCCAGTCCGGTGCGCGGGTGGCGGCGCGCGGAACCGGTCAGCGCCGGGGCGAACAGGACGGAACTGGTCCGCGCGGAGACTTCGCGGATGCCCTCGGCGACGGCCACCACGTCACGGGCGCACTCCCGCAGCATCTCCTCCGCGGGCGGCCCGCAGGCACGGCGCTGCGCTGCCATCCGGCGCTCCCTCGGATCGACGACATGGCCTGCTCCCATCGTGTGCCCTGGCTCCGGCGCCCGCACCTTCGTCCGTCCGGGTGACCGGCACCCCGCGGACAGGCCGGGTGCCGGCCGCGAGGAGGCCGGCGAGCGTCGCGCACGGTTCCCGGCACGCCACGGTGCCGGGCCCGCCGGGGAACTCGCACGAGGGCGGTTCGACTCCGTCGTGTGCCGGCCGGCGTCGGGGCCCGCGATGGTCGCTGGCCCGCCGACGGCAAGCGCCGGCGGGCCGGCGGTCAGGGCTGTGCGGGCCGGCGGTCAGGGCTGTGCGGGCATGGTCCAGCAGTTGGAGACGGCCGGTACGCCGGACAGCCGGGCCGTGAGCCAGCCGATGGCGTCGCCCTGGTCGGTGAGCAGGGGTTCGAGGTGGTTGAGCAGGGCGCGGCCCGCGTCCGGCAGGACGACCGGCACATAGGTGACGTCGGCGCCCTCGCCGCACCAGTCGAGGGCGAGCCGCCGTGCCTGCGCGTGCGGGACGAGGTCGTCGCTGACGCCGGTGGCCACCCGGACCGGGCTCGCGGGCGCGGTCCTGCCGATGCGCTGCTGGTCGAGGAAGGCCTGGAGGGCCGGCTCCGCGCCGATCACCTCGGAGATGGAGCTGCCGTCGTTCGTCCAGGCGGTGCTGTGCCGGGAACCGTAGGCGAGGATCGCGTCGCCGACGCACATCGTCGACAGGTCGGCGAGAGCGGCCCGGCCCGCCGTGCCGAGATGGGCGTCGACGACCGGCCTCAGCGCCGGGTCCGACTGGACGAAGCCGTTGACCGCCCAGCCGAGGGCGCCGGCCAGGTCGCTGCCGTCGATGGCGGCGGTGACGGCGGTGAGGTCGGCGGGCGGCGCCCCCGCGTAGGTGCCGGACAGGGTGATGTCCGGGGCGTAGGAGGGCTGGAGCTCGGCGGCCGCGGCGGTCGCGCCGCCGCCCTGGCTGTAGCCGAACAGGCCCACCCGCGAGGCGGCGGTGACCGAGGAGCCCGGCAGGCTCCGGGCGGCGCGTACGGCGTCCAGGACGGCGTGCGCGCCGTCCAGCCGGTTGACGTAGGTGTGGAGCCGGTCCGTCGCGCCGAGCCCGACGTAGTCGGTGACGACGACCGCGACGCCCTCGGCGAGCAGCCGGTAGATCGACAGGTCCTCGTAACCGACGGACACCGTCTGGCCGTTGAGGACCAGGGGATGCTCCAAGCCCATGGACGCGGAGCACTGGTCACCCTGCCCCATGGTGCCGGGGGCCAGCGCGACCAGCGGGCGGGCGCCGGGGCCGAGCCAGGGGGCGGTCGGCTCGATGTAGGCGCCGGTGACGGCGACGGGACCGCCCGCCGAGTCGGTCGACTTGTACATCAGCCGGGTCGCGGTGCCGGGCAGCGGGCCGGGCAGGCTCGGCAGGCTCAGGGCCAGCGGCAGGGGTTCGCTGCGGACGACGGCGCCGTCGGCGGTGGGCAGGGTGGCCGGCGGATCGTAGAAGGCCGGGATGGTGACACCCCGGGAGACCTCCGCCTGGGAGGCCGTGGCCTGCAGGGTCTGGAGGCAGAGGCAGGCGGCCGCGGCGACGGCGGTGGCCAGCAGGCGAGTGCGGACAGGCATGGGGAACCCTCCTGGACGTGCTGGACGTGGGAGGTGCGGCGGATGTCCCCGGAGCGGCCGACGGGGCGGGTGCGGTTTACCCGACGGTAACGAGCGATGCGTTACCGGCGGTAGCAGCCGTCGGGTTACGGTTCAGTAATATGACACAGAGTCAACAAGAGGCCGGGGGTGAGGCTTCCGTTCCAGTGGTCGTCGCCTCGTCCGGCACGGACGGCGACACCGCGGACGGCGACACCGCGGCAGGCCTGCCGCGGCAGGGCCTGTCGACGGCGGGCCGGCCCGGCGGTGACGTCCGTGCGGTCCGGCGGGCGTCCGTGGCTGCCACGGGCGGCCCCGGCCCGGCCGGATACCGGCGCTTCACCTCCGGCGGGATGTCCGGAGTACGGGTCGCCGCCGCCCAGTCCGCACCGGCGAACTCCCGGGCAGGACCGAGGAGGAGCCGGCCCTGGCCGTGCTCCCCCGGCACGGCCCCGTCGTAGCGCACCCGGGCGGGCTCGGCGGCGCGGAGCACGACGAGGTGCTCCCCGCGTTCGAGCTCGCCCAGGACACGCCGCGCGGTGCGCGGGAAGGGTCAGGCCGGGTTCCGCCGGGTCCACCACAGCAGCACGGCCCCGAAGGCCAGCAGCAGCCCGCCGAAGACCGCGGGCCACAGGTGGGCACCGGTCTCGGCGAGACCGCCCTGGACGGCCTGGGGCTCGGTCTGGGGTTCCGTCTGGGAGCCGGTGGCCGGGGTCTCCTGACCGGCCGGGGCGGCGACCGCGGTGCCGGTCGGCTCGGCGGCTGCGGTGCCGCTCGGCTCGGCGGCGGTGCCGGTCGGCGCCTGGGTGTCGGGCCGCTGTGTCGGCCTGCTGATCACACCGCCGCCCGACGACTTGGTGGTCGACGTCTTCGTCGGCGACACGGTCGCGTCGACCCTCGGCAGCTCGGTGCCGCCGGAGGCGGGGGTGGTCTCCGTGGCCGGGGTGCCCGCCGGGGGCTCGGACGACGGCTGCTGGGACGGCGGCTGCTCGGTCACCGGCTCGGACGGCGCGGCGCTCTGCGTCTGGGCCGGCGGGGCGACCGGGCTCGCGGTCTCGCTCGGGGTCGGCTGCGCGCTCTCGGACGGCGGCTGCCCGCCGGCCCCCGCCCCGCAGGTCCGGCCGGAGTTGATGCAGTCGACCATCGTCCGCATCAGGCTCTCGTCGAAGACGTTGATGAAGTCGCCGTGGTCGGTGACCGGCTTGTGCAGCTGCTCGGGGAACGAGTCCACCGCGAACAGCGGGACCGTACGGCCGCCGTCCGCGAGGCTCGGCGCGTCCACGGCGTAGACGATGCGCTGCACCAGCTGCGGGATGGCCTGGAAACCGGCCGGGCAACTCCCGTCGGGAGCCTCGAAGGCCACGTGGGTGCGGTGGTTGGCGCTGTCGATGTTCCGGCCGTCCCAGCAGCTCTGGAACCTGAACGTGCGCACGACGTCGCTGCCCGCCGGACACAGCGGGTACTTGTCCTTGAGCTGCCGGTCCTCGTAACCGGTGCAGCTCCAGGAGGCGTTGGCGTTGGCCGGGCCGTTGACGAAGGCCTTGGCGTCGCCGGTGATGATGCGCAGCAGCCGCGGCATCTCGGTGACCTTGGAGGTCGGGTTGCCCTCGAAGGTCAGCGTGACCTGCTTGGCCGTGACGATCTGCCCGGCGTTGCCCTCGGTGCCGCCGCCCGGCTTGTCGGCGTCCCGCTCCTGCCTGCCGTTCTGCAGGCGCAGCACGGGCCAGTAGTACGTGGACCTGTCCCCCTTGTCGGCGCAGCTGGTGTCGGCGTTCGCGAGGTCCTGGTCGCTGGCGAAGGCGTTGTTGGACTGGTTGCCGATGTAGTCGTGGAAGTGGTGGGCGCCGTTGGAGACGCCGGGCGCGACGATCACGTTGTCCGAGTTGAACAGGCCGTTCGCGTTGACGCCGCAGCTGGAGCTGAAGGTGCCGGTGGAGCCGCCGGGCCGTGCGGCCGGGGTGGTGACATCGGGCTGGACGGAGGTGATGTCCGCGTAGTCGGCGGCGACCGGTCCGTTGCCGCCCTGGCCTCCGGCGCCGGTGCCCTGAGTCGGCGCGGCGCCGCCCTGCCCGCTCTGGCTCGGCGTGGCACTGCCCTGGGGCGCCGCCGACTGCCCGCCGCCCTGGTTCGAGGAGCGCAGGGTGCAGGCGGCGAGGTCGTCGAGGCCCTGCGGGCGGTCGCCCTCGCGGGCGATGGCGTCGGCGATGCGCTGGATCGACTCGGACCGCTTCTCCTTCAGCGGGCTCATGATCGTCTGGTCGGCGAGGCCGGGGTTCTGCTCGATCGCCGCAGCGGACTGGGTGAGTTGCTGGTAGGCGGCCGCGACCTGCTGGTCCAGCTTGGCGAGTTCGCCGTCGACGTCGGCGCGGGCCGCCTCGGGCACCGCCGTCAGGCGGCTGCCGACGTCGGGGCAGTAGATCGTGGGCGCGGACAGCACTTGGGCGGTGGCGGCCTGGGCCGGGTCCCCGCCGCCCTCGGTCGCCGAGGCGTAGACGTTCACCGCGACCAGTCCTGCGCCGCCGAGCATCAGGGCGACCGCTGCGAAGGTCGCGCGTTGTGCGCCGGTCGGGCGTCTGCGCCTGTTGCGTCTCAAGGTCGTTCCCCTGCGTCTCGTGGGCGGCCGGACATGGAAATCCCCGGCCCTATACGGCCCGCGGCGCCATCGTGTTCAACAGACCCGCGAATTCACGGCGACCTCATAGCAAGCGGGAGTTCCGGAGCGGCGGGGAACAGGGGAAACGCGACCGACGGCAACGGCCCGGTGACCCTGCGGAAGTGCTCGACGCGCGCGAAATGCCGTCCCGTACGGTCGAGTTCGAACGCTACGACGAACATCACAAATACGTATCGGACATTACGCACGTCAACCTTCACACGAGTGACACAAGTTGGCTAAGTTGACGGTCAAGCCGTTCGGCTCCCCCCGGCGAATCCCGTCGGGCCGCGCGGCCTCCGCCGAGTCCGGTGCCCCCAGGGCGAACCCGGAGCCGGGGACCCAACCGAACCACTGGGGTGAATCGGCCGACCGTCCGCAAGGGCAGCGGCCGTAGGGCATGCCTTCCGGATTCGACCGCCCGAACCCGACAGCTAACCCGGTAGGCGGAGTACGGAAGGAGCACGACCCCTCAATGGCGCCCGAGAGCCGTGACGAGGTTCGGCAGCGGATCGACAGCCTCTACGACCAGGCCGAGAACGCCACCGGGAATTACAACGCCACCCGTGCGTCGAGCGGGGGCTCGCGCTCACGCGGTGTCCCGCTGTTCAAGCGGCCCCGCCGTAACGACCCGGGCCTCGACAACATCGCCCGGGAGTGGTTCGAGGGCGCGCGCGCGAAGCTGGGACCGAGCGTCCCGGCCGCGCTGCCCTCCGACCGGATGCCCGACCGGACCGGTCCGCGGCGGCCTGTCAGTGCCATGGCAGCCGACCTGCTCGCCCAGCTGGAGGACTCCGGACCGTCCCGGCTGGAGCTGACCGCGGGGCCGTCCGCGCAGAGCGAGATCGAGGTCGTCCGTGAGCTGCCGGCGCGCCCCAGACCGGAGTTGACGGCGGGGCCCGCCGCGGCGCTGCCGGCGGGGTCCGCGGGGCCGGTGGGCGCGCCCAGGGCGCTGCCCGCCGCCACGCCGCAACGGCCCACCCCGGGTGCCTCCAAGACCAAGAACCAGCTCAAGCTCGCCAAGGCCCGCGAGGTGCTGTCCCAGCGCACCGGGCAGCGCGCGATCGCCGCGCTAGAACCGGCCCAGGTCCCGGTCTCCCAGCCCGCTCCGCCGGCGCCCGGCCCCTGGCCCACGCCCGAGGCCCAGGTCCCGGCGGAGCAGTGGCAGGCTCCCGCCGTCGGCATACCCAGCCAGCGCACCGGCAGCGGCTCCTTCCGGACCGACGCCCTCGCGGCCACCCGCGCGCTCCCGGCGGTGACGGAGACGGGCGGCATCCCGATCGTGTCCCCGTCGGACACCGGTACCTTCCGCATCATGACCCCGGGGGGTGCCGACAACGCCCGGAGCCGGGCCTCGGCGGACTCCAGCGGCTTCCGCGTCATGACCCCAGGGAACGCCGACAACACCCCGAACCGGACCCCGGCGGACTCCAACGGCTTCCGCATCATGACCCCAGGGAACACCGACAACACCCCGAACCGGACCCCGGCGGACTCCAACGGCTTCCGCGTCATGACCCCGGGCGGCTCGGGCGGCGGGACCTACCAGAGCGCGTCTCCCATGGACGCGGGCGGCGCCCAGGCCCCGGTCCCGTCCCCGGGGGACTCCGGCTCCTTCCGCATCATGACGCCGGGCGCCACGGGCTCGTTCCCGATGCCGACCCCGGCCGAGGCGGCCACCTTCCCGGCCGAGGCGGCCGCCTTCCCGGCCGAGGTGGGCACCTTCCCGGCCGCGGACGCCATGAGCACGAGCGTCTTCCCGACCGCGGCTGACCCGAACCCGGGCGTCTTCCCCACCGCGGCTGACGCGAACCCGGGCGTCTTCCCCACCGCCGCCCCCACGAACAGCGGCGTCTTCCCCACCGCGGCCCCCGCTGCCGCCCCGGCCCCGATGGACGCCGGCTTCCGGGTCATGTCGCCGAACGCGCCCGCCGCCTATGCCGAGGTGCCCCCGGCCGCAGCCGACACCGCCTACGCCACCGGCGCGTACCCGTACGCCACGGCAGCCGCCGCCCCCGCGCCCATGGCCCCCACCCCGCCGGCCGCCTCCTTCGCCGCGGCACCCGCCGCCGACACGACCGGCGCCTACGCCGTGGGCATGCAGCCCGCCAACGCCCCCTACGCCTACGCCACCGCCGCGACGCCCACAGCGATGACACCGCCCGCTGCCGCGATGCCCGCGCCGGCGCCGGCGCCCATGGCGGCCCCCATGCCGGCGGCCATGACCGCGCAGCCCGAAGCGATGATGGCCGCACCCGCACCCGCACCCGCACCCGCACCCGCACCCGCCATGGCGATGCCCACCGTCGCGCCGGTCGTCACGGCTCCGCTCCCCACCACCCCCCTGCCGACCGCACCCGCGCAGTTCGCGGCTCCGATCCCCAGCGCGCCCACACCCACACCCACGCCAGGCGCCTTCGCCGAGCCGGGCAAGGCCATGAAGGCGCTGACCTTCGCGCGCGAGCAGATCGGCCGGCCGTGCGTCTGGGGGGCGACCGGGCCGGGGGCGTACGACTGCTCCAGCCTGATGCAGGCCGCCTGGCGTGCCGCCGGGGTGATTCTGCCGCGTACCGCGCAGGAGCAGAGCATGGCCGGCACCCCGATGCCGCTGGCCGCCGTCGAGCCCGGTGACCTGATCTTCTTCTTCGACGACGACAGTCACGTCGGGATCTACGCGGGCGGCGGCACGATGGTGCACGCGCCGAGCCCCGGGGCGCTCATCCGCGAGGAGTCGATCTACAACGCCGGGGAGTCGGCGATCCACCGCGTGATCCGCCCGGCCTGACCGGACGGCTCGGGGTCAGACCCTCCGCCGCCGCCGCCGCCGCGCGCGCCAGCTCTCGTGGTGGTCGAGGAGGGTCTCCTCGACGGGCCGGTAGGTGAGGCCCAGTTCGTCGACGCTTCTGCTGTTGTCGACGCGGAAGCGGATGCCGAGGTGCTTGCGTATGTAGTCCTGGGTGAGGCCGAACAGCGGGCCGAGGACCCGTACCGGTCCGTGCGGGAGCGCGGTGCGCGGCAGGCGCGGGTCCCAGGGGTGACGGGTGCGGATGATCCGGGACATCTCCTGGAAGGACGTCATCGTCTCGTTGGCCACGATGTAACGGCCTCTGGCCGCCGGGTTCTCCGCCGCCGCGATGTGCGCGTCGGCCACGTCGCGGACGTCCGCGGTGGTGAAACTGAAGTCCGGGGCGCCGTAGCAGAAGTAGCCCTTGAACAGCTCGTCCAGCAGGAAGAGGCTGCCGGACTCGGAGGCGGGGGTCAGGGAGGGGCCCAGGATCAGACCGGGGTTGAGGGCGACCATGCGCCAGCGGTCCTGGGCGGCCTCGGCCTCCCAGGCGGCGCACTCGGCGACCGTCTTGGCGTAGTGGTAGGGGTTGTCGGCCACCGTGCTGGTGGTGTTGAAGTACTTCTCGGTCAGCACCTCGCCGGCCATCTCGCGGACGTCGGCGTAGTCACCGAAGATCGCGCCCACGGTGGAGGTGAGGACAAGGGTCGTCACCTCGGGGGTGCGCTCCACGCTGCCGAGGACGTTGCGGGTGCCGAGCAACGCCGGGTCCACGACGTCCCGTTGGCCGTCCTTGATCCGCTCCGGCATCAGGAACGGCGAGGCCACGTGGAAGACGGTCGCGCAGCCGCGGAAGGCCTCGTCGAAGGAGCCGTCCTTGAGCAGGTCGGCCTCGAAGAGGGCGAGTTGCCCGGGAAAGGCCTCCTGGAGCTCCCACAGGGGGCGTACCTTCGCCGCGTCACCGGCCCGGCGGACGGTCGCGCGGACCCGGTACCCCCGCCTCAGCAGCCGTCGTACCAGATGGCTGCCGACGAATCCGCTGCCGCCGGTCACCGCCACGGTCGTCTCCCCGCGTGCGTCCACGCTTCTCACCCCTCGCCCATGGGCCACCGCGCCTCGGTGCGCCGCAGGAGGACAGGTTGGTGCATGGGCCAGGGGTCCGCCAAGCATCCGGGAGGCAGCTGTGAAGGCTCGCAAGCCATAAGTCGGACCCGATACACGTCATAAGATCGCCTTATGAGGTCATAGACCGGACCCGCGTACTAACTTAGGACTGCCTTAGTTTAGGCTTCCCGTTCGAGATCGCTTGTCCTCACTCGAAGGGAACCTGATCATGCCGCGCCCCCTGCGGGTAGCCATCGTCGGAGCCGGCCCCGCCGGGATCTACGCCGCCGACGCCCTGCTCAAGTCCGAGGTGGCCGCCGAGCCCGGCGTCTCCATCGACCTCTTCGAGCGGATGCCCGCCCCCTTCGGCCTGATCCGGTACGGCGTGGCCCCCGACCACCCGCGCATCAAGGGCATCGTCACGGCCCTGCACCAGGTGCTGGACAAGCCGCAGATCCGCCTCTTCGGCAACGTGGACTACCCGACCGACATCAGCCTCGACGACCTGCGCTCGTTCTACGACGCGGTGATCTTCTCGACCGGCGCGACCGCCGACCGCGAGCTGCGGATACCCGGCATCGAGCTGGACGGCTCCTACGGCGCCGCCGACTTCGTCTCCTGGTACGACGGCCACCCGGACGTGCCCCGCACCTGGCCGCTGGAGGCCGAGAAGGTAGCGGTCCTCGGCGTCGGCAACGTGGCCCTGGACGTGGCCCGCGTCCTCGCCAAGACCGCCGACGAACTGCTCCCCACCGAGATCCCGCCGAACGTCTACGACGGTCTGAAGGCCAACAAGGCCCTCGAAGTGCACGTCTTCGGCCGCCGCGGCCCGGCGCAGGCGAAGTTCTCCCCGATGGAGCTGCGCGAGCTCGACCACTCCCCCAACATCGAGGTCGTCGTCGACCCCGAGGACATCGACTACGACGAGGGCTCGATCGAGACCCGGCGCGGCAACAAGCAGGCCGACATGGTCGCCAAGACCCTGGAGAACTGGGCCATCCGCGACGTCGGCGACCGCCCGCACAAGATCTTCCTGCACTTCTTCGAGTCGCCGTCCGAGATCCTCGGCGAAGACGGCCGGGTCACCGGCCTGCGCACCGAGCGCACCGTGCTGGACGGCACCGGCAACGTGAAGGGCACCGGCGAGTTCAAGGACTGGGACGTGACCGCGGTCTACCGCGCGGTCGGCTACCTCTCCGACAAACTGCCCAAGCTGCCCTGGGACATCGACTCGGGGACCGTCCCGGACGAGGGCGGCCGGGTCATCGAGGAGAGCGGCAGCCACCTCCAGTCGACGTACGTCACCGGCTGGATCCGCCGCGGCCCGGTCGGTCTGATCGGCCACACCAAGGGCGACGCCAACGAGACGGTGTCCAATCTGCTGGACGACTACGCGAACGGCCGGCTGCACACCCCGGAGGCGCCCGCGCCCCAGGCCGTGGACGCCTTCCTCGCCGAGCGCGAGGTCCGCTTCACCACCTGGGAGGGCTGGTACAGGCTGGACGCCGCCGAGAAGGCCCTGGGCGAGCCGCAGGGCCGCGAGCGCGTCAAGCTCGTCGAGCGCGAGGACATGCTCCGCGAGAGCGGCGCGTGAGGCACTGAGACGGTGCGGACCCACAGGGGCCGGCGGACCGCCGTCGGCCCCTCGCGCACGCCTTTCGGCGGCGTGAACGGGGCCCGCCCCGAAGCGGATGGACGGGCGGGCCCGGTCCGCCGCACCATTGTGCGGGGCGGACCGGATCAAGGGCACGGGTGAACCGGTGTCGTACGACGCACACGATGCGCACCCCGGGTGCGGGGCACACCCCCCGTACGCGCGGGCCCCCGCTGTGTGAGACACGCTCCGGGGCGGCGATACTGGAAGACGCAGCCGTCTCTCCCACCAGCAGATTGGCCCATGTCGAACTCCGCCGCCGACCGTACCGTCCTTCCGCCGACCGTCTGGCCCGCCCGCGGCCGCCACACGGGCCCGGACTCCGAGGGGGTGATCCGCAGGATCCTGCGCCGCCGCCAGGAGAGCGGCGCCCTCGACGACTTCGCGGAACCCCCGGTGCCCGACGAGCCCGCCCGGCGCGTCTTCGAGGCCCGCTGGCGCGTCGAGGACGGCACCGTGACGGTGCGCGCCCGGCTGACCCTCGTCGACCCGCAGGGCCGGCAGGCGGGACGCGAGTGGCAGCTCGTCGCCGAGGCCGACCGGCCCTGGGACGAGGCCTGGCCCTCCCCGGCGACGATGTTCTGGCCCGACGGCGAGGAGGCCGGCGACGGCGGCGAGGCCGCCTGGGACTACCTCCCGGCCGTGGCGGGCGTGCGGCTGCGCACGGTCAACCCGCTGCCCGCCGACGACAAGGACATGCGCCGGGTGCTGCGGGACGCGGCGAAGGACGCCTGGTGCGTCAACCTCGTCGTGCACGAGGCGATGACGCCCGACGCGCTCGGCCGGCTGCCGCTGGTCCGGCAGCTGCCGCCCGGCCTCGCGCACCGCGTGGTGGAACACCGGGCCGCGCCGCAGCAGTTCCGTGCCGTCAACTGGGCGCTGCGCGACCTCGGTGCCGAGTGCCCGCGCGGTGGCGCCGTGCTGCTGCCGCCGGACCCGGCGCCGGACGGCTACGACGCGCAGGAGTACGCGGTGCGCAGCGTCTTCCTGGACGGCTCGGAGCCGGCCGAACTGATCGCCGCCCTGCGCCGGTTCGCCGTGCTGCCGAGGCCCGCGCCGCAGGGCACCGAGGAGGCGCTGGCCGATCTGCGCGACAACTGGACCCTGATGACGCTGGAGGAGGAGCTGGCGCGGGAGCGGAAGCGCGTCGCGCAGTACGCCGAGGCGCTGGAGGCCATGACCAGGTCCCGCGACCTGTACCGGGAGGCCGCCGAGCGGGCCGGCGAGGCGCTCGCCGCCCTCCGCGACACCCCCGCCCCGGCCGCACCGGCAGTGCCCCGACCCGCCTCCCCCTTCCACCAGTTGACCCGTGCCTTCAAGGGGCTGCGGGCTCCGAAGGAGAGTGCCGGGCCGACGGCCATGCCCGGGGACGAAACCGGGAAGACGGACCAGTGAGAGACCCCGGGCCGGATCGGGGCCGGACGACAGGACAGCCATGGACACCACCACGACCGTGCTCGTGATCTGCGCGATCGTCGCCGCGGCTCTGCTGGCCGGCGCCGTCGCCGTACTCGTACGGCTGGTCCGCACCCGGCGCACCCTGCGCCGGGCCGGGCTGCCGACGGGCTCGCGCTGGGTGTTCTGGGGTGCCGTGCTGTATCTGGTGCTGCCCACCGACCTGCTGCCCGACCCGATCTACCTGGACGACATCGGCGTCCTGCTGCTGGCCCTGCGTTCGATGCGCGCGGCCCTGCCGGCCGAGGACCCGGAACTCTGACCCGCCGGGCATGATGGGGGGATGCGGGCCACGTTCACCGGTGTCGCCGGTCTGTCCCCGACGCCCGAAGTCGCCGTGGTCGTCGACGTGATGCGGGCGTTCACCGTGGCGGCCTGGGCGTTCGGGCGGGGCGCCGAGCGGATCGTGTTCGCCGAAACCCTGGACGGGGCGCTGGAGCTGAAGGCCCGTCACCCCGGCTGGCTGGCCTTCCAGGACGGTCCGGTGGTGCCGGGTTTCGACCTGGCCAACTCGCCGGCCGAGCTGCGTTCGCTGGAGGTCGCGGGCCGCACGGTCGTCCAGAAGACCACCGCCGGGACGACCGGGGCGCTGGCCGCCGCCGGGGCCCGGCTGCTGCTGTGCGCGAGTTTCGCGGTCGCCGGGGCCACCGCCGCCGTGCTGCGGCGCGAGCGGCCCGCCGCGGTCACCTTCGTGGTCACCGGGGAGGACGGGCGGGCCGAGGAGGACCTGGCGTGCGCCGAGTACATCGCCCAGCTGGTGGCCGACGACTCCGTCGGGGCGGAGCCGTTCGTGGAGCGGGCCCGGAACTCCGGCGGGGCGGCGCGGCTCGCCGAGGGGCTGCGGCTCGGCTGGGAAGGCGTCCATCCGGAGGACGTGCCGCTGTGTCTGGAGACGGACACCTTCCCGTTCGCCATGGTGGCCGGCCGGGAGGACGGCCACCTGGTGCTGCGGCCGGTGGACGCGGGCTGAGCCGGTCGGCGGGGCTGAGCCGATCCGCGCCGCGGAGGTGCGTTTCCGGGCCGTCGTGGCGCATTCTTGCTGTGTCACCCACCCGGCGGTGCGCGGACGAGGCAGGACCCGATGACTGGGAGCGGCGAGCACGTGGGCCGGGCGCGTGAGCGGCTGACCGCGCTGCTGGTCGAGGCCTCGACCGGCGCCCTGGGCGCGGCGGGCGGCCACGTGGCCGGTGTGTACCTGCGCTCCGGCACCCCCGGGCTGCTCCGCCTGGCCACGCTGGTGGGGCTTCCCGGCCCGCTGTTCAGGCCCTGGTGGCGGCTGCACGTGGACCGGCCGTTCCCGGTCGCGGACGCCTACCGGCTCGGGGTGCGGGTGGTGCTGCCCAACGCCACCGAGATGGTGCGCCGCTATCCCCAGTTCGCGGCGGGCCTGCCGTTCCAGTTCGGGTCGGTGTACACGCCCGTGCCCGGCGCGGAGCCGTCCTTCGGGGTGCTCACCGTGCTGCTTCCCGGTACCTCGGACACCGTGGACGAGCTGCCCGACCTGGACCGGCTGGGGCGGCTGGCCGAGACGCTGGGAGCCGGACTGCGCGAGCTGGTGGCCGAGGAGGGCGACGCGGCGGTCGCCTGGGAGGGCGAGCCGGTGTGTGTACGGCCGCCCGCGACGCTGCCGGGGGCGGCCCGGGTGGGCCGGTTCACCTGGGATCCGGCCACCTCGGCGGTGCGCGCGGACGACCGGCTGCACGCCCTGCTCGGCATGGCGCCGCGCGACGTCCCCCATACCGGCGCCGAGCTGGCCGCGGCCGTGACACCGGACGACGCCGACGCCGCCGACGCCGACGCCGTGCTGGCCGCGCTGCGCCGGACCGCGGCCGGCAAGCCGCCGCACGTCCCGCTGCGGGTGCGGGCCGCGGACGGCGCCCCGCTGCTCCTGGAGCTGTGGCCGCCGCCCGGCGCCGCCGGGCCGCCCCTGGTCGCCGGGATCGTCGTCGACCCGGGCGCGGCCGCGGCCGCCGACGCGGCGGCCGATCTGCTCCCCCAGGGCGTCTTCTGCCTGGACCGGTCCGGGGTCGTCCGCTATGCCAACCCGGCCGCCGTCCGGCTGGCGGGCCGGCCGCGCGCCGAGCTGCTCGGCCGGCCCGTGTGGGAGGCGATGCCGTGGCTGAGCGGGCCGCCCTACGACGACCACTGGCGGGGCGCGCTGCTCGCCCGTGGCCCGGTGCGCTTCCAGGCCCGCCGCGGGGATGCCGCCGAGGGCGGCCTGCTCGCCCTGTCCGTGCACCCGGGCCCGGACCTGATCACCTGCACGGTCGACCCGGCCAGCCCGATCGACCCTGCCATGCGCCTGCCCAGCGCGGCCGGCCCGGACACGCCGGCCGGACCCGGCACGGCGGCGGGGCACGGGCGGCCCGGCGGGCCGGGCGGCCCTTCGCTGGCCCCGCTGTACCGGCCCATCGCCCTGGCGATCGCGCTGACCGACGCGGTGACCGCACGGCAGGTGTCGGCGGTGGTGACCCAGGAGTTGCTCCCGGCGTTCGGCGGCGGCCGGCTCGCCATCTACCTGCTCCAGGACCGGCATCTCTACCTGGCCTGGGAGAACGGCTTCCCGTCCGGCTTCCTCGCCCCGTTCGACGGAGTCGGTCTGGACGCCCCCATCCCCGGCGTCGAGACCCTCACCAGCGGCAGGCCGCTGTTCTTCGAGTCGATGCGGCAGCTGGCGGACTCCTACCCGGGCCTCGCCCTCGACGCCGACGTGGGCGCCCGCGCCTTCCTGCCGCTGATCGCCTCCGGGCGCCCGGTCGGCACCTGCATCCTCGGCTTCGACGTCGAGCGCGGCTTCAGCACCGAGGAGCGCACGGTCCTCACCGCGCTCGCCGGCCTGATCGCGCACGCGATGGAGAAGGCCCGGCGCTACGACAGCGAGGCCGCCCTCGCCCGCGGTCTCCAGCAGGCGCTGCTGCCCCGCCGGCTGTCGGCGCACCCCCAGGTGGAGACCGCGGGCCGGTATCTGCCGGGCACCCAGGGCATGGACGTGGGCGGCGACTGGTACGACGTCGTCGGGGCGGGCGACGGCCTCGCCCTGGTCATCGGCGACGTGCAGGGGCACGGCGTGCAGGCGGCCGCCACCATGGGGCAACTGCGCAGCGCGGTCAGGGCGTTCGCGCTCAGCGACCGGCCGCCCGACGAGGTGCTGAGCGGCACCAACCGGCTGCTCATCGACCTCGACCCGGGGCAGTTCGCCAGCTGCTGCTATCTGCGTCTGGACCCCGCCACCGGGCGCGTCCTGATCGCCCGGGCCGGTCATCCGCCGCCCCTGCTGCGCGCCCCGGACGGCCGCACCCGGGTCCTGGAGGTCCCCGGCGGTGTCGTCCTGGGCGTGGATCCGCGGGCCCGGTATCCGGTGACCGAGCTGGAGCTGGCGCCGGACGCGATCCTCGCCCTGTACACGGACGGGCTGGTGGAGCGGCCCGGCGCCGACATCGACGAGGGCATCGCGGCGCTGGGGGCGGCCCTGGCCGAGGCGGGGGCGGCGCCGGGGCGGCGCGGCCCCCGTACCCTCACCGGGGTGGCCGACCGGCTCACCGCCATGGCCCGGCACGCCACCGACCGCCCGGACGACGTGGCGCTGCTGCTCGTGATGCGCCGCCCGGGGTCCGCGGACCGGGGATGATCGGGGCACAACGGGGTATCGAGCCGGTTGCCCCGGGGGGACGCTCGCCTCGCGGGGCCCGGCAGTGTAGACATGGGCTCATGGTCCGTCAGTCCGGCCGGTCCGACACTCGGCCGTCCCGATCCGGGACCCCGCGCGCGCCGCTCGCCCGGCGGGAGCGGGAGCCCGGCGGGCCCGGGCGCATCCGGTCCGGGCGGCTGTGGTCGGCGCTGAGCGGCCGCAGCGTGGCCGGGCAGGTCTTCGTGCTGCAAGTGGCGATCGTGCTGCTGCTGGTCGTGTCGGCCGTGGTCGCGCTGGTGCTTCAGGAACGGCACAACAGCACCACGGAGGCCCGCAACCGGTCCCTGGCCGTCGCCCAGACCTTCGCCGACGCCCCCGGCACGGCGGCGGCGCTGCGGCTGCCCGATCCGACGGCGGTGCTCCAGCCGCGGGCGGAGGCCGCCCGCAAGGCGACCGGCGTGGACTTCATCGTCGTCATGAACACCGAGGGGATCCGGTACACCCACCCCAAGCCGGACCGCATCGGCAAGAAGTTCGTCGGGACCATCGGTCCGGCGCTGGCCGGCGGGAACGTCACCGAGACGGTCAGGGGCACCATCGGCGAGCTGGTGCAGGCCGTGGTCCCGGTCCGGGACGCGAACGGCACGGTGGTGGGCCTGGTGTCGGCCGGCATCACCACCGCGCACGTGGGCGGCACCGCCGACCAGCAGCTGCCGCTGCTGCTGGCCGCGGCCGCCGCGGCGCTGGCCCTGGCGACGGCGGGCACGGCGCTGGTCAGCCAGCGGCTGCTGCGCCAGACGCACGGTCTCGGCCCGGACGAGATGACCCGGATGTACGAGCACCACGACGCGGTGCTGCACTCCGTACGCGAGGGCGTGCTGATCGTGGGCGGCGACGGCCGGCTGATGCTCGCCAACGACGAGGCCCGGCGTCTGCTGGACCTGCCCGCGGACGCCGAGCGCCGGCGGGTCGTGGACCTCGGCCTGGACGCCCAGACGTCGACACTGATCGCCTCGGGACGGGTCGCCACCGACGAGGTGCACCTGGTCAAGGACCGGCTGCTGGCCGTCAACCAGCGCCCCATCGAGGTGCGCGGCGGCCCGCCCGGCAGCGTCATCACGCTGCGCGACTCCACGGAGCTGCGCGCCCTGTCCGGGCGCGCCGAGGTGGCCCGCGAGCGCCTGAACATGCTGTACGACGCCGGGGTGGGCATCGGCACCAGCCTGGACGTCACCCGCACCGCCGAGGAGCTGACGGAGCTGGCCGTGCCGCGGTTCGCGGACTACGCCACCATCGACCTGTACGACGCGGTCCTCAAGGGCGAGGAGCCCAAGCCCGGGGACGCGCTGCGCCGGGTGGCGTCCGCCGGGGTCCGCAAGGACGCCCCGCTGTACCCGGTCGGGGAGCGGTTCGAGTTCGTGCCGTCCTCGCCGCAGGGCCGCTGTCTGGAGACCGGCGAGTCCGTCGTCGAGCCCCGGCTGCGGGACGCGCCCGGCTGGCGGGCGCAGGACGTGGAACTGACCGGGCGGATTCTGGAGTTCGGCATCCACTCGCTGATCACGGTGCCGTTGCGGGCCGGGAACCTGGTGCTGGGGCTGGCCAACTTCTGCCGTTCGCAGAAGGCCGCGCCGTTCGACACCGAGGAGCTTGCCCTCGCGGAGGAGCTGGTGGCGCGGGCCGCCGTCTCCATCGACAACGCCCGCCGCTACACGCGCGAGCACAGCATGGCGGTGACCCTGCAACGCAGTCTGCTGCCGCGCAGCCTGCCCGCGCAGAGCGCCCTGGACATCGCCTACCGCTATCTGCCGGCCCAGTCGGGTGTGGGCGGCGACTGGTTCGACGTGCTGCCGCTGTCCGGGGCCCGGGTGGCGCTGGTGGTCGGGGACGTGGTGGGGCACGGGCTGCACGCGGCGGCGACCATGGGGCGGCTGCGCACCGCCGTGCACAACTTCGCGGCGCTCGACCTGCAGCCCGACGAGCTGCTGGGCCTGCTGGACGAGTTGGTGAACCGTATCGACCAGGACGAGACCCCCGCGGACGGCATGGCCACGATCACCGGGGCGACCTGCCTGTACGCGATCTACGACCCGGTGTCCCGGCGCTGCACGGTGGCCCGGGCCGGTCATCCGCCGCCGGCGCTGGCCAGACCCGACGGCAGCGTGGAGTTCCCGGACGTGCCGGCCGGTCCGCCGCTGGGGGTGGGCGGGCTGCCCTTCGAGACGGCCGAGCTGGAGCTGCCCGAGGGCAGCAGTCTGGTCCTCTACACCGACGGGCTGGTCGAGGACCGGCGGCGGGACATCGACGAGGGCCTCGAACTGCTCGCCGGCGCCCTGGAGTCGGCGGCCGGCAGCACCCCCGACGACACCTGTGCGGCCGTGCTGGAGCGGCTGCCGGCCCGTCCCGGCGACGACGTGGCGCTGATCGTCGCCCGCACCCGGGCGCTCGGCGCGGACCGGATCGCCGAGTGGCGGGTGCCGGCCGATCCCGCGGCCGTCTCCGAGGTGCGGGCCAAGGTGACCCGGCAGCTCGCCGACTGGGACCTGGACGGGCTGTCGTTCGCCACCGAGCTGATCCTCAGCGAGCTGGTCACCAACGCCATCCGGCACGGCCGGGCGCCCATCAGGGTACAGCTGCTGCGCGACCGGACGCTGATCTGCGAGGTCTCCGACGCCAGCACCACCTCGCCGCACCTGCGATACGCGGCGAGCACCGACGAGGGCGGCCGGGGCCTGTTCCTGGTCGCGCAGCTCGCCGAGCGCTGGGGCACCCGCTACACGCCCGCCGGGAAGGTCATCTGGGCGGAGCAGCCGCTGTCCTGACCCCTCGCCCCGTCCGGGTCCCGGGTGCGGTCGAAGGCGGTGACGCGGGGGCGGCTCCGGGGCCGTGGACGGCGCCGCGGCACAGCACCCGGAGGTCGTGCGCGGCCCGTTCGTGCGGAGCCGTCGGCGCCTGCGCCGCCGGCGCGGGCAGCGTCACCGGCGCGCCGTGCGTGTCTCGCGTCCGTCTGCGGCACGGGGACCTGCGTGACGCCGAGCACTGGGCCGGCCTGGTGACCGCGTGACGAGCTCTCAGCCCAGCGCGCGGTCCAGGTTGAAGGCGGCACTGATGAGGGAGAGATGGGTGAACGCCTGCGGGAAGTTGCCCTGTTGCTCGCCGGTGCGGCCGATCTCCTCGGCGTACAGGCCGAGATGGTTGGCGTAGGTGAGCATCTTCTCGAAGGCGAGCCGGGCCTCGTCCACGCGTCCGGCGCGCACCAGGGCCTCCACGTACCAGAAGGAGCAGATGGAGAAGGTGCCCTCGTCACCGCGGAGTCCGTCGGGGCTGGCCTGCCGGTCGTAGCGGTAGACGAGGGAGTCGGAGACCAGGTCCTCGGTGAGGGCGTCCAGGGTGGACAGCCACTTGGGGTCGGTCGGGGCGATGAACTTGGCCAGGGGCATCATGAGGACCGAGGCGTCCAGGACCTCGCCGCCCTCGTGCTGGACGAAGGCGCGGCGCCGCTCGGACCAGCCGCGGTCCATGATCCGCCGGTAGATGGTGTCGCGGCACCGCTGCCAGCGTTGCAGTTCGGCGGGCAGGCCGCGCCGGTTGGCGAGGCGGATGGCCCGCTCGACGGCGACCCAGCACATCAGCCGGGAGTAGAGGAAGTTCTTGCGGCCGCCGCGGGTCTCCCAGACGCCCTCGTCGGGCTGGTCCCAGTGATCGCAGACCCATTCGACGAGGCGGGTGACGTCGTCCCACTGGGCGCTGGAGATGGGCTCGGCCCACTTGTCGTAGAGGTAGATCGAGTCGATGAGGGCGCCGTAGATGTCGAGCTGGAGCTGCCCGGCCGCGCCGTTGCCGATCCGGACCGGGGCGGAGCCGCAGTGGCCGTCCAGGTGTGTCAGTTCGCGTTCGGGCAGGTCGGTGCGGCCGTCGATGCCGTACATGATCTGCAGCGGGCCGGAGGCGAAGCTGTCGCCGGGGCTGATGTAGGTGGTCACGAACTTCATGAAGGCCGCCGCCTCGCTGCTGAAGCCGAGCCGCAGCAGGGCGTAGACGGCGAAGGCGGCGTCGCGGATCCAGACGTAGCGGTAGTCCCAGTTGCGTTCGCCGCCGAACTGCTCGGGGAGGCTGGTGGTGGGCGCGGCGACGATGGCGCCGGTGGGGGCGTAGGTGAGCAGCTTGAGGGTGAGCGCGGAGCGGTGCACCATCTCGCGCCAGCGGCCCCGGTAGCGGGACTGGTGCAGCCAGCGGCGCCAGTAGCAGACCGTGGTCTCAAACTGTTGTTCGGCTTCGACACGGGCGCAGCCGCGCGGGGCGATGCCCTCGCCGGCCTGGTCGAGGGCGAAGACGGCGGACTCGCCCTCGGAGACCTTGAAGTCGGCGCAGGCGTCCGGACCGTCACCTTCCAGGGCCACCGTGGAGGTGAGCAGCAGGGCACTGTCCGCGGACTCGAAGAGGGCGGTGCCGTCGAGCAGGCGCAGGGTGTGCGGGTCGGCGCCGTAGTTGAAGCGGGGGGCCACCCGGACCCGGAAGGGCACGGTGCCGCGCACGCACAGCACCCGGCGGATCAGCCGGTGCCGCTCGCACTCGGCCGAGTCGCTCGTCACCGGCATGAAGTCCTGGACCTCGCCGACACCCTCGTCGGTGTAGAACCGCGTGATCAGCACGTTGGTGTCGGGGAAGTAGAACTGCTTGGTCCGGGCCGGCAGGGCCGCGGCCAGGGCGAAGAACCCGCCGCGCTCGGCGTCCAGGACGGCGGCGAAGACGCTGGGGGCGTCGAAGGACGGGCTGCAGTACCAGTCGATCGTGCCGTTGCTGCCCACCAGAGCCACGCTGCGCAGATCGCCGATCAGCCCGTGTTCGGCGATCGGCAGGTAGCGGGGGCTCCCGGGCGCGTTCTGGTGGAAGGGCTGCTCGGCCATCGTGACGGCCTCCCCGGTACGGATGTACGGTCACCATACAGCCCGAAAGGGGCGAATTGCTTCCCGGGATGCGCGGTGCGGCCGGGCGGGCAATCGTGAGAGTGTGCACCCGCTCCGCGAAGGAGGGACCATGTCGACCTCAGAACCCGAAGCGTCCCGGTCGCCCGACGACCGTGCCACCCCGGACTCCCTGCTGCACAGCGCCCCCGGCACCGGGGTGGCGCCCGAAGACCTGGTGATGGCGTCGGGCCGGGACGTCACCCCGGCCACCCTCGAATGGGCCAGGAAGAAGATGGAGCGCGAGGGACCGAACTGCATCGAGCGGCTCCTGCCCTGACCGGGGCCGCGGGCGTGCGCGAGGGTGCCGGCGCCGCCGCACCCGTCCCGGCGGCCGAGGTGGCGGCCGCCGGGAGACGCCCAACAGCCCAGGTCCGTACCGGATTTCACGCGAAGGTTGCCCGTTCACCCTTTCGAAGCGGGGGCGGCTGCTGACAGACTCCACAGGGTGCCCGACTTCGACATGCTCGTCATCGGTTCCGGACCCGGCGGTCAGAAGGCCGCCATCGCCGCGGCCAAGCTCGGCCGCCGGGTCGCCGTCGTCGACAGCCCCGACATGGTCGGCGGGGTGTCCATCCACACCGGGACCATCCCCTCGAAGACCCTGCGCGAGGCGGTCCTCTACCTGACCGGCCTGACCCAGCGCGACCTGTACGGCCAGAGCTACCGGCTGAAGGAGGACATCACCGTCGCCGACCTGACCGCGCGCACCCAGCACGTGGTCGGACGCGAGGTGGACGTCATCCGCAACCAGCTCTCCCGCAACCACGTCACCCTCTGCTCCGGCATCGGCCGGTTCATCGACCCGCACACCGTCGCCCTGCGCGAACCGACCGGCAACGAGAGGCTGTTGAGCGCGGAGCACATCATCATCGCCACCGGCACCCGGCCGGCGCGCCCGGACAGCGTCGAGTTCGACGGCAGCACCATCATGGACTCGGACAACGTGCTGTCCCTGGAGCGGGTGCCGCGCTCCATGGTCATCGTCGGCGCCGGCGTCATCGGCATGGAGTACGCCAGCATGTTCGCCGCGCTCGGCAGCAAGGTCACCGTCGTCGAGAAGCGCGCCGCCATGCTCGACATGTGCGACGTCGAGGTCGTGGAGTCGCTCAAGTACCACCTCAGGGACCTGGCCGTCACCTTCCGGTTCGGGGAGACCGTCGCCGCCGTCGAACGGCACCCCCGGGGCACGCTGACCGTGCTGGAGAGCGGCAAGAAGATACCGGCGGACACGGTGATGTACTCGGCGGGCCGCCAGGGCCTGACCGACCGGCTGGATCTGGACAAGGCGGGCCTGTCCGCGGACCGGCGCGGCCGGATCACGGTGGACGAGCACTTCCGCACCGAGGTGCCGCACATCTACGCCGTCGGCGACGTCATCGGCTTCCCCGCGCTCGCCGCGACCTCGATGGAGCAGGGCCGGGTCGCCGCGTACCACGCCTGCGGGGAGCCGGTCGGGCAGATGGACAACCTCCAGCCCATCGGTATCTACACCATCCCCGAGATCAGCTTCGTCGGCCGGACCGAGGACCAGCTCACCGAGGACTGCGTACCGTTCGAGGTCGGGGTGGCCCGCTACCGGGAACTGGCCCGGGGCCAGATCATCGGCGACTCGCACGGCATGCTCAAGCTTCTGGTCTCCCCCGAGGACCGGCGGCTGCTCGGTGTGCACTGCTTCGGCAGCGGAGCGACAGAACTCATCCATATCGGTCAGTCTGTGATGGGCTGCGGCGGCACGGTCGACTATCTGGTGGACGCGGTGTTCAACTACCCGACGCTCGCGGAGTCGTACAAGGTCGCGGCCCTGGACGCCACCAACAAGCTGCGGCAGCTCGACCGGCTGGAGGACTGAGGGGGCGACCTGACCACTGCTTCCGGTGTGACGGTTTTCAGCCTCGGGCGGCATATGTGATTACCGGACGGTCAGCTTGAAAGGCTAAAGAGTGCCGCTATAGTCACACCCACACACGCGGTGTGACCGTTCGCCGACTCTGGGCACGCGGCCTTCACCGCCCCTTTCTCCTTCCGACCGGCCCCCTGCTCGAGGCCATCCCTCACCGGGTACGGGGCGGGTCGTGCACCCCCCACCCGTACCACCGCGGGTCTGCACTCCCGTGCGCCCTGCACGACCGGAAAGCAGCACAACCATGAGCAACATCAGGGGCAGAGGGCTCCAGGCCAATGCCCTCGGCACGTTCGACACCGTGGTCATGGCCGTCGCGGGCAGTGCCCCCGCCTACTCGCTGGCCGCGACCACCGCGGTACTGGTCGGGGCGGTGGGGCTGGCCAGTCCGGCCGCCCTGCTGTGGTGTGCGATACCGATGCTGGGCATCGCGCTCGCCTTCAGCTACCTGGGCCGCATCGACGTGAACGCGGGCGCGAGCTACTCCTGGGTGGGCCGCACCCTGCATCCCTTCCTGGGCTTCGTCAGCGGCTGGGCGCTGGTGGTGTCCGCGACCATCTTCATGGTGGCCGGCTCCCTGCCCGCCGGGTCCATGACGCTGTCCCTGTTCGACGCGGGCCTCGCCGACAACGTGGCCCTGTCCACGGTGGTCGGCGCCGCCTGGTTCCTCATCATGCTGGCGGTGGTGCTCGGCGGCGCCCGGCTCACCGTGCGCGCCCAGTTGCTGATGTCCGGCATCGAGCTGGCGATCCTGCTGCTGTTCGCGGTGCTGGCCCTCTTCCACACCGGCAACGCCCGCACCTTCGACTGGTCCTGGCTGGGCTTCTCCCACTTCGACGGCGTCTCCGGGTTCGCCTCGGGCGCGCTGATCGCCGCCTTCTACTACTGGGGCTGGGACGTCACCAGCAACCTCAGCGAGGAGACCCGCAACTCCCGCCGTACCACCGGCCTCGCGGGCCTGATCGGCGTCGGCATCGTCTTCGCCCTGTTCGAGGTGTTCACCATCGCCGTGAACGTCATCCTGTCCTCGGACCAGATCGCGGCGAACGACGCCAACGTACTGGGCGTGCTGGGCGAGGAGATCTTGCCGGGCTGGGGCGGAAAGCTGCTCGTCGTCGCCGTGATGCTGTCCACCATCGCCACCCTGGAGACCACCCTCATCCAGGTCACCCGCTCGCTGTTCGCGATGGGCCGTGACCGTACGATGCCGACGGCGCTGGGCAGGGTGCACCGCACCTGGAACACCCCGCACGTGGCGATCGCCGTGGTGGGCGCGGTGGCGCTGACCCTGTTCATCGCCTCCAACGCGCTGGGCTCGGTCGGTGAGATCCTCTCCGACGCCATCTCGGCGATCGGCCTGCAGATCGCCGTCTACTACGGCCTCGCGGGCCTCGCGGTGGTCGTCGCCTACCGCAAGATGCTCTTCAAGTCGGCGGGCAACTTCCTGTTCGGCGGGCTGTGGCCGCTGCTCGGCGCGGCGTTCATGTTCTGGATCTTCGCCGAGTCGCTGGGCGAGCTGAGCACCGCCGCGATCTCGATCGGCATCGGCGGTCTGGCCGTCGGCCTGGTCCCGATGCTCTGGTACTGGAGGCAGGGCAGCGACTACTACCGGCCGGCCAAGCTGGACGCCGCCCGTGCGGTGGCGGCCGACTACGTCCCCGACGACCACGTGACCGCGCAGGCCCAGGCTTACGAAGGCCTCCCCACCGATTTCTGAGGTACGAGCCGATGGCGCGCGACCGCTTCGTCCCCGACTTCGACCCGGACTGCGGGGACGAATCCCTCACCTCGGCCCGTCAGGACATCGTCATCGGCCGCTGGCAGGGCCTCAGGGAACTGCTCCGGGCCACCGGCCCCGACTGGCTGGCCCGGGGGCACCGGGTACGGCTGCTGGCACAGGCCTGCGCGGGCAACTCCACGGCCGAGTCCTGGCTGGCCGCCGAGCCGCACGGCGCCGACGCGCTGATGCTGCGGGCGGCGACCGAGACGGCCCGGGCGTTCACCCTGGCCATCTCGGCGGGCCGGGGTGTCCCGATCGACCGGGCCAGGATCGACACCGCCGTGCTGGCCTGCCTGGCCGCCGCCGACGCCTTCCCACAGGACCCCACTCCCTGGGTCTCCCTGATCTCGGTGGCCCGGCTGTATCCGACCGGGGTCCGCCGGCAGGAACTCGCCCGATGGTGGGACGAGTTGCACCGGCGCGACCCGTACAACGTGGAGGGCCATCTCCAGGTGCTCCACTACTACTCCGCGCGCTGGCACGGCACGCACGGCCTGATGTACGACTTCGCCCGGGACGCGGCCGGGGTCGCCCCGTCGGGGTGCCCGCTGCCCGTCCTGGTGCAGTACGCCCGCGTCGAGGAGTTCCGGTACGCGCTGGACGCGGCGCAGGGACAGCAGAACACGGTCGCGCTGAGCCAGCACTGGAAGCACGACGGCGCGGTCAGCGACGTACGGCGCACCTGGGAGCGCTGGATCGCCCAGCGCGGCGAGGCTCCCGTCGCCCCCGGCGAGCTGCGTGACCTCAACTACCTGACGCACGCGGCCTGTCAGGCGGGTGTCACGGATCTCGCCACGGCCCTGCTGCGGCTCCAGGGGCGGCGCGCGACCCGCACCCCGTGGTCGTACACCGGCGACGCGGAGAAGCAGATCGTCAAATGGCGGGCGGACCTGAAGGTACGGGGCTGACGACGCCGCCGCTCCCCCGGCCCGCCCGGCTCAGCCCCCCGCTCAGCCCTCGGTCTGCTCGGCGGGCGCGGGGGCGAGGCCGGTGGTCCACTTCTCCTCGATGCGGCCCGCCTTCCAGATCAGCAGGGCGATCACCCAGGTGGCGAAGAAGAGGCCGACGATGACGAAGCCGACGGTGTTGAGGTCGAGGCCCGAGATCCAGTCCCAGAAGGCGCCGTGCAGGTCCATCTTGTCGGCGAGGAGGCCGAGGAGTTCCACGGTGCCGATGATCAGGGCGACGGCCACGGACAGGCCGGTGATGGTGAGGTTGTAGTAGACCTTGCGGACCGGCTTGGAGAACGCCCACTCGTAGGCGAAGTTCATGAACGAGCCGTCGATGGTGTCGAGGAGCGACATCCCGGCCGCGAAGAGCACCGGCAGGGTGAGGATGGCGTACCAGGGCAGCCCGGAGGCGGCGCCGGAGCCGGCCAGGACCAGCAGGGCGATCTCGGTCGCGGTGTCGAAGCCGAGCCCGAACAGCAGGCCGAGCGGGTACATCTGCCAGGGCTTGCTGATCGAGCCGGTGACCCGGCCGAGGAAGCGGTTCATGAAGCCGCGGTTGTTCAGCTGGGTCTCCAGCGCGGCCTCGTCGTAGGCGCCGGAGCGCATCTGCCGGAACACCCTCCAGATGCCGGCCAGGATGACCAGGTTGATGCCGGCGATGAGGTAGAGGAAGGTGCCGGAGACCGTCGTACCGATCAGGCCGGTGACCTCGTGGAGGTGCGAGCCGTCGTCCCGAACGGGTCCGGCCAGGGTCCTCATGCCGAACGAGAGCAGCAGGGCGAGCCCGAAGACGATGCTGGAGTGGCCGAGGGAGAACCAGAAACCGACCGACAGCGGCCGCTGCCCCGCTCCCATCAGCTTGCGGGTGGTGTTGTCGATGGCCGCGATGTGGTCCGCGTCGAAGGCGTGCCGCATGCCGAGGGTGTAGGCGGTCACGCCGATGCCTATGCCGAAGGACTCGGTGCCCACGCTGAAGTGCTGCGGGGCGATGATCCCGACCAGGGTGCCCCAGCCGATGACGTGGAGGGCCAGCACGAAGCCGGCCATCCCGCCGACCCTGATCCACTCCTGGCGTGTCATGGAGCCTCGGACACGACGCCAGGCCGAGCGCTTGGTCTCGGCCTGGGCGGGGAGGGACGGAGCGGAGCCAGGGGCGGCCGTCATCGGGAGGCGACATCCTTCGGTCGGGCGACGGGCAGCTGCCGGCGGCAGCCTTGTGCCATCTTCCCGTACTTGCACATCGTTCGCAGTAGCGCCCGCACCAGGCCTTCACCAAGAGAACGTCATGAGAAGGTAAAGCCCGGCCTGCCGGTCAGGCCGCCAGCAGCCCGCTCCCCAGCCAGTCCCTGGCGTTCTTCGCACCGGGCAGGGCGAAGAAGTAGCCTCCGCCGGTCGGCGAGATGTAGTCGACGAGGGGCTCGTCGATGAGCCGGGTCTGGGTGGCCTCGAACTGGCGCCGGACGTCCTGCTGGTAGCAGCAGAAGACCAGGCCCATGTCGAGGTTGCCGACGCTGTCGATCCCCCGGTCGTAGTTGTAGCCGCGGCGCAGGATGCGGGAGGCGTCGGTCTTGGCGGTGCGCGGGTTGGCGAGCCGGATGTGGGCGTCCAGCGGGATGGCGTTGCCCTTCGGGTCCTTGGCGTAGTTGGGGATGTCGGTCTCCTTGGCACCGTCCAGCGGGGCGCCGGTGTCCTTGCGGCGGCCGAACATCAGCTCCTGCTCGCTGAGCGAGACCCGGTCCCAGAACTCGACGAGCATCCGGATGATCCGGATGACCTGGTAGCTGCCGCCCGCCGTCCAGGCCGGCTCGCCCTGCCCCTCACCGACCCAGATCAGCCGGTCGGTCTCCCGGGCCGAGGTGACGTCCGGGTTGGCGATGCCGTCCTTGAAGCCGAGCAGGTTGCGCTGGGCGCCGGTCGGCCGCGGGGCGTTCTGGAAGCCGTCGATCCGCCACTTGATCTGCATGGCACCACGGGTGTGCCTGGCGATGTCCCGCAGCGCGTGCAGCACGGTGTCCGTGCTGTTGGCGCAGATCTGCAGCGAGAGGTCGCCATGGCATTCGGCGGCCCTCAGGTTGTCGTTGGGAAAGGTCCGCATCGGGGTCAGCCGGGCCGGCTTCGCCTTCGCCAGGCCGTAGCGGTCGTCGAACAGGGAGGCGCCCACGCCGACGGTGACGGTCAGCGCGTCGGAGGGGACCTCGGGGCCGAGGATGCCGTTGTCGGCGGGCGGCGCGCCGACGCCGAGGTCTTCGGGGGCGCCGCCGGAGGTGAGGAACCGGGCCCGTGCGGTGATCGTCTTCAGCAGGTCGGCGAGCTCCTGCCTGCTGTCGGCGATGACGTCGAGGGAGACGAAGGTGGCGGCGGCCGGGGCCGGGGTGAGGATGCCGGCCTGGTGGGCGCCGTGGAAGGGGACCTTCGTGGTGCTGCTCGCGTCGGCGGCCCCGGCCTCGGCGGTGCCGCCGGCCTGGCTCAGCGCGAAGCCGCCGCCGGCCAGCACCGCGCCCGCGGCCCCGGCGCCCAGCGCGGTCCGCACGAAGGAGCGGCGGCCGGCGCCCACCGGGCAGGACGGGGTGTCGGCAGCGGACATCGGAGGGTTCCCTTCGTCGTACGGGTGCGGGTGCTCTGCGGGGTTCATCAGGCGGACTTCCTGATCTCCAGGAGGTCCGGCACCGGGGCGAGGTCCTCGAGGAGCTGCCCGGTGGCTCCGCCGACGCGCTGCCGGGTGACGGCGTCGAGCTTCTCGACGGGGGTCCAGGCCGCGCCCTGGTGCTCGGCGTCCAGGAGCTTCTGAAGGCGGGCGATGTCCGCGTCGACGGCCGGCAGCAGCTTCGGCGCCCGGGTGGTCAGCAGCGGCCGCAGTACGGTGAGCAGCTCGCGGGTGCCCGCGAGGTTGGCGTTCGCGGTGGCGAGGTTGGTGCCGCTGCCCTCGTCGGTGTCGGCGGTCAGCTCGAACTGGAGGGTGTTCTCCAGGATCTCGTGGGCGCGCAGCGGCAGGTCGCCCGGGTCGAAGTCCTGGGCGGGGAACGCCTGCCGGAGCCCGGCGGCCGCGTCCGCGAGCGCCTGTGCCGGACCCTTCAGCTGGTCGGCGGACTGGTCGTGCCACAGCCCGTACTCGACCCGGTGGAACCCGGCGAAGTCCTTGTCGGCGACCCCGCCCGCAAGACCGTCGGCGCGGCCGTTGATCTTCTTGTCGAAGTCCTCGAAGGTGCCGTAGGCGGCGCCGAGGGAGGAGTAGGTGAGGTGGGCGGTCAGCCAGTCGGTGCGGGCCTTGTCGAGGTGGCCGCCGGCGATGTCGGCGTCGAGCGTGCGGGTCTGGGTGACGAGGGTGGCCAGGCCCTGTTCGACGTACGCCTTGTAGGCCTTCAGCGGCGCGGCGAGGTCGTTCTCGGAGACCGGTACGACCGCCTTGGCGCTGCTTCCGCCACCGCTGACGGTGACGGACCCGGAGGTGACGGCCTTGCCGCCGGAGGGGACACAGCGCCAGGCGTAGGTGCCGCCGGCCACGGTGGCGACCAGGTCGCGGGTGGTGCCGGGGGCGAGGCCCTCGATCTCGCCGTAGACCGAGTCGGTGCTCGGGTCGATCAGATACACCTCGGCGGTCTTGCTGCCGGTGTTCTGCATCCGGAAGGTCCGCCGGCCCGGCTTCGGCGCGGTGAAGCCCTTGCCGCACTCGGTCTCGGAGACGGCGACGGTCTGCCCGCTGCTCGGCTTGGGCCGGGCAAGGGCGACGACGAGCCCGGCGACGACCACGGGAACGGCGACCACGGCGACCGGGACCAGCCAGGCGGGACGGCCGCGCGGCACCCCGGCGGACTTCGGGCCCGGCTCCGGCCGACGGACCGCGGGGTCCGGCTGTGCCTGCGGCTCGGGCTTCCCGGCGGGCCGGGACTCGGCCCCCTCGGCTCCGAGCCGCGGCCCGGACCCGTCGGCGGCCACCCGCGGCTCGCTCTCTCCGGCCGCCGGCCGCGGCACACCGGCACGGGCCCCCGCCGCTCCGCGCACGCCCCGCACGAACAGGGTCATCACGACCGCGAGATAGCCGGCGTACCCGGTCACCTGGAGCCAGGTCATCGCCGGGGTGATGTTGAGGACGCCCTGGACGAGGGTGCTGTACCAGGAGCCCGCGTCGATGTGGGCGCCGAGGTCGAAGGCGTACGCGGCGTCGCCCGGAAGGACGCCGCCCTCCTGGAGGTCGCGCAGCCCGTAGCCGAGGACGCCGGCGGCGATCACGATCAGCACCGCGCCCGTGCGGGTGAAGAACTTCGTGAGGTTGATCTTCAGTACGCGGCGGTACAGGCCCCAGCAGAGGCCGGCCGCCAGGACCAGGCCGATCCCGGCGCCGGTCAGCGGGCCCGCGGACTCGCCGGCCGCGCGGGCGGTGGTCCACAGGAACAGCGCGGTCTCCAGGCCCTCGCGGCCGACCGCGAGGAACGAGGTGAGGATCAGCACGCCCGCGCCCATGCCCAGGGCGCCGGTGACCTTCTCCTTGATCTCACCGGCCAGGCTGCGCGCCGAGCGGCGCATCCAGAAGACCATCGCGGTGACGAAGGCGACCGCGATCACGCTGAGGGTGCCGCCGAAGGCCTCCTGGGCGGTCTCGGAGAGCGAGGCGGCGGTGAAGGTGAGGACCGCGCCGAAGCTCATCGCCAGCGCGATCGCGGCCAGGACACCCGTCCACACCTGTGCCAGCCGGTTCCTGGCCCCGGCCCGCACCAGCGTGGCGACGAGGATCGAGACGATCAGCCCGGCTTCGAGACCTTCCCGCAGCCCGATCAGGAAACTAGGAAACGCGTCGTCCCACATCCGCCCCAGCCCTCCCCGGCAGGCCCGTCCCCGCCCTTTGGCTCGAACTTAGTGAAGGCATGCCTTACTCCGCCGACCATGATGACTACACCCGTGTAGCCAGTCGGTCATGAACTGGTAATGGTGCGGCAAAAGCAGCAACCGGACGTGGACACGTACACCCCCGGACACCGGCCGAAGGGCCATCGTCTACATTCGAGTAGACCGTCTACATCTTCGTGGTCACCGCACCGAGAGGGCCGTCGCCGACGTCATGGACCGCAAGAAGACCGCGGAATTCGCGGGAAGTGCCGCGTTCGGGGCGTGGGCCGCGTTCGTGGTGCTGGCTCTGGTCGTGACCGGCCGGCACGGTGCCCCGCTCGCCCCGGACCGCGCGCTGCTGGCCTGGTCCCTCGGGCATCGTCCGGACATGGCGGTGGCCGTGGCCCGGGGGATCACCGCGACCGGCACCGGGATCGTGCCGTACGCCCTGGTCGTGGCGGCCGGAGCGGTCGTGGGCCGCACCCGGCGGCAGCGGCTGGTCGCCGCGCTGCTCGGCGCCGGCTGCCTCGCTCTGGGCCAGGCGGCCCGGCTCGCCGTGATGGAACTGGTCGCCCGGCCCAGGCCGCCGCAGGCCGACTGGCAGGCGTCGGCCTCCGGCTGGTCGTTCCCCTCCGGCCACACCACCACGGCCGCGCTCGCCGCGGGCCTCGTGATCCTCGCGATCCGGACGCGGGCCCCGCGCGGCCGTACGACCTGGTGCGCCGCCGTCGCCTGCTGGGGGCTCACCGTGGGGGCCACCCGGGTCTTCCTCGGCGTGCACTGGTGCACCGACGTGATCGGCGGCTGGCTGTTCGCGGCCGGGTGGCTCGGGCTCTGCGTGTGCGTGGCCGCCCGATGGATCCCGGACGCGGGGACCCCGGACGACGCGGCCGAGAGACCGGTGGCCGCGCCGTGAGTCAGGGGGTGGCGCCGGGACCGTCCGGGCGCGTGCGGCGCTGGTCGACCATGTCCCGGGTCAGCTCCGCCGTCTCGGCCTCCGGCAGCCGTTCGAAGCCGTCCTCCGTGATGACCGAGACCAGCGGGAAGATACGGCGGTTGAGGTCGGGGCCGCCGGTCGCCGAGTCGTCGTCGGCCGCGTCGTACAGCGCCTGGAGTGCGGCCAGGGCGGCCTCGCGGCGGGTGAGGCCGGGGTGGTACAGCTTCTTCAGGGCGCCCGCCGCGTACGGCGAGCCGCTGCCCTCGGCGTGGAACGCGCGCTTCTCGTAGAGGCCGCCGGCGATGTCGAAGCTGAAGATGCGGCCGCGTGCCCCCGCCGGCGCCTTGGGATCGTAACCGGCGAGCAGCGGGACGACGGCGAGGCCCTGCATGGCCTGGCCGAGGTTCTCCCGGATCATCGTGGCGAGCCGGCGGGCCTTGCCGTCGAGGGTCATGGGGAGGCCCTCGATCTTCTCGAAGTGGGTCAGTTCGACCTGGTAGAGCTTGACCATGTCGACGGCGAGCCCGACCGTGCCGGCGAACGCGACCGCCGTGTGGTCGTCGGCGGGGTGCACCTTCTCCAGGTCGCGCTGGGCGATGAGGTTGCCCATGGTGGCCCTGCGGTCGCCGGCGATCAGCACGCCGTCGCGGAAGGCGAGGGCGAGGACGGTGGTGCCGTGCGGGAAGGTGTCGGGCGCGGCGACCGTGCCCGGGGGCAGCGGACTGCGGGTGGGCAGCAGTTCGGGCCGGTGGGCGGCGAGGAACCCGGCGAAGGACGAGGTCCCCGGTGTGAAGAACTCCTCCCCCAGCCGGCCCCCGGTCTCGTGCGCTGGCATACCGATCCCCCTCCTGTCGGCCGACGACACCGGACTCCTACCTGATGCGGGCCGCCGGGAAACGCCCGCCCGGTCACAGCGCCCGGCGCCGGATCAGCACCCCGAGCACCAGCAGACCGGGCAGCAGCGGCAGCCACACGGTCAGCAGCCGGTAGCCGAGCACGGCGGAGGCGGCCGCGACGGCCGGGGTTCCGGAGGCGGTGAGAGCGAACGCGAGGGCCGCGTCGAGGGAGCCGAGGCCGCCCGGGGTGGGCAGCCGCCCGGGGTGGGCAGCAGTGCGGCAGCGCCGCTCGCGGCGAGGTAGAGCAGCGCCACCCTGGCCGGGGACAGCGGAAGTTCGACCGCCCGGGTGACGGCGAAGAGGACCAGCGCGTGCAGCCCGGCGAAGGCGACAGACCCGCCCCACAGCGCGGCCGCGCGGACCGGACGGGCGTGCAGGGCCCGGATGTCGGCGGCCACGGCGGCCACCGCGCCCCGGCAGCGGGGCCACACCCGGACCCGGAGCAGCACCCCGGCCAGGACGGCCACGCCGGCCACGGCGAGGAGCGCGGCCGCGGACACGTGCGGGATCCGCAGCAGCCCCGGGCAGGCGGGGGCGAGCACGGCGATGAGGACCAGCCGGACCACGGCACCGACGGCCGCCTTGACCGCGAGGGCCGACGCACCGCGGCCCGCCGGAAGTCCGCAGCGCATCAGGAACCGCAGGTTCACCGCGCCCGCGCCGAGCCCGGCGGGCAGCACGTGGCCCGCGGCCGAGGCGGCGAACTGCGCGGCGACCAGCCGTCCGCCGGGCAGCCGGGGTGTGACCGCGCCCTGCTGGGCGAGCGCCGAGCACACCCAGGTGCCGAGCGCCGCCATCGCCGCCACCAGCAGCCAGCCCTGGTCGGCGCCGGCGAGCCGGACCGCCCCGCGCGCGACGGCCGGCCAGTGCCGCCGCACCAGCCAGCCCGCGCCGAGCAGCAGCACCAGGCAGGCACCGCTCTGCCAGTAGAGTCCCCGGCGGCCCATGACGGGCGTGGCGTTCACGTTCGGGACCATCGAGGCACCCACCCCTGTTCCTCTGCGGCCCGCAGGACCCTCCATGGGCTTCAGGGACAAACACTGACAAACTAACCGGACTTACCGGCGGAGGCAGCGCGGGGACGGCCATACGAACGGCGGCACTACGCGCTGTAAGGTTGTGCCATGGCTGGCACAGGGTCCCGCGGAAGGGCGGAGCGGCGCAGCGCCGGAGAACTGGAGAGCGAGGTCCTGGCAGCCCTGTGGGCGACCGAACGCCCCCTGACCCCGGCCGAGATCCAGACCGAGATCGGCGGCGGGCTCGCGTACAACACGGTGCACACGATCCTGAAGCGGCTGTACGACAAGGGCCTGGTGCTGCGGGACGCGGACGGGCGGCGCGGCGCCTACCGGCCGGCGAAGAACGCGGCCGAGCTGACCGCCGAGGCCATGCACGAGGCCCTGGACCGGGGCCCGGACCCGATCGCCGCGCTCCAGCAGTTCGTGTCCGGGCTGAGCCCGGAGGAGGAGCGGGCGCTGCGGACCCTGTTCGCCGGAGGCGGCGCATGAGGTTCGACGTCTACACCCCGCTGCTGGTCTCCGTCCTGCTGCCCCTGGTCAGCCCGGTGATCGGCCGTCGGGTGGCGCCCGCGCTGGCGGCGCGTGTACTGGCGTCCGCCGCCGTGCTGACCGCCGCCGCGGCCACCTGGTCGCTGGTCCTGCTGACGACAGCCCTGCTGGGCGACGCTCCGCCGGTGATCCGGGAGGCCCACCAGGACGGCCGCCCGCTGGCCGACCCGGTGCCCGAGGTGATCGGCGTCGCCGCGTGCGTCGCGCTGGCCGTGGTGGTCCGGCGGGTGCGGCGGGCGGTGCGGGCCGAGCGGCGCACCCGGCGGACGTTGCGGCGGCTGTGCGAGGGGCATCCGCGGGACACCGAACTGGTGGTGGCCGCCTCCGAGGTGCCGCAGGCGTTCGCGATCCCGGGCCGGCCGGGCCGCATCCTGGTCACCTCGGCGATGCTGGGCGCGCTGGCACCGGCGGAGCGGCGGGTGCTGCTCGCGCACGAACGCGCCCACCTCAGACACCGGCACGGCCACCTGGTGACGGCGGTGACCCTCGCCGCGGCCGCCAACCCGCTGCTCGGCCCGGTCCGTTCGGCCGTGATCTTCCTGGTGGAGCGGTGGGCGGACGAGCAGGCGGCGACCGAGGTCGGGGACCGCGGGACCACCGCCCGGGCGCTGGCCCGCGCGGCGCTCAGCGCGGGCCGCGCCGCCCGCCCGGCCTGCGCCCTGAACTTCACCGACCGCGCGGTCACCCGCCGGATCGCGGCGCTGCAGACGACCCCGCCGCCGCAGTTGTGGCCCGCCGCTGCGGCCGTCCTCGCGCTGGGCGCGCTCGCCGCGCTCGCCGCGCTGTTCGCGGCGGACGCGACGGGCGACTTGGTACGGCTGCTGTCCGACGCCCTGACCTGAAGCGCGCCCCAAAGGGGCGCGGGGAACTGCGCGGCCAGCCCCTACGGCGCCGCGGACGACCGCTGGCGCCGTAGGGGTGCGGATACGTTGCGGAGTACCGGTTGATCGTGGCTGATCGCGCGGTTCCCCGCGCCCCCAAAAAAAGGGGGCGCTGTCGCTCAACTCGGCCGGTTCGGCGCCCTGTGCATCGGCTGCGCCGGCGTCGGCCCCGGCCTGGGCGGCGGCACCGCCCGCACCGCCGGGCCGTCCGTGCCGACCGTCACCGGCTCACCGTGGTGATGCACGATCAGCGGCGGCCCGTCCAGCAGGGTGTACGTCGCCTTGTCGGCGCCGATCTCCACGCGCAGCCTGCTGCCGCGCAGTTGCAGGCTGAAGGCGATCCGGCGCAGCCGTTCCGGCAGCCGGGGGGCGAATCTGGCCCCGTCGTCGTAGTGGCGCAGCCCGCCGAAGCCGGCCACCAGTGCCATCCAGGTGCCGGCGAGGGAGGCGATGTGCAGTCCGTCGCGGGTGTTGTGCTCCAGGTCGTCGAGGTCCATCAGCGCGGCCTCGGCCGTGTAGGCGTGGGCGAGGGCCAGATGCCCGGTCTGGGCGGCGACGACGGCCTGGCAGCAGGCGGACAGCGACGAGTCGCGGACGGTCAGCGGCTCGTAGTAGGCGAAGTTGCGGGCGATGTGCTCCTCGTCGAAGTACGCCTCGCAGGTGTACATCGCCAGCACCAGGTCGGCCTGTTTGACGACCTGTTTGCGGTAGAGGTCGAAGTACGGGAAGTTCAGCAGCAGCGGGTACTGCTCGGGGCGGGTGTTCTCGAAGTCCCAGCGCTGGTAGCGGGTGAACCCGGCGTGCTGTTCGTGGACGCCGAGTTCGTGGTTGTAGGGGATGTGCACCGCTTCGGCGGCGTCCCGCCAGGCGGCGGACTCCTCCGCGTCGACGCCGAGCCGGGCCGCCTGGCGCGGGTGGCGTTCGACGGCGTCGGCGGCGGCCAGCAGGTTCGCCCGGGCCATCAGGTTGGTGTACGTGTTGTCGTCGGCGACCGCGCTGTACTCGTCGGGGCCGGTGACGCCGTCGATGTGGAAGGCGCCGCGGCTGTCGTGGTGGCCGAGCGAGCGCCACAGCCGGGCGGTCTCCACGAGCAGTTCGACGCCGGTGTCCCGTTCGAAGTCGGTGTCACCGGTGGCGGCGACATAGCGGACCACCGCGTCGGCGACGTCGGCGTTGACGTGGAAGGCGGCGGTACCGGCCGGCCAGTAGGCCGAGCCCTCCGAGCCGGCGATGGTCCGCCAGGGGAACGCGGCCCCGTCCAGACCGAGCTGGGCGGCGCGCTCGCGGGCGGCCGGCAGGGTGTTGTACCGCCAGCGCAGCGCCTCGGCGACTGCGCCGGGGGCGGTGTGGGTGAGGACGGGCAGCACGAACATCTCGGTGTCCCAGAAGGCGTGCCCGTCGTATCCGGAGCCGGTGAGGCCCTTGGCGGGTATCGCCCGCTGTTCGGCGCGGGCCCCGGCCTGGAGCACGTGGAAGAGGGCGAAGCGTACGGCCTGCTGGACCTCCTCGTCGCCGTCCACCTCCACGTCGGCGCGGGACCAGAAGTCGTCCAGGTAGCCGCGCTGATCGTCGGCGAGCCCCTGCCAGCCCTCGTGGGCGGCGGCCGCGAGGGCCGCGTCCACCTGGTCGGCCATGGCGGGCAGCGAGCGCACCCCGGACCAGCCGTGGGCGACGAACTTCTCCATCCGCAGCCGCTGCCCGGGCTCCAGCACGGAGGTGACGGTGAGCCGGGCCACGTCCACGCCGCTCTCGGCATGCGTCGAGGTCCGCTCGGGGCCGGAGACGGTGTGGTCGGCGGCGACCGCGACCCGCAGACCGCTGCGCCGGGTGCGGTGCACGAGGCGCAGCCGGTGCCCGGAGGAGAAGGCGTCCTCCTGCTCCAGCGCCGACTCCAGCGCCATGGCGGCCCGCGGATCGCCGTCGGACCCGGGCAGTTGCTCGTTGGCGACCAGTTCGGACTGGACCACGATCCGGCAGCGCCGGTCGACGGCCTCCACCTCGTAGGAGACGGCGGCGATCGCCCGCTGGGTCAGCGAGACCAGCCGGGTGGAGCGGACCCGCACGGTGGACCCGGCCGGCGAGGTCCACTCGCAGGTCCGCTCAAGGACGCCCCGGCGCAGGTCCAGCACCCGCTCATGGGCGGCGAGGCGGCCGTAGCGCAGGTCGAAGGGCTCGTCGTCGACCAGCAGCCGCAGGATCTTGCCGTTGGTGACGTTGATGACGGTCTGCCCGGACTCGGGGTAGCCGTAGCCCGCCTCGGCGTACGGCAGCGGGTGCACCTCGTGCACGCCGTTGAGGTAGCTGCCCGGCAGACCGTGCGGTTCGCCCTCGTCGAGGTTGCCGCGCCAGCCGACGTGCCCGTTGGACAGCGCGAACACGGACTCGCTCTGCGCGAGCACGTCCAGGTTGAGCGCGGTCTCGCGGACCGTCCAGGGTTCCACGGCGTACGACCGGTGGGTGATCACTCCTTGCCTCCCAGCTCCGCGAGGTCCTTGACGACCGTGTCCGCGCCGTGTGCGTACAGGGCGTCCGTCTGTCCGACACGGTCCACGCCGACGACGTATCCGAACCGGCCCGCGCGCCCCGCGTCCATTCCGGCGAGGGCGTCCTCGAACACCGCGGCACCGGAGGGTTCGACCCCCAGGTCGTGGGCGGCGGCCAGGAAGGTGTCGGGGCGCGGCTTGCCCGGCAGCCGGCGCTCGGCGGCCACCACCCCGTCGATACGGACGTCGAAGAAGTGCTCGGCGCCGATCGAGCGCAGCACGTCACGGCAGTTGGCGCTGGAGGAGACGATCGCGGTGCGCAGCCCGTGCGCGCGGACCGCCTCCAGATAGCGCAGGGTGCCGTCGTAGGCCTCGACGCCCTCGGTGCGGATCTTCTCCAGCAGCAGTGCGTTCTTGCGGTTGCCGAGGCCGTGCACGGTCGGGGCGTCCGGTGGGTCGTCCGGGTCGCCCTCGGGCAGCCGGATGCCGCGGGAGCCGAGGAAGGCGCGGACCCCGTCGGCACGGGGGCGTCCGTCGACGTACTCGTCGTAGTCGGCGACCGAGTCGAAGGGCCGCTGTCCCTCGTAGCCGCGCAGGAAGACGTCGAAGGTCTCCTTCCAGGCCGCCGCGTGCACGACAGCCGTCTTGGTGACCACCCCGTCGAGATCGAAGAGACAGGCCTGGATGGTGTCGGGCAGCCCGAGTGCAGTCATGTCCGGCATCTTCCCCACCGGGCGGCTTCCAGGGGGTGGCGCCCGCCACATTCCGGGCCCGGTGTCACACTTTTTTGCGTGCCCCTGACTTTCGACGACCTCCTCGACCGCGCCCGCTCACTCGCCGGACGCGGTCCGCGCGCGATCCTCGGCATCGCGGGCAGCCCCGGTGCCGGCAAGACGACCCTCGCCGGGCATCTGGTGCGGGAACTGAACGGCACCGGCGAGCCGTGGGCCGCGCACGTGCCGATGGACGGCTTCCACCTGGCCGACGTCGAGCTGGACCGCCTCGGTCTGCGGGACCGCAAGGGGGCGCCCGCGACCTTCGACGCGGCCGGGTACGCGGCGCTGCTGCGGCGGCTGCGCGCGGAGACGGACACCGTGGTGTACGCGCCGGGCTTCGAGCGGGTCCTCGAGCAGCCGCTCGCGGGCGCGGTCCCGGTCCCGCCGACGGCCCGGCTGGTGGTGACGGAGGGCAACTACCTGCTGCTGGCGGACGGTTTGTGGGCGCGGGTGCGGCCGGCCCTGGACGAGGTGTGGTTCTGCGAGACGGACGAGGCGGAGCGCATACGGCGGCTGGTCGCCCGGCACGAGGAGTTCGGCAAGGCGCACGACCAGGCGGTGGCCTGGGTGGCGGGCACCGACCAGCTCAACGCCGACCTGGTCGCCGCCACCCGGGACCGAGCGGACCTGGTGATCCTGGAGACGGCGCTGCCCGCGCCGTACGACGCGGGCAGCGGTCGCTGAACCGAGCGGGTCCGGCGGCAGCGCCCTGAAGGGCGCGGGGTGTGTCCGGCATACGGCCGGTGGGCGCCGCCGGCCACGACGGCGCCGCAGCCGGCATCCCGCGTGTCGCGGCCGTTCCAGCCGAGCGTTCAGCGGGCGGCGATGGCCAGTTCCGGGTCGCCGTGGGCGTCCTCGGCCCCGATGACGGCGGTGAACGCCTCGGTGCGCACGGTCAGATCGCCCTCGAACGACGGCGTGAAGTCACCGCCGGGTCCGTACCGTACGGCGAACACGTGCAGGTTCTCCGGCGCGCCCGGCGCAGGTTCGGCCTCGTAGGCCGTGGAGGTGACCAGGTGGCGCCAGCCCTCGTCCGGGTCGCCGTAGCCGCGCGGGTCGGCGGCCAGGGCGAACGCGGCCTGTTCCTGGGTGAGTTCGGCACGCGCGTCGAAGCCGTCCACCCCCTGCGCGGCGGGATGCGTGAGGCGCAGGGCACCCGCCGAGGCGACCTCGCCCTCGGCGACCCGGCGCACCCGGTCGCCGTCGTCCGCCGCGTACGGCAGCCCGGCCAGCAGGTAGGGCGTCCCGTCGAGGCGCTCCGCGGCCACCGTCACCCAGAGCCGGGTGCCGTCCGTGACGTACAGGGAGCGGACGTGGCGCAGGACGTGGTCGCGGCCCACGACCGGCTTGCTCACCAGCTTGGCGGTCAGGCCGTCGGCGCGTACGTCCCGGACCCGGACCTCGCCCATCGGCCGGCAGTACAGGAAGCCGTCCAGGACCGGGCCGAAGCCGTGCTGCCGGTTCACCGCCGCCGGAAGGTAGTAGGTGCCGCCGGCCTCGATGAGGGACGGGGTCATGCGGCTGTCGAAGGCCACCGAGACCGGACCCGCGCGGAGTTGGTGGCGGGCCGGGCCGGCGGACGGGGCCCGGTGCCAGGGGGTGGTGTCCTGGATCTGCCAGACCAGCATCCAGGCGAAGTGCCCGTCGACCCCGCCGTCCGGCTTGACCGCGTGCCGGCCCCAGTTGGTGTCGCCCCGGTAGCGGCCCAGGTCGGAGCCGATCCGGGCGCCGAAGTAGCGCAGGCCGAGCACCGACTCGAAACCGGAGTGCTGTTCGCTGTAGCGCGGACCGCCGTTGTCGAAGCCGCCGCTGGTCAGGCGGGCGTCGAGGTAGCGGGCGAGCGCGTCGCCGTCCTCGGCGAACATCCGCGCGCCGCTGATCCGGTGGGCCTGGGCGAGGAAGGACAGGGAGATCGGGCCGTAGTTGTTGTCGTAGGCGCCGCCGTGCTCGGGCGGCAGCAGTGCGCCCCGGTCCAGGACCCGGTGGGCCCGGATCCGGTCCCGGTACAGGGCGAGCGCCCGCGCCCTGACCCGCTCCCCTTCCTCGGGCGGAAGACGGCGGGCCAGCATCAGCCCGCCGACCACGCACCCGATCGCCTGGTTGCCGGCCTCCTGCGGGTTGAAGAAGGTGGCCTCGGTCAGCCAGCGCCAGTAGCCGCGGCTCACCTCGACGAGCTCCGCGCGCTGCTCGTCGTCGACCAGGCCGTCCGCGAGGTCGAGGATGTTCACGGCCTGGAGCAGCGCCCACACCGTGCTGGGCCAGTCCCCGATCGGGTGCGCGCCCGCCTCGAGGACGTAACGGGCGTACGGCAGGCCGGAGCCGCGGACCGTGAGGTTCGGGTAGCCGGGGTTGTCCTCGGTGTAGACCCGCTCGCGCAGATGGAAGGCGAGGCTGCGGCGCACCGCCTCCGGCAGCCGCGGGTCCTTGGAGCGCTGCCAGGCGAGGGCCAGCAGGGAGGTGACACCGAGCGAGGTGTCGCCGATGTCGTCGTCGGCGTCGGGGTGTTCGAGGCTGCCCTCGGGGGTGAGGCGGGCCAGGGCCTGCGCCACGACGTCGGCGAGGACCGCGTCGTACGCCTCGGGGGTGGCCGGCAGGTCGTGCAGCGGGCCGAGCTGGCGCGGCAGGTGCATGAGAGGTGGTCAGCCCTTCGTTCCGGAGACGGCCATGGCGTCGTTCGTCGAGGTCAGGCGGCGGGCGCGCAGTGCGAGGGTCAGTGTGTGCGGGCCGTCGCCACCGATGTACACGCGGTTCCCGGTCGTCGCGTCGGTGCCGCCGACCACGGTGTGGTCCTGCCCGGGGTCGTACCGCAGCACCTCGCTCCGGTCCGGCCCGGCGAGCGGATCGCCCGCCTCGGCATGGGCCTCGACCCGGATCTCGTCGTCACCGACCCGGTAGGTCATCGGCCCGGTCGTCAGGCACCAGCGCTGGTCGCCGATCGGTACCGCGCCCGCCGGCACGCCGCCCGGCCGGAAGGTCAGTTCGAGGGCCCAGGGCACCCTTGGACCGCTGATGTCGATCCGCAGGTCAACGCCGTCCTCCCGCAGCTCCGCGTCGACGCGGGTCGTGTGGGAGATCTCGTCCCGGGGCCGGTCCGGGAAGGCCATCGCGGCCGAGAAGCGTCCCTCGTCCGCCATCCGGTAGGCGCCGTCGTCCCGTCGCCGGTCGGGCGGGAGCGGCTGGTAGTAGGCGGCCGTGAGGGTTTCGGCGAGCCGGAACCGGTCGTCGGCGAGCTGTCGCATGCCGGCGGCGCGGAACGGGCCGAGGTCGAAGAACCCCCGTGAGAGGCGGACCGCGTCGAGGACGGCGTCGCCGGCGAACAGGCGCAGGAAGGTGGGATTGCAGGCGAGGCCCGAGCGGACGCGCCGGTGTCCGGGCACGTCCGAGCCGCCGTACAGGACGCTGTGCGCGGTGGCGGAGGCCCGTGCGGCCAGGCGCGCCGTGGTGATGTACCGGCTGCGGGGAAGGGGTTCGGGCGCCGGTGCCGGCAGCGGGCGGCACAGGTCGGGGGTGAGGAGGGTCTCGGCGAGCAGGTTGGGGTCGTCGACGCCGCCGGCTGCCGCCCACCGCGCCGCCCGGCCGAAGTCACCCCGGCCGGTGCGGATCGCGAGCAGCCGGTAGTGCGGCAGGTAGGGCGCCAGCGGGAACGGGTGGTTCTGGTCCTGCCGTCGCGAGTGGACGGTCTCCACCGTGCCGTCCGGTCTGATGAGGTCCAGGGTCGCGGTGAGGTTGCGTTCGACGGCGTCCCACAGGTCGGTGCGGCCGAGGACGTCGGCCAGCAGCAGCAGCGACGGGTTGGACACGTGCACCGCGTAGTTGGCGCTGCGTTCCGAGTACAGGCCCTCCGCGTCGATGTCGACGCCCTCGGCGAGCCACGCGTCGACACGGTCGAGCAGCCGGCGGTCCGGGAACGACCGGTGCAGCCGGGCCAGCGCCGCGCACAGTTCCCATCGGTGGTTCGGCGTGTGCACGCCGCCGGTCCGCAGGCTTTCGCAAGCCGCGCCGGCGATCTCGGCGAGGGCGGTGGCGGCCTCGCGCAGCTCCGGTCCCGCGCCCGCGGCGAGGACGTGCGCGTCGCACACGTCGTTGACCGTGAACGCGGAGTCCGGCGGTGACTGCACGTTGTCACCGCCGGCGAAGAGGCCGGAGGCGGTCTGCGCGGCCCGCAGGGCGCGGAGGTGGGTCAGCGCGGCGGCGACGGCCTGCCTGCTGCCGTGCAGTGCCGAGTCCGGGGACCGGTACGCCGCGACCAGAGTCTTCACCCGGCGTGCCAGAACACGGTGGGTCACACCGGCGGGTTCGTCGTCGGCGCCGGCCGCCAGTGGGGCGGCCAGCCGGTCGGCGGCGCCGGCCACCGCGCGGACGAACCCGGGGTCGAGCGGGGTGGGCACGGTCAGTCCTTCAGTCCTGCGTTGATGTCGGCGCCCATGACGTAGCGCTGGAAGACCAGGAAGATGACGATCAGGGGGATCATGGAGATGACCGATGCCCCGAGCAGTACCGACCAGTTGATGTTCTGCGCGCCGACGATGCTCTGGATGCCGATCTGCACGGTGAACTTGTCGGGGTCGTTCAGCATCAGCAGCGGCCAGATGTAGTCGTTCCACCGCCACTGGAAGGACAGGATGGCGAGGGTCAGCATGATGGGCCGGGAGAGCGGCACCATGATCCGCAGGAAGATCGACAGTTCGCGGGCGCCGTCGATGCGCGCGGCTTCCACGAGTTCGTCGGGAACCGTCAGGAAGAACTGGCGGAACATGAAGCATCCGGTCGCGGTGAGCACGGCCGGGAGGATGACGCCGGCGAACGAGTTGTAGAGGCCGAGGTTGCGGACCACCAGGAACTCGGGGGCGAGCATGACCTCGCCGGGCAGCATCGTGGTGGCCAGGATGCAGATGAAGAACGCCTTGAGCCATTTGTTGTCGTACTTGGCCAGCGCGTACCCGGTGCAGCAGCTGGCTCCCACCGTGAGGATCGTCGAGATCACACACACGAGGGTCGTGTTGATGAAGTACTGCGAGAAGTTGGCACTGCGCCACGCCGTCAGGTAACCCGACAGGGTGGGGTGGTGCGGAACCATCGTCAGCGGATAGGAGAACAAATCCCCGGCCGGTTTGAAGGAGCTGAGGATGAACCACAGCACCGGCAGCCCGTAGAGGCACGCCAGGATCCACAGCAGTGTCGTCGCCGGCACCGCCCGCCGGAGCCCGCCACTGCCCGCGCCGCGGGTCCGCTTCTTGGAGACGGTCCGTCCGGAGGCGGCGTCGACCGGGCGTGGCATGTCTGTGGTTGTCATCGGTTCTCCACCCGCCGGTTGACGATCAGCTGGATGATCGCGACGGCCATCAGGATGAGCATGAGCACGAATGACGCGGCGCTCGCGTAGCCGATCTGGCCCCGTTGGAAGCCGGTCTGATAGATGTACTGGACAAGCAGGTTGTTCGACGTTCCGGGTCCGCCGTTGTTGAGGGAGACGAACACCGGGTATTCCTTCATCGCGTTGATCGTGTTGAGGAGGATGACGATGAACGAGGTGGGCGCGATGCTCGGCAGCGTGATGCTGAAGAACTGGCGCCAGGGACCGGCGCCGTCGAGCGCGGCCGCCTCGTAGTACGACACCGGTACGTTCTTGATCGCCGCGATGAACAGCAGCATCGAGAAGCCCGTCCAGGCCCAGGACGCCGCCATCACCACCACCAGCAGCGACAGGTCCGCGTTCGACTGCCACGGAACGGCGTGCCCGCCGAGCTTCTCGATGAAGTAGTTGACCAGTCCGAAGTTCTCACCGAACAGCCACCGCCACAGGACACCCACGACGATGGGCGACAGCAGCCACGGGATGAAGAAGATGACCCGCGCGACCGACGCGCCCTTGGCGTGCTTGCTCACCAGCATGTTTGCGATGAGCAGCGAGACCGCGAAGTTCAGCGGAACGAAGAGGACGGCGTACAGCAGCGTCCGGGTCAGCGCGTCGTAGAAGGCGGAGTCCCCGAACAGGTTGTGGTAGTTGTCCAGTCCGACGAACTGGAACGCCCCCACGCCCGTGTAGTTCGTGAAGGAGTAGACGAGCCCGATCACCGCCGGCCACACGAAGAACAGCGCGAAGAGCACGACGTTGGCCGCGATGAGGACGAGCGGCGCAACGGTGTAGCCATTGCGTCTCCTGGGCGGGCTCGCGGACACGTCCGAGGCGCGTTTTGTCATCTTCCTGTCTCCGTGCTGGTGGAATGGATTGCTGTGGGCTCACCCGGTGAGCCCGGCATCACGTGGACGTCCGGGGCCGGGCGGCGGTGTCTCGACCCCGCCGCCCGGCCCCGTCGGCCTACGAAACGCCGCCGACCTGCTGGTTGTAGCCGTCCACGATGTTCTGGAGGGCCTTGTCGACCGACTGCTGGCCGTTGACCGCCTTGCCGATCTCCGTCTTGGTCGGGTCGGTGGTGAGGCTCTTGCCCTTCAGCACCCAGTTCGTCTGCGCGCCGTTGAAGTAACCCGAGATCGGGGCGTAGAGCGGGATCTCCTGGTTGTACAGCTTGAACGCCGCCTGCGCCGCCGCGGAGGTGAAGGGGTACTTCGGGGTCAGACCGCTCTCGACCGGGAGGAACCCGGAGGTCTCGACCAGCTCGGTGTACTGCTTCGGGTCGTACACCCAGGACATGAACTTCTTCGCGGCGGTGGCCGCGGCTCCGTTGTTGTTGAAGCCCACCATCATGCCGCCGCTGTTGACGTCACTGGCCTGCACCGGCTGGGCGGGGGTCGGGACGCTCGCCCAGTCGAACTTCTTGATGCTGTCCGCGAAGGAGGCGACCTGCCACACACCGGACCAGTAGGCGACCACGTCACCGCTCTGGAACAGGGCCGACGGGTCGGCGCCGCTCGTCCACACCGACTTCGGCATGACCTTGTCGTCGTTCAGCCCGACGAAGTACTTCACGGCCTTCTTGGTCGCCGCGTCCACCGAGAACTTGCCGGAGGAATCCGCGTGGACGTACGTCCCGCCCATCTCGTACACCATGGCGCGCAGCCGGGACGGCGACTGGTCGAAGGTCAGCGAGTACTTGGCGCCGGTCTTCTCCCGGACCTTGTTCGCCGCCGCGATGAACTCGGTCCAGGTCCAGGTGTCCGAGGGCGAGGCCGGGACGGAGACACCGGCCTTGTCGAACAGCGTCTTGTTGATGAACAGGCCGGACGCGGTGACGTCCGAGGGGATGGACAGCACCTTCCCGGACGAGTCCTTGGCGAGGAAGTTGGCGTTGATGTTGTAGCTCTTGTTGCCGGCGATGGAGCTGAGGTCGATCAGCTTGTTCGACCAGATCGGGTCCAGCGCCGGCACGTCCGCCACGTCGGGCAGCGAGTTCGCCTGGGCGGCGTTGTGCAGCTTCGTCGGGTAGCCGTCGTAGGGGATGTTGACGAGCTTGACGTTGACGCCGGTTTCCTTCTTGTACTGCGCCACCAGCTTCTTCCAGCCCGCGTCCTGCCCCGGAACCGTGGAGATCCAGAACGTCAGCGACTTGGAGGTACCGCCCGAGCCGGATCCCGACCCGCAGGCGGAGAGCAGCAGGGCCCCTGCCGCGGTCGCGGCAGCGAGAGGAACCAGGCGGCGCATACCGCCGCGGCCGAGTCGGCGGGAGCGCCGCACACCCACAGTGGTCATCTTAGATCCCATTTCGTCGTACGGACGGAGCACGGCACCGGCTGAGGCGGCACGGGTGCATTTTGAAGGAAAAGTCACTTTCCGGGGGGCGCGGCCTCGCCCGGCCGCATCGTCCACGCGGGGCGAGGTCCCCGGCCGTCTGGGCCGTCACCGCACGGGCACGCCCTCGTGCGGTTGCCGTACGTCGCGTACGGGCTGGGAGGCTCACCCCAAGCCGGCGTCCCGGCCGACTTAGAAAGCGCTTGTCCGGACATTGGCAGACCGATGAGGAAGCCGTCAATCCTTCGCCCTGGCGCCTTCGGTCACGGTTTGGACTCCCTTGGCCACGGCGAGCCGGGCGGCACCCGCCACGGTACCGAGATCGCCGATCTGGCTGCTGACCACCTCGGTGGGCCAGCTCAGCCGGTCCAGCTCGGCCCGCACCCCGGGCAGGAGCTGGGGGTCCGCGCCCGTGCTGCCGCCCAGCACGATCAGCCCCGGGTCCAGTACGGCGGTCACCGCGGCGGCCAGCCGGCCCACGTCGGCGGCGTGCCGGGCGACGACCGCGCGGGCGGGCTCCCGGCCCTGGGCGGCCAGCGCGAAGAGCCGGTCGGCGGTGCGCGGGCACGGCCCGTCGGCCTCCCGCCAGACCTCGGCGGCCCGGCGCAGCAGGGCGTGCGAGCCGACGTAGGCCTCCAGGGCCTCCTGCCGGGGCTCCCGGTCGTCGTCCCAGGGGTAGGGCAGCCGGGCGAGCTCACCGGCCGCGCCGTTGGCGCCGCGCAGCACCTGGCCGCCGATGACGATGCCCAGACCGATACCGACGCCGATCCGCAGGTAGCCGAAGGTGCGCCGGCCCCGGGCGGCGCCCTCGTGGAGTTCGGCGAGGGCGGCGCAGTTCACGTTGTTCTCCAGGTGGACGGGCACGCCCGGCGGCAGGGCGACGGAGACCGCGTCGAAGACGGGCCCGGCCTTGGCGGTCGCCGGGCGCATCCCGCTGCCCGCCCGGTCGGGGGCGGTGACATCACCGATGGCGACCACGATGGCCCGCAGCGGGGCGCCCGCCGGCAGCGCGGCCAGGGCCTCGCGGACGGCGTCGGCGGCCCGGGGGCGGGGCGTGTCCGCCTCGGCGAGCAGGGTGCCGTCCAGGGCGCAGCCGCGGACCCGGGTGCGCGCCGGGCCGAGGTCGACGGCGAGGACCGAGCCGGAGGCGGGCCCGAGGCCGTAGACGGCGGCCGAGCGGCCGGTGCCGCTGGAGGCGGTGCCGGAGTGGGTGGCCAGCCGCGCTCCCTCCAGCTCCGCGACGGCGGCGGAGACCGTCGGTTTGGACAGGCCGGCCAGACTCGCGAGCTGCGGCCGGGTGGCGCTGCCGACCTGGGCCAGCACGGCGAAGACCGCGCCGGCGCTCTCGGTGAGCCGGGAGGCTTCAGCCACGACGTGTTCCACGGTTCCCCCAGGGGTCAGGGGCCGCGCTCCCCCGGGTGTCGCGGGATGCGGCGATGCGGTGCCGGTGTGCCGCGCGATCGTGGCCTCGACAGCGTCCCGTCGATCGAGTCCGCGGCAACTCTTGACGCACTGTACTTCGTTAGTTAACTTCCTAACGAAGTACACGGTACTCGCCTGCCGTGCTCCGCAAGAAGCCCGTCCCGGGGCTTCCTGACTTGCTCAACTCCTGTTCGGCCAGACACGGTTCGCCCGCCGTCACAGCACAGTGCCAGGCTCTTCGGCGCTCTTCGCCCAGACGACGAAAGAGGATCCGTGCAGGACACTCCTTCTTCCCCGCTCCTGGTCGGCATCGACGTGGGCGGCACCAAGACCCAGCTCCGCGCCCTCGCCGGCGCGGACCGGGTCGCCGACCACGTCCGCCCGAGCAGCGGCTGGCGGCCGCACGACCCGGCCGCCGCGGCACGCTGGCTCACCGCGCTCGTCCACGACGCCCTGCCCTCCGGTACCCGCCCGGCCGCCCTGGCCGTCGGCGGGCACGCCTGTGAGACCCCCCGCCAGTGCGCCGGCATCGCCGCCGCGCTGCGGGACCTCCTCGACGTGCCCGTCCGGGTGGTGGGCGACGCCGAGCTCCTCGTCCCCGCCGCCGGTCTGGACAAGGGCGTCGGCCTGGTGGCCGGCACCGGCTCGGTGGCCGTCGGCCGGGAGGCCGACGGCAGCCCCGTACAGGTGGGCGGCTGGGGTGCGGTCCTCGGTGACGAGGGCGGCGCCGCCGGACTCGTCCGGGAAGCCGCCCGCGCCGTCTGGGCCGCCCACGACCGGGGCGAGGCACCCGACGCCCTCGCGAAGGGACTCCTCGCCGCCTTCGAGGTGGCCGAGGTGCCCGCACTCGGCGCCGCGCTGGAGAGCGCCTCCGACGTCTCCGCCCAGTGGGGCCGGCACGCCCCGGTGGTCTTCGCCGCGGCCGACGCGGGCTCCCGCCTCGCCGCGGACGTGATAGCCGACGGCGGCCGCGCCCTGGCCGGCCTGGTGGCCCGGCTCGCCGCCCGCGGTCTCGCCGTGGACGACGTGGTGGTCGCCGGCGGCACGATCCTCTCCCAGCGGCGCCTGTACGACGCCTTCGCCGCCGCGCTCGCCGAGGCCGTGCCCGGGGCCCGGCCGCAGCCGTTGCGGCTCCCGCCGGTCGAGGGAGCGGTGGCACTGGCGCGTTCGGTCCTGTGAGAACCCGTCCGCGGCACGTCCTCTCCCGGGGGCCTGGACCACGGGCCGTTCGACGCTGCGAACGCGCAGGTCGCGGCCGGTTCTCCGGGTGAACCACAGGACTGTCGTTCAACTCCGGGTCATGTGACGGTCGTCGGACCATGACCGCCGGGTCACGAACCCGTCCTAGAACTTCGCTCGTTCAACGTTTTTCCCACGCGAACCCACACGCTCACGCGCATCGGGAACATCGACGGTCCGCGTGAAGTCCCCGTAGAACTTCCCCGTAGAACTAAAGAGAGGCACACCCATGCCGTCATCTGCCGGGCCCCGCTCCCTTTCTCCGGCCCGTGGACTCGCCGTCGGCCGACGGGGATTCCTGAAAACCTCGCTCGGCGCGTCGGCGGGGGTGCTGGCGGCCCCGACCTTCGTCGGCTGGCTCGCGGCCGCCGACGCCAAGGCCGCGACGGCTCTCGCGTTCGTCGACGACTACAAGACCAACATCAGCGCCAACCGCACCGCGGACACCAACGCGGTGGTCCGCATCCTCGGCGGCTTCGCCCAGATATGGAAGACCGGTTCCGCCTGGAACACCGGCACGGTGCTGCGCGCCGACATCCTGCGTGCCAACATGCGCTACTGCGCCAAGATCACCAAGAAGCGCAGCGCCGCCGACGCGAAGAAGGCGTTCCTCTACGACCGCCAGCACCAGAGCTACGCGATGATCGCCGGCCTCGGCCCGCTCGCCGACCTGTACAAGGCCGGCTCACTCGCGGTCACCTCGATCACCAGCGCCCCCGACGGCACCCCCGCCACCACCGTCAGCGACGCGGTCCCGGCCGGCGCCCCCGCGGGCTCGGCGCTCGGCGCGGGCTCGCACGACTCGGCGCTGGGCATGGTGGCCGCCCTGGTCGACACCGTGCGCGGCAACTACGCGTCCGGCAACCCGTCCAAGTACGCCTACCAGTACCCGCGTCCGTGGCGGATGAACGAGGACAGCGAGGTCGTCGACACCGGCACCACCGACGCGTACGGCTTCCCGGTCTACGAGTCCGACGTGGTCGTAGCCCCGCAGCTGCTGCGCCAGCGCGGCACCTCCGCCGCCGACGACGGCGGCTTCCCGTCCGGTCACACCAACGCCTTCCACCTGGCGGCCCTGGCCTACGCGTACGCCGTTCCGGAGCGCTTCCAGGAACTGGTCGCCCGTGCCCTGGAGCTGAGCGACACCCGGATCATCGCGGGCATGCACAACACGGTCGACGTGATCGGCGGCCGCATCATGGCCACCGCCCTGGCCGCCGCCACCCTCGCCGACCCGGCCAACGCCGACCTCAAGGCGGCCGCCCGCGCCCAGGCCCTCGCCTACTTCGAGGCGCAGACCGGCAGCACCGCCGACACCCTGTACGCCTACGCCCACTCGGCCGACACCGCCACCGACCCGTACGCCGACCGCGAGGCCAACGAGCGCGCGGCCACGCCCCGGCTGACGTACATCCTGAACCGGGAGGGCCGCGACCTCCCGCTCACCGTGCCCAAGGGCGCCGAGGTGCTGCTGGAGACCCGTCAGCCCTACCTCACCGCCGACCAGCGCCGCGAGGTGCTGCGCACCACCGGACTGCCCTCCGGGTACGTGCTCCTCGACGGCCCGGAGCAGTGGGGCCGCCTCAACCTGTTCGCCGCGGCGGACGGCTACGGCGCCTTCGCCGCGGACGTCGCGGTCACCCTGGACGCGGCGGCCGGCGGCTTCGCGGCGGCCGACAGCTGGCGCAACGACATCGACGGCCCCGGCGGTCTGACCAAGCAGGGCACCGGCACGCTGACCCTGACCGGCCGCAACCGCTACCGGGGCGGCACCGTGCTGGCCGCCGGCACCCTGGTCGCCGCCTCCGAGGACGCACTGGGCCGCGGTGACGTCCGGATCTCGGACGGCACCCTGCGGGTCACGGAGGAGCTGTTCGTGCGCGGTGCGTACACGCAGGACGCGGGCACCCTGGAGGTCACCCTGGCCAAGGGCGGCAAGGCGCCGCTGACGGTGAAGCACCTGGCCGTCCTCGGCAAGGGCAGCACCCTGTCCCTGAACCTCGACACCGAGCGCCCGCCGGCCGCGGGCAGCACCCTCCCGGTCGTCGGCGCGCCGCGGCTGCGCGGCCAGTTCGACAAGGTGGAGCTGAACTCCGCCTCGCTGCGGGCCGTACCCGTCTACACGGCAGAGGGTCTGTCGGTACGACTCGTGAAGCGGTGACGCGCCCGGTGGCGGGAGCGATGCGACAGTAGGGCCATGGCGGCTCGTGATCGTTCCCGTCACCGCGGGTCGGGTGTCCCCGTGGGGCGGATGATGGCAAGCGAACAGCAGTCGGTGCTCGAACCCGGGCTCCCCGGCATCCCCGGCGGTCCCGGGCCGCGCCCCGGGCCCACCACCGCGGCCCGGGTGACCGCCGCCCTGCGCGCCCGCCGCCGGTGGCTGGTGCCGGTCCTCGCGCTGCTGCTGCTCGCCCAGATGGCGGTGGCGATGGTGACCACCGCCGTCCAGCAGACGCCCACCGTCGACGAACCCGTCTACGTGGCGACGGCCACCGACTACCTCCACGAGCACCGGGTGCGCTACAACGCCGAGCACCCGCCGCTCGGCAAGCTCGTCATCATGGCCGGCATCGCCGTCGCCGCCCCGCACTACGACCCGTCGTACCGGGGTGACCAGGGGCAGGTGGGCCGGCATCTGCTGTACTCGTCGGGCAACGACCCCTGGCGGGTGATGCTGTGGGCGCGGCTGCCGGTGATCGCGCTGACGCTGCTGTTCGGTCTGGTGGTCCTCGCCTTCGCCCGTGAGGTCCTCGGTACGGCCGCCGGGCTGCTGGCGCTCGCCCTGTACTGCTTCTCCCCGGACGTCATCGCGCACGGCTCGCTGGCCACCCTGGACGTGCCGTCGGCCGGGTTCGTGCTGACGTCGGCCTGGCTGGTGTGGCGGGCCCGGCGCCGGCCCCGGCTGTATCTGCCGCTGGCCGGGGCCGCGTTGGGGGCCTCGCTGGCGGCGAAGATGAGCGCGCTGCCCGCGGTCCCGGTGCTCGTGGCGCTGGCGGTGGTGTCGGTGTGGGGGGCGCGCCCCGGCCGTGCGCTGCGCACCCTGGCGGCCGCGGCCGTGGTGGCGGTGACCGCGGTGGCCGTCGTGTGGCTCTCCTATCTGGCGGTCGATCCCCGGCTGCGCCTGGTGTCCGCCGAGCCCGCCCCGGCGGTGCACGGACTGCGGGGCCTCCTGGTCGACCTGATGCCCTTTCCGCGGTCCTACCGGGACGGCATGCGGATGCAGTTCGCCCTGGAGGACCACCCCTGGCAGGGCTACCTGTTCGGGCACCTCTACACCGGCTCCCGCTGGTACTACCTGCCGGCCGCCCTGCTGGTGAAGACCCCGCTCGGCATGCTGGCGCTGTGGGCGGCCGGTGCCGTCGCGCTGGTCGCGGTACGGCGGCTGCGGCCGGCCGCGCCGTACCTGCTGCTGCCGCCGGCCGTGCTGCTGGCCTCGGCGATGACCGGGTCCCGGGACTTCGGGACCCGGTACGCGATCTTCATGCCGATGTTCCTGGCGGTGGGCGGCGCTTCGGTCCTGGCGTCGCGCCTGCGGTGGGCGCGGCCGGCGGGCGGGGCGCTGGCGCTGTTCGTCGCGGTGAGCTCGCTGCTCACGTTCCCGTTCTATCTGCCGTACGCCAACGAGGCGTTCGGCGGTCCGGCGAAGACCCATCGGTGGCTGCACGACTCCAACGTGGACTGGGGGCAGGACCTGGGCCGGCTCGCCGACCGGCTCAGGGAGCGCTACCCGGGCGAGCGGATCTGGCTGGTCTACAAGGGCAGTGGCGTCCCGGCGTACTACGGCATCCACGCCGCCGATCCCCGCAAGGTGCCGGCCGGGCGGGTGCACGGACTGCTGGTCGTCTCGGACTCGTGGGTCGCCAAGGCGCGGGGCACGCTGGCCGAATTGATCGACACCAGCCGTCCGATCGATGATGTGGGGCATTCGATCACCATCTACCGGCGGTGACCGGACGATTCACCGGCGACGGCCACCGCATCCGTCGCCGGTGAGCAGCGCAATCCCGGTGCCCGCTCCGCAACCTGAGCGTTCGGCCGCCGGGACGGTCCGGCGTACCGCACACCCCCTGGTCACCACGGTCCGTGAGCTATGTTGAGTCCTCGTGGGAGACAAAGGAGGCGCTTCGGTGCCATCGCCGCAGCAGGCCCGCGCACAGGCATCCGCGATCACCTCGGGCAAAACGGTGCCGGAGGCCGAGGCCGCGCCCACCTCCCAGCTCCGCGAACTCTTCGACGGTCCCCGGCTCTCCCCCGGCCAGCGCCGCATCGCCCAGTACCTGATCGACCACATCACCGAGGCGGCCTTCCTGTCGATCACCGACCTCGCCGAGCGGGTCGGGGTCAGCCAGCCGTCGGTGACCCGGTTCGCGGGCGCGGTCGGCTTCAGCGGGTATCCCGCGCTGCGCGAGCGGCTCCAGTCGATCGCGCTGCGCACCCTGGCCGGCGGCACCGGGGCGGCCACCGAGCACCGCAGCAACGAGCTCCAGGCCGCCGTCGACGCCGAGATCGAGAACCTGGAGAACCTGCGGCGGGACTTCGCCGACCCGGACCGGGTGATCTGGATCGGCCGCGAGCTGTCCCAGTCGTCCCCGCTGACCGTGCTCGGCCTGCGCATCTCCGTCTCGCTGGCGGAGTACTTCGCCTACGCCGCCCGCCGTATCCACCCCGACGTGCGGCTGGTGACCCGGGGTGGCAGCGTCGCCTACGACGCGCTGCTGCAGTCGCGCGAGGCGGGCGGCACCTGGGTGCTGGCGTTCGGCATGCCCCGGCACGCGCAGGAGACGCTGACCTCGATCCGGGTGGCGCGCACCGCGGGCCTCCGGGTCGCGCTGGTGACCGACCTGGCCCTCGGCGCGCTGGCCGACGAGGCCGACGTCACCTTCAGCACCGGCATCGGCTCCCGCCTGGTCTTCGACACCTACGCGGCGCCCGGTCTGATGGCCGCCGCGCTGCTCCAGGCCATGACCGACGCCGACCCGGAGCGCACCCAGGCGCGCCTGGAGGAGTACGAGCAGGTCGCCGAGGAGCACCAGTTCTTCCTCAAGGACTGACCCCGAGGTCCGGCCTCCCCCACCCCCCTCTCCCCTCCCCGCGCAGGGCCTCGTAGGGGGAGCATTCACCTCATTTCGCGCATGAATGTTTTCATACGTCTTGCAAACCGGACGGCATATATAAATACTGCTCACGGATCACCCCGGCCCGCTCCGGGCCTGTTCCGCACCCGAGGACGCACCGCTCGCACCCGCCCCGAGAAAGCCGACGGACCGCCCATGCGCACGCAGCACCACCAGCAGTGCCGGCGGCCGGCGCCCGGGGCCTCGCACGGACACCCCCAGCCGCCGTCTCCTACCCGCGTCGGCGCCCGGGGTGTTCGAACGGGCATCGCCTGTGCGATTCGCCCGCGGCGGCTCCGGCCATCCCCTAGGCCGGAGCCGCCCAGACATCCGTCGGCCACCCTCACGACGCCGCACCCCCGGAAGCGATGATCATGACACTGACGACGACCGCGCGCATCAGCCCCGACTGGCCCTGCCAGGTCAAGGCACCGGGCAGCTACGACTGGGAGCGCTCCGCCGCGAAGTGGCTGCGCGGCCTGGTGCCGGCCCGCTACGCCAGCTACCCGGCGCTGATCCGGCATCCCGTGCTGCTCGCCCGGCACGCGCAGATCCAGGTCCAGTACGAGGTCCGGGTGGCGCGCACGGCGCTACAGACCGCGCGCGCCGAACTGCCCCTGCTGGGTCTGCCGGAATCGGTCATCGAGCACACCATCAAGCTGTACGCGGCCGAGGTCATGCAGTTGCAGCACATCGCCCGCAGCGTGCGCGCGGTCACCGAGGCACTCGTGGGGCACAGCACCGGGCGCTGACCACAACGGTCCGCCGATGCCCACATCCTTCACGGATCGGGCACCAGTGTGATCGGAGGTGCCTTCCTGTGCCATGCTCGACCCGTGACGAGCGAGTACGTGCCTTCCCTGGACACCGGTGCCGTCGCCGAGCTCGCAGCGCTGGCGAGGATCGTGGCCAGGCAGCGCGCGGAGCTGGACCGGCTGCGGGACGCGGCCGCCACGTCCGCGGCGGTCGAGCGTGCCAAAGGCGCCCTGATGGCCACCACGGGCTGCTCCCCCGACGCCGCGCACGAGGCACTGCTGGAACGGGCCGAGGCCGGCAACCGCACCCTGCTCGAGGAGTGCTGGCTCACCCTCGGCGCCCTGGTGCCGGCCCCGCCCGCCACCGGGACCCCCGCCCCCGAACCGGCCGCCCCGGCCGCGCCCCGGGAGTCGTCCGCCCCGGCCGGCACCGCCAAGATCCTCGGCCGTCTCGGCAAGGCCCTGCTGGCCGTCGGCTCCCCGCAGCAGCTGGCCGCGACGCTCCTTGACCACCTGGCGCCCCAGGTCGGCGCCGACGCGGTGCTGCTCTACCGGCGGCTGCCCGGCGACGTGCTCGAACTCGTCGGGCACGCGGGGCTGGACGCGACGCTCGCCGCCCAGTGGCGCCAGGTACCGCCGTTGCAGGGGATCGCCCCGCTGGAGGCGCTGAAGGCCGGCGAGCCGCTCTGGCTGGAGCACTTCGCCGAGGACCGGGAGATGTTCCAGCTCATCGACGAGCCCACCGGGCACTGGCTGTCCCGGGCGTGGATACCGGCCCCGGCCGACGTGGTCCTCGGCGTCCTGCGTCGGCCCGCGGCCGCCTTCAGCCCCGCGGAACGCGAGCTGCTGCAGTCCGTCGCCCGGCTCAGCGCCGGCCGGCTCAGCACCCTGGGCGCCACCGCGGAGCCCCTGGCCTCGGACCTGTCCCGGTCGGTCCAGACGGTACTGGACGCGCTGCCGGGAGCGACGGTCCTGCTGACCCCGCTGCGCACCCCCACCGGCGAGGTGGAGGACTACCGCATCGACGCGGCCACCCCGAACGCCGTCGACATCCTCGGCCGCACCGGCCACGAGATGGTGGGCTCGCACATCCTGGAGAGCTACCCCTCGGTCGCCGGCGAGGCGCTGTGGCAGGGGTACCTGAAGGCGCTCGGCGGAGAGCCCTACGAGGGCGAGCCGTTCGTCTACGAGGAGCTGCTCGCGGGGGTGACCGTGACGGCCACCTACTCGGTGCGTGCCGCCCGGCTCGGCGACGGGCTGCTGGTGACCTGGCTGCGCCACGACACGGAGGAGCGGCAGGAGCAGCGGCTGGCGGAGTTGCAGCGGCTGGGCAACCTCGGCTGGGTCAACTGGAACCTGGTCACCCGTCAGGTCAACTGGTCGTCCCAGGTGTACACCATCCTGGGCCGCGACCCGGGCCGCGGTGCGGTGCCACTGGACCTGCTGCCGGACCTGGTGCTGCCCGAGGACGCCCACGCGCTGGCCCGTGCCGTCTCCGAACTCGCCCGCACCGGCCGGTCATTCGACGTGCCGTTCCGGATCAGGACCGGGAACGCCGTACGGCATCTGCGGGCCGTCGCGGAGGCGGTGAGCGCCGGGGACGGCACGGTCATCGAAGTGCACGGCTTCGTGCAGGACCTCACGGCGCAGCGCAGCGCCGAACTCGCCCTGGTGGACAGCGAGCGGGCGATCCTCATGCAGCGCGGCGTCCTGGAGGCGGAACGCGCGCTGGCCGCCCGGCTCCAGCACGCGCTGCTGCCGCTGCCCAGCAAGCCGGTGCTGCTGCACGGGCTGCGCGTCGAGGTCGCCTATCTGCCCGCCCAGGCGGGGGTGCACGTCGGTGGTGACTGGTTCAGTGCCATCGAACTGCCCGACGGGACCGCGCTGTTCGTGGTCGGCGACGTGGCGGGCCACGGCGTCGACGCAATCGCCACGATGGCCCAGCTGCGGTTCACCGCCAAGGGCATGGTGACCACCGGCTCCTCCCTGACCGGGGCGCTGGCCCGGCTCAACTTCCTGCTGCTGCACTCGCGCGACGCCCAGTCCACCGCGACGCTGGTCCTCGCCCGCTACGACCCCGCCGAGCGCCGGCTCGCCTGGGCGCAGGCGGGCCACCCGCCGCCCCTGCTGGTGCGCGGGGGCAAGGCCCACCACCTCGACAGACCGGTCGGCATGCTGCTCGGCGCGTGCGTGGACCCGGTCTACGAGTCCGCCGAGTTCCAGCTGGAGCCGGGCGACCGGCTGCTGCTGTACACCGACGGCCTGGTGGAGCGGCCGGGCGAGGACATCGACACGGGGCTGGACCGCCTGGCGGCGGCCGCCCTCGCCGCCGGCCCCGCTTCCCTGGACGCCCTGCTCGCGGCGATGCTGGCCGGCGAACGGCGGGACGACGTGTGTGTGCTGGACATCCGGGTGCCCGAGGAGGGCGAGGAGTAGCCGGGCCGTCGGCCGCGTCGCGGTGGTGCCGGTACCGGAGCAGCCCCGCCGCCGAAGCCGGCAGGGACACCGCGGGCAGCGGCAGGACTGGGGCACGCGATCCGTTCACCGGCATGGGCCTTGGGTCGTACGGTGGGCACGCGGCGGCACGGGCGGCGCTGGGCGGCCGGGGGCTGCCCGTCGCGCCGCCTGCCCGTCGCGGGTTCCCGGTGCTCTCCTGGTCCGTCGCCCCCCGTTCGAGACCGCGGGTCAGCCGTCGGAAAGGCTGGTGCGGGACTCCAGGGCCCGGCGGGTGTCGTCGCCGTAGACACCCCGTTCGTCGCCGCTGATGCCGTACCAGACCTGGAAGCGTTCCACGGCCGCCGTCAGGGCCGCGTCGTAGGTGCCGCCGGTGGAGCCGTCGCGGTAGACGTCCGGGATGCGCAGGAGGCGTTGCTCCAGCTCGACCACCTCGGGCCCGGTGTCGCCCTGGCGGAGGGTGCCGGCGCCGTCGGGGTCGGCTGAGGTGTCGGAGGCCGGCGGGGTGGTGGCCGGTGCCGTGGTGGCCGACTCGGAGGGCCGGGCGGGCTGGGCGGCCTCGGCGGTGCCCTCGCGGCCGGGCAGCAGCAGGGCGCAGCCGAAGCCGACCAGGGCGGCCGCACCGACGGCCACCATGACGGCGGCCCGGCGCAGTCCCGGCCCGAAACCGAAGGCACGGGACGGGGCGGCGCCCGGCCCGCGGCCGTACCCGTGGCCACGACCGCCGGGCGCGGTGCGCGGGCCGTCGGTGACGGGTGGCAGTTCCTGGGTCTCGTCCTCCGTGCCGGAGCCGAAGGTCCCGGTACCGGAGGCGGAGACCGCGTCGAAGGCCTCGAAGTCGGCCTGGCTCCGGCTCTTCGGTGCCTTCGCCCTCGCATCGGCCTCCGCCCCCTCGTGGAACTCGCGCATCAGCTCCGCGAGGGTGTCCAGCCGGCGCGGGCGCAGGACCCGGACCGGTTCCAGGACCGGTCCGCGGTGCGGCTGCTCAGGGTCGGGCGGTGTCGACACACTGCTCTCCTTCCACGTGCCGTGGCACGGGTGTCCGCGGTCCCCGGGAACACATACGGGAGGACCGGCCCACCGGTTCAGTCCGGCGGCGCGAGCGGTTCCGGGCAGGAGCGGCGGAGCACTCAGTCCCCCGGTCACGTGCACTGAGTGCCAAGGAGGCGGACGGAATGCTACGTTCGCGTCCATGAGCTCCAGCAGCGTGGCACCGCCCGTTAAGCCGCCCATGCGGGACGCCCTGGTCACGGCGGCCTTCCGGCTCTTCCTGGAGCACGGTTACGAGCAGACGACCGTCGACGACATCGTGGCCCTCGCCGGGGTCGGGCGGCGCTCGTTCTTCCGCTACTTCCCGTCCAAGGAGGACGTGGTCTTCCCCGACCACGAGGGGTGCCTGGCCGACATGACCGCCTTCCTGGCGGCGGGCGACCCCGAGTGCGAACCGGTGCGGCGGGTGTGCGACGCGGCGCGGCTGGTGCTGCGGATGTACGCCGAGAACCCCACGTTCTCCGTGCAGCGCTACCGGCTCACCAAGCAGGTCCCGGGACTGCGCGCGTACGAGCTGTCGGTGGTGTGGCGCTACGAGCGCGCGCTCGCCGACTACCTGCGCGGCCGGTACGCCGGCCGTCCGGACGGGACGCTGCGGGCGGACGTGATCGCGGCGGCCGTGGTCGCGGCGCACAACAACGCGCTCCGCTCCTGGCTGCGCTCGGACGGGCGGGGCGACCCGGACGAGACGGTCGACCACGCCCTCGGGTACGTGCAGGCCGCGTTCGGCACCGAGCCCGCCGCGCCCGCTCCGGGCAGGACCGCGGCCGCGCTGTTCGGCGGCCCGGTGGAGCACCCGGACGACGTGGTCGTCCTGGTCTCGCGGCGCGACGCCCCGCTGTGGCGGGTGGTGCAGGAGATCGAGACCGCGTTCGGCCGCGCCTGAGAGCCGGGCCTGAGAGCCGCACCGACCTGAGAGTCGCGCGGACCTGAGGGCCGGGCCGAGATTCGGCGGATTCATATTGGGGGTACGCAGTGCCTTTACGACTGGCACTGAGTGCCATACTCTGTCGGCGTGCGCGGTGGCACCACGAACCGGGCACAGGCGTGCCCGGCCGGGTCCGGACACGCGGGATTCCGGGCGAGCGCAGGGAGTTGACCAGCGTGTACCACTACTCGACGAGCGCCGCACAGTCGGCGGTCGGATTCGCGACGGGCGTCCTCGACCCCGCGGAGCGCACCAAGGACGCCATCGTCTACCAGCGCTGCACCTGGTGCGGCACGGCGATGTACCACCGTCTGCTGTGTCCGGTCTGCCAGGGCAGCGAGCTGCGGACGGAGCGCAGTGAGGGCACGGGCACGGTGCGCCACTCGACGGTGGTGCACCGCAACACGCCGGCCGCACGCAACGTGTCCCTGATCGAGATGGCCGAGGGGTTCGTGGTGCGGGGCCGGGTCATGGGCCCGCCGATCGGCATCCACAGCGGTGACCGGGTCAGGCTCTCCACCGCCAAGGACCCGGTGCGCGGCGAGCCGGTCTTCCAGCTGCTCGACGAGCCGTACCGCGCCTGGAGCTGACGGTCGGGAGCTGACGGTCGGAAATCCGGTTGCCCGGTGACCGGGGCCCTGGGCGAGGATGGCTCCCATGAGCGACGAATCGGCCCAGGTGGCGGCCGCGATCGCGGGCGAGCTGCGCCTCCTGGATCCCGGGGTGCGCGCCTCCCGGGAGGTGGCGGGTGAGCTGCTGGACCCGGAGTTCGCGGAGGTGGGCGCGTCCGGCCGCCGGTACACCTACGAGCAGTGCCTCGCCGGCCTGCCGGACAGGGCGGGCGCGTCGCAGGACGGCCCGCGGCACGAGCCCTCCGGCATGACCGGTGTCGTCCTCGCTCCGGGGCTGGTGCAGGTCACCTTCGAGGCCCGCCTCGGCGACCGCCGTTCCCGGCACAGCTCGCTGTGGCGCCGCCGCGACGAGCAGAGCGGCTGGCGGATGTACTACCACCACGCCACGGTCGTGCCGCCCGGCGTCGAGTAGCGCGGCGGGACAGGGGCGGTCGTGACAGTCGTCGTGGTGGGGGCCGGGATCCTCGGCGCGTCGGTGGCGTACCACCTGGCGTGCCGGGACGTACCGGTGACGCTCGTCGAGCGCGGGCCCGGTCCGGCCGCGGGCGTCACCGCGGACTCCTTCGCGTGGATCGGGGGCACGGCGGGCGGGGAGTGGCCCGGCGGTGCCGGGGATCTGCGCCACGCGGTCCTCGCGGACTGGCGTCGGCTGGAGCGGGAGGTGCCGGGGGTGGCGGTCCGCCGGACGGGCTCGCTCACCTGGCCGGTGCCGTACGGCCCGGACGGACCCGCGGACCGCCGCTTCGACAACCGACTCCCCGAGGGCCGGCACACGATCGGCCGTGCGGCGATCCAGACGCTGGAGCCCCGCTTCCGTACGCCCCCCGGCGCGGCCGTGCACACCCCGTCCGACGCGGGTGTGGACCCCGTGGCGGTCACGGCGGCCCTGGTACGGGCGGCGCGGGCACGCGGCGCCCGGGTCGGGTACGGTGCCGCGGACACGGTGCTGCGGACGGACAACGGGCGGGTCACAGGGGTCGGCACCGCCGCCGGATTCCATCCCGCCTCCGTCGTCGTCCTGGCGGCCGGCACGGGCGTCACCGAACTGGCCGCGCCCCTCGGCGTCGGCCTGCCGGTCACCGGCTCCCCGGCCCGGCTGCTCCGGCTGGCCGCGCCGCCGGGGCTGGTGCGGTCCGTCGTGGCCGGGCCGGACTTCGAGGTGCGCGAAGTGAGCGAGGGCAGGCTGCTGCTGACCCACCCGACGGCGGACGACGAAACGGCCGTCGCCCGCTTCCGCTCGGCGTTCGACGGCGAGTGCCGCGTGCTCGGCTCCCGGGTGGGCGTCCGCCCCGTGCCCGAGGGCGGCCCGCTGATCGGCCCGCTCACCCCGGACGGCTCCGCGTACCTGGCGGTCGCCCACTCCGCGGTCACCCTCGCCCCCACCGTCGGCCGCCTGGTCGCGGCGGAACTCGCCACCGGTCAGGCCGCCCCCGAGCTCAACAGGTGCCGTTTCCCACGCACTTGACCGCCGCACTCCAGCCTCACAGGCAACCCACAGCCTCAACTCCCCGTCCTCCGGAGGGCGAGGGGCTCCCCGGGACGGCCCGGGTGGCCCGTGCTCGCCGTCCGAGGAGGAGGGAACATTGGTCCGTACCCGGCGCATATGGGTCACCGCGGCAGCGGTGCTCGCGCTCGTGGGAGGAGTGTCCGGCACCACCGCGCACGCTCAACAGGCCCCGGCCGCATCCGCATCCGCATCCGCATCCGCATCCGCATCCGCATCCGCATCCGGCGGGAAGCTGCCGCCGGGCTGGCACCTCGACCAAGGGCGGTCGGCGCCCCAGTTGGTGTGGCGGTCCGGCAGACGGGTGCCGATGGGGGACGCGCGGGTCGAATTCCGGTCGGACGGGCGGCTGTTGGGGGTGCCGAAGCCGGAGCGGGACGGGCACACCTTCCGGCTCGGCCTGGACGGGGCGCGGGCGGGAGCGCTGAGGAACCTCCAAGTCTGGTCCGGCGGCCGCCGGTTGGACACCCGCCCCGCCGTCTCCGCACCCTCGGCGGCGCCCCGGCCCCCGGCCCCGCTGCCCGCCAACCCTGTGGACCCGGGCCGCCCCGGCCCCTACGGCACCAGGACGGGCTCCTACCGGCTCGCGTCGGTGCGCCTGCCCGGGTTCTCCGTCCCGGTCGAGATGCAGGCCGTGGTGGTCGCGCCCACCGGGGTCTCCGGAACCCGCCCGCTCGCGCTGTTCCTGCACGGCCGCCACACCACCTGTTACGCCCCGCACGGCGGCTCCGACGACGCCTCCGGCGCCTGGCCGTGCCCGGCCGGGACGCTCCCGGTGCCGAGCCACCGGGGTTATCTGCGCGACCAGCGGCTGCTGGCCTCCCAGGGCTATGTCACGGTGTCGATCTCGGCGAACGGGATCAACGGCCAGGACTGGCAGGCCGAGGACGGCGGCGCGCAGGCCCGTTCGTCGCTGATCCGGCTGCACCTCGCGCACTGGGCCGACTGGGCGCGAAACCCGCGCCTCGCGCCCGCGATCGTGCGCGAGGCGCCCCGCGCCGACCTGACCCGCGTGCTGCTGATCGGCCATTCCCGGGGCGGTGAGGGCGTCAACCGGGCGGCACTGGACAGCCTGTACCCGCCGCCGGCCGACCAGGACGGCTATCACGGCAAGGTGCGCTGGCACATCACCGGCACCGTCCTGATCGGCCCGACCGTCTTCGGCCAGAACCCGGTGCCGGACGTGCCGTCGCTCACCATCCTGCCGGGCTGCGACGGCGATGTCTCCGACCTCCAGGGCGAGGTGTACGTCGACGGCACCCGCGCCGTCAGCAGGGGCCGGGCGCTGCACAGCGCGGTGTACGTGATCGGCGCCGACCACAACTTCTTCAACACCGAGTGGACGCCCGGGCAGGCGCAGGCCCCGGCGGAGGACGACTTCTACGACGACCCGGACCACCCGGACGCGGTCTGCTCCCCGCGGGCCGCGACCCGGCTGACCGCCGACCAGCAGCACCGGGCCGGCTCGGCCTACATCGCGGCGGCGGCACGCCTGTTCGTGGCGGGTGACGACAGGGTGCGTCCGCTGCTGGACGGTTCGGGGCGGCGGGCTCCGTCGGCCGATCCGGCGCGGGTGCTCGGTCACGCGGTGGGCGCGAACCGCGGCGCCGGGTTCCTGCCGGACGGCGGGGTGACGGTGACCGGTGGCCGGCTGTGCTCGGCGGTCGACCCCGATCCAGCGGTGGCCTGCCTGGGCGACGGCGCCACGGGCGCCTCGCCGCACTTCGCGCAGTGGGAGACGGGCCGGGAGGCTGGGAGGCACGCGGTCGCGCTGCGCTGGACGTCCGCCGGCTCCCCGACGCGCGTCCGGGTGGCGCGGCCGGTCTCGCTCTCCGGCGCCGAGTCGCTCGCGCTGCGGATCTTCGTGCCGCCGAACACTCGGGGCACCAGGCTCGACGTGTCCGTCACCGACAGCCACGGCCGACGGGCGACGCTGGGCGGGGTCCGCGTCGACGGGCTGCCCGGCAGCGACCGCACCGCGTCCTACTGGGCGCGCGAGCTGCGCGTACCCCTCACCGCCGCCCACCGGGCCGGGTTCGATCCGCGATCCGTCACGTCCCTTGAACTGACGCCGCGTTCGGGGTCCGGACGGGCCTGGCTGATGGACGCCTGGGGCTGGCGGCCGGGCACCCCGGCGGTCCGCGCGGCCGAGCTGCCGCGCGTCGACGTCGGCCGGCTCACGGTCGACGAGGGCGACTCGGGCGTGCGCACCTACCACGTACCGGTGCGGGTGTCCGGGCGGGGCAGCGGCCAGGTCCGGTTGTACGTCGTCGACCCGGCGACCGGCACCGCGACGGACCGCCTGGTCACCGTGCGGCCCGGCGGCCACGGCATCGACGTCCCGGTCGAGGTGCGGGGCAACACGCGCTTCGGTACCGACGTGCCGTACGACGTGCTGGTCAAGGCCGTCCACGGGGCGGTCGTCGGCTCCTACCTGGGCGGGCTGACCGTGCGCAACGACGACCCGGCACCCACCGTCACCGTGACTCCGGTCGCGGACAGGGTGACCGAGGGCTCGGCCCTTCAGTGGCGGATCTCGCTGTCCGAGGCCGCGGACACCGACATCGGCGCGCTGTTCGTGCCGGTGCCGGCCGGCAGCGGCGGCACGGAACTGTCCACCAAGGACGTCGACCCGAGCTGGCTGGCCGGCGTGTCCGGCGCGGAGCCGGACCCGGAGCGGCCGCTGTCCCGGGTGGACGGCCTCTACCTGTGGCTGGACGTGCCGGCCGGGCAGACCGGCCTCGACGTGTCCGTGCCCACAGTGCGGGACCAGGTCGAGGAGCCCGCCGAGTCGGTGACCTTCCAGCAGACGGACGACGGCGGCACTCCGCTGCCCGGCGGGCTGGTGCTCACCGGAACGGTGCTGGACGCCTCGTAACGCCCGCGCGCCCTGGGGAGGCCTCGGCATCCCCAGGGCGTGGCCGCGGCGCCCTCGAGGTGTCAGGGCGTCAGGGTCACCCGGATGCCGACGGTGCCGTCCAGGCCGCGGCGCAGCCTGCTGCCGAGGAGGGTGAGGCGGCCGGTCAGGCCGTACTTGCGGGCGATGAGGTCCCGGTAGCGGGCGGTGGTGGCCGCGTCGGCGATCTCGGCGGTGGCCGGGACCGGGTCGCCGGTCGGGCGGCCGCGCAGGTCGCAGGGTCCGACCTTGACGTCGGCCCGGCGGCGGATGCGCTTGACCTTCCAGGTGTCGGCGGCCGTCCAGACGCCGAGCGTGTCCCCGTCCCGCACCACCCAGACCGGGGTGGGGACCGGGGTGCCGTCCTTGCGATAGCTGGTGACCAGCAGGTACTTGCCGGCGCCGAGCCGGTCCAGGGCCGTCCCGGTGATGTCGTCCATGCCGGAAGTCTAGGGCCCGTTGCGAAAGTGCCGGCTGCCGCGCGACGCCACTTTCGCACCAGGCCCTAGGCGGCCCGGCTCCGGTCGAGCAGGTCGAGGTACCTCCGTGCGAACAGGTACGCGTCGCCGGGCCAGCGGGCCGAGAGATAGCTGCCGTCCTCGACGACGAAGGCGTGGGTGTCGTCGGTGTCGGTGCCGCGCCGGGTGAGCTCGCGGGGCCCGCGCTCGAACTGGGCGGCCGGGTCGGCGAGTGCGGTGCGCACCTCGTCCTCGACGTAGGCCGGGTAGGTGCGGTAGTAGCGGCCCAGGCGCCAGGCCGTGGTCAAGTAGGCGGTGCGTTCCATGTACGTGGGCAGGCAGGTGGTGCGGCGGCCGGACAGGACGCTGCGGCCGGTGGCCGGGTCCCGGGTGCGGGCGAGGACCAGTACGCCGTGGCAGATCGCGCCGACCGGGCGGCCCAGCGCCCAGAACTCACCGACTTTGTCGCGCAGTTCGGCCGAGCCGAGGTACTGGCGCATGCCGGGGGCGTGTCCGCCGGGCAGCAGCAGGCCGTCGAAGTCCGTGACGTGGAGCTCGGCCCAGGCGAGCGTGGCGGTGAACTCGGGTGCGGCGGTGAGCTGTTCGTAGAACCGCTTGGGTTCGTCCGCTGCGCCGAGCTGCCCGAACAGGACGCCGGTGAGCAGCCGCGGGTCGGCGGCGGGCCGGGTGCCGGCGCGCTCGGTGGCGAACACGACCTCGTGGCCGGCCCGGGTCAGCGACCGCCAGGGCACGGCCACCTCGGTCACGTCGAAGTCGCGGTCGGGGAGCGGCATCAGCACACGCATCCGGCCATGATGTCAGCCGGGCCGTCACGCCTCACGCGAGCGCCGCCGCCATCCGCCGTACCGCCTCCGTGATCACCTCGGGTGAGGTGGCGAGGTTGAACCGTACGTGCCCGGCGCCGCCGGTGCCGAAGGGGAGGCCGGAGTTCACGGCGACCCGCCCGCGGGCGAGGAAGGCCTCGGCCGGGTCGTCGCCGAGGCCGAGGGCGCGGCAGTCGAGCCAGGCGAGGTAGGTGGCCTCGGCGGGCCGGTACCGGATCCCGGGCAGGTGGCGGTCGAGCAGGGCGGCGAGCAGGCGCCGGTTCTCGTCGAGGCCCGCGAGCAGGGCGTCCAGCCAGGGGATGCCGTCGGTGAGGGCCGCCGTGTGGGCGATGACACCGACATGGCTCGGGCCGTGGCTCACCTCCTCCGGCAGCCGGGCGAGGTCGGCGGCGGCGCCGGGCCCGGCGATGGCGAGCGCGGCCTTGAGGCCCGCGAGGTTCCAGGCCTTGGACGCCGACATCAGGGACAGCCCGCGCTCGGCGCCGGGCACGCTCAGGTAGGGCACGAAGGCGACGCCCGGGGCGGTGAGCGGGGCGTGGATCTCGTCGGCGACGACCCGGACGCCGTACCGCTCGGCGAGGGCGGTGGCGGCGGTGAGCTCGGCGGCGGTGTGGACGGTGCCGGTCGGGTTGTGGGGGCTGCACAGCAGATAGCCGGCCCGCCCGCCGCCCAGCCCGCGGAACGCCGTCTCCAGGACGCCGAGGTCGATCCGCCCGTCGGCGCCGAGCGGGGCCTGGACCACCCGCCGGTCCATGTGCGCGAGGAACTGGTAGAACGGCGGGTACACCGGCGAGTTGACGACCACCGGGTCGCCGGGCCCGGTGACCAGTTTCAGCATTTCGACGACGCCGAGCATCACGTCGGGGACGATCGCGGTGCGGCCCGCGTCGATCCCGTCCCAGCCCCAGCGTTTCGCGGCGAACGCGGCGAGCGCCTCGGCGTAGGCGGTGCCGGCCGGGTAGCCGGTGTCGCCGAGTTCCATCGCGCCGGTGACCGCGCGGACGACCGGTGCGGCGAGCGGCACGTCCATCTCGGCCACCCACACCGGGAGCACGTCCGTGGGGTAGGTACGCCATTTCATGCTGGTACGACATCGCAGCCGGTCGAGGGTGAGGGCGCGCAACGGGTTCGGTTCGCCCGGATTCTCCTGCGGGATGCTGGTCATGGGCTCAAGATAGGCGGCTGCGGCAGCCCCGGGAACGAGGCGTACGGCCGTGCCGCAGTGCCACGGGATCGTAAAGATCACCATCGCTGTGAACGCCCTGGAGGCCGCCCGCGTATGGGTAGCAGGGCGCTCGACGACCGGAGGGCCCCGCGGTGCAGACACCGCGCGTTCGGGGTTCGGGAGCCATGGATGAGGCACGCACGACGACGGGTCGTCCGGCGGGGGACGCAGCTGGCGGCGGTCGGCGGACTCCTTCTGGGAGGCGCGATGGTCACCACGGCCATGGCGAGCGAGACTCCCGGCACGTCCGCCGTTCCGTTCAGCTCCGGCTCCGCGACCGGGGCCGGGGACTCCGGGGCCGCGCTGGTGGCGAAGCTGGGCACGGCCCGTACGGCGGGCAGCTGGATCGGCGCCGACGGCAGGCCGGTGGTCGCGGTCACCGACGAGCAGGCCGCGGCGACGGTGAAGCAGGCGGGCGCCGTGCCCAAGATGGTGTCGCACAGCATGAACGAGCTGAAGGCGGCCACCGCCACGCTGAAGGCCGCGCCGCGGGTGGCCGGCACCGCGTGGGCGGTGGACTACAAGACCAACCGGGTGATGGTGGAGGCCGACAGCACGGTGTCCGCCTCCGACTGGTCGGACCTGAGCCGGGTCGCCACGGGCATCGGCAGTTTCGTGCAGATGCAGCGCACCGAGGGGAAGTTCACCACCCGGTTGAACGGGGCGCAGCCGATCCTGTCCACGGGCGGCCGCTGTTCGGCGGGGTTCAACGTGACCAACGGGCAGACCGACTTCATCCTGACCGCCGGTCACTGCGGTCCCGCCAACACCATCTGGTTCGACGACAGCCAGGGCAACCAGCAGCTGGGCACCACGGTCAACACGCAGTTCCCGGGCAGCGACTTCTCGCTGATCCAGTACGCGTCCGGGAAGGCCGGTGACAACGCGGACGTGGTCGCGATCGGCAACGGCCAGGGTGTGCGGATCACGGGTGCGGCCGATCCGACGGTGGGGCAGAAGGTGTTCCGCAGCGGCTCCACCAGCGGGCTGCACGACGGCACGGTGACCGCGCTCAACGCGACCGTCAACTACCCCGAGGGCACGGTCACCGGGCTCGTCCAGACCAACGTGTGCGCCGAACCGGGCGACAGCGGCGGTCCGTTGTTCTCGGAGGGGATCGCGCTGGGGATGACCTCGGGCGGCAGCGGTGACTGCACCACGGGCGGGGTGACGTTCTTCCAGCCGGTGACGCGGGCGATGGCGGCGCTGAACGTCCAGCTGATCGTGACGAAGCAGGCCGCGACCGGGGGGCAGAGTGCCACGCCGGCGCCGTCCGCGTCGGCCAACCACAGCGCCATCGCGCCGAGCGCGGCCTCGCCGGGTTCGGCGGCGCCGGTCACCGGGGACGACACCAGTCTGGTCGCCCGGCTCACGGACACCCGCAACGTCGGTCCGGGTCTGCTGGTGATCGGGGGCAGTCTGATCGCGTTGGTGGGGACGCGCTACTTCCGCGCGGAACAGGACCGCAAGGCGTACCAGCGCTACTACTCGGCGACTTGGGGCTGACAGAGGCCTCGGGAGGTCTACGAGGTCTACCGGGGCACCCGTCGGGCGGGTGCCCGAGGCGGGTGGTCGGGCCGCCTGGTCCGGCTGCTACGGGGTGGCCGCCGCCCATTCGAGGACGAGCCGCCGGTACTCCTCGCGCTGCTCGGTGCTCAGTGTCCCGCCCGACCGGAGCCACAGGGCCCGGATCTCCTCGTTGACCTCGTCGGCCGATCGCTCGGTGACGGTTTCAACAGTGGTGGACATGGTGTGAAGCATATGCCGGTCGACGTGAAGGCGCCGTGAGTAAGTGCGACGGATGCGGGCATATCGGACCGTGTTACTCGTCACGTCAATATGTCAATCACGGGCGGGAGTTCGTTGGCGGCTCCGCAGCCGCCGCACGAGCGGAAACGGCAGTTCAGCCACCGGCCCTCCCGAGCACCAGCACCTGGATGGCCAGTACGGCGGCGCCCCGCGCCCAGTCGTGGAAGTCGGAGACCTTGGTCTCCAGGCCGATCGGGGCGGCGAGCGGATGCCGGTGGGCGCGGACGGTCTCCCGCACCGTGTCGCCGGCCACCTCCATCAGGCCGACCCCCTCCCCGGCCAGCAGGATCTTCTGCGGCATGGCGAAGTTGGCGATCTGCGCGAGCAGCGTGCCCAGCGCCCGGCCGGCCTCGCCGATCACCCGCGCGGCCATCGGCTCGCCCGCGGCGGCACCGGCCAGGATCTCCTCGTACGACGCGTCACGGCCGGTGGCGGCCCGGACCTGGTAGCGGATGCTGGGGATGGTCAGCAATGACACGGCGCTGCCGCGCTCGCCCTGCGGGGTCAGCGGGCCCAGCGGGTCGATGATCCAGTGCAGTCCGAAGCCGCGGTCCTCCTCGGCGTAGGGGACCCGTCTGCCGCCGAGCACCAGTCCGTAGCCGATGCCGGCGCCGATGGTGAGCACGACGAAGCGGTCGAGTCCGCGGCCGGCGCCGAACCAGGTCTCGGCCTCGACCAGGGCGGCCACGTCGTTCTCCACGACGACCGGCAGCCTGGTGCGCTCCCCGACCAGCCCGGCCAGCGGGACCTCACGCCAGCGCAGGTAGGGCGACTCGCCGACCACCGCGTGCTCGCGCACGAACCCGCCGACGCCGATGCCGATGCCCGCGACCGCGGGGTGGCGGCCGGTGAGCTCGGCGGTCATGTCGGCCAGCAGGTCGGCGACGTACTTTGGGTCATGACCGGTCAGGGGCCGGTCGAGGCGGGCGACGATGTCGCTCCTGAGGCTGGTGACGACGCCGTAGGCCATCTCGTCGGTGATCTTGAAGCCCAGGAAGGACTGGGACTCGGCGACCACGTCGAGCGGCTGCGAGGGACGGCCCTGGCGCGCCTCCCCCGGGGCGCCGGCCCAGGGGGCCTCGACGAGCAGGCCGGACTCGATGAGCGGCTTGGTGAGGCGGGTGAGGCTGCCCTGGGAGAGGCTCAGCCGGCGGGCCAGCTCGGTGCGCGACAGCGGACCGTGGACGAGCACCTCGATGGCCACGGAGCGCTCCGCGGGGCTGAGTGGCAGCCAGTCGGTCACGGCATCCCTTTTCTTCCGGAGCTGAAGCAACCAGACCACCCTACTGTGCGCCGGGTGTGCCGCATCAGCGCCCCTCCCCGCATCTTTCCGACTTCCGTCCGCCCCTTGACGGCAAGATTCTTCCGTAGCGAAAGTAACCCCCATGACTTTCTCTCTCGGCATCGTCGGCGCCGGACAGTTCTCCGGCCAGTTCGCCACGCTGTTCAAGGCCCATCCCGGCGTCGGCGACGTGTACGTCACCGACCTGCTGCCCGAACGGGCGGAGAAACTCGCCGCCGCCCAGGGACTCGCGGGCACCTTCCCGTCGTACGAGGCCATGCTGGAGTCCGGTGTCGACGCGGTCGCGATCTTCACCCAGCGATGGACGCACGGCCCGCTGGTCGTGCAGGGCCTCAACGCCGGCAAGCACGTGTACTCCGCGGTCCCCATGGCGATCACGACGGAGGAGATCGCCGCGATCATCGACGCGGTCAAGGCGACCGGGCTGACGTACATGATGGGCGAGACCAGCCAGTACAACCCGGCGACCGTGCACGCCCGCAACCAGATCGCCGAGGGCGCCTTCGGGCGGCTCTTCTACGCCGAGGGCGACTACGTCCACGACATGGACCTCGGCTTCTACGACGCCTACCGCTACAGCGGCGGCGAGAACTGGAAGGCGACCGCCAGCTATCCCCCGCTGCTCTACCCGACGCACGCGGTGGGCGGGGTGCTCGGCGCCTGGCAGACCCACGCGGTGAGCGTGTCGGCGATCGGAGTGGTGGACGACCGGGGCGACGGCGTCTTCGACAAGGAGGTCAGCCAGTTCGGCAACGACATCTCCAACGCGACCGCGCTGTTCGAGGTGGCGGGCGGCGGCTCGTTCCGTACCAACGAGTTCCGGCGGGTGGGCTACCCGTCCCACATCCGCGAGTCCCGCTTCCGGTTCTTCGGCACCGAGGCGAGCATGGAGCAGCTGGCGACGGTGGCGCTGTGGCAGGACAAGAACGGTGTGAAGGACATCAGCGAGCTGCTCGAACCGAAGCCCACCATGTCCCCTGACGACCCGTCGCTCCAGCACATCGCGCCGGAGCTGCGGGCGGCCTTCACCTCCGGGTCGGCGCCGGTGCACGACCGGGCGCGGTTGCCCCGGGCGTTCGACGCGCTGCACAACGGGCACGAGGGCAGCCACCACTTCCTGGTGGACGACTTCGTGACCGCCGTCAACACGCGCACCCTGCCGTCGGTCAACGCCTGGGTGGCGGCCCGCTACACCCTGCCGGGCGTCATCGCGCACGAGTCCGCGCGGCAGGGCGGGGCCAGGCTGGAGATCCCGGACTTCGGGGACGCCCCGGAGAGCTGAGCCGAGGCCTTCGGCCGGGGCCGGGGCCGGGTGCCGTCAGGTGCCCGGCTTGCGGCCGTACACGTAGACGTCGTCGCCGGTCTTCAGCAGCGACCAGTACTTCTTGGCGTCCTTCGTGGTCATGTTCACACAGCCGTGCGAGCCCGGCGGGTTCCACATGCTGAGACCGACCGAGTGGAAGGCCTGGCCGCCGTCGAAGAACTGGCTGTAGGGCATCGGCACGTTGTAGACCGACGAGACGTGGTCGATGTCCCGCCAGTAGATCTTCTTCAGACCGGTCCGGGTCTCGAACCCGTCACGGCCGGTACGGACCGGGACCGGGCCGTAGACCAGCCTGCCGCCGTCCTGGACCCAGCTCAGCTGGAGCGTGAGGTTGACGCAGGCGATGCGCCCCTTGTTGGTCGGGCACTTGCCGTCCTTGTTGGGGTTGTTCCCGACGGCCTTCTGCTTGTTCATCAGGTCCATCACGCCCCAGGTGACGGGACCCGCGTACCCGACGGCGGGCGTGATGCCGTGCTTGTTCTGGAAGCCCTGGATCGCCTTGCAGTCGGCGGCGGACTGCTTGCCGTCGACGGGCCGCCCGAGGAACTTCTCCACCTGCTTCTGGTACGGCCCGGTCCGCGTGGTGCAACTCGCGGCCTGGGCCGGAGCGGAGGTCAGAGCGAGCGTGAGCGGCGCCACCAGCCCGGTGACCCCGAGCACTACGGCACTTCTTCTGCGTATGTCCCCCATATGACGTCTGTCTCCTTTTCCTGTCCTGTGGTCTCGTCGTACTGGACCGGCCGATGTGGGGCTTTGGTTGTAGCCCGGACCAGGCTGTGATGAAACGGTTAACTTCGCCGCCGCGACCGCCCTGCCCGCATCGGTCCACTTACCCGGAAGTGGACCGCGCCACGGCGTCGTGGCCGAACCTAGTGTGCGGTTCATGCAGAGCGCACTCGCCGACGATCTCGCCCGGCTTCCCAAACTCCTCCAGTCCGCACGCGATGTGGCCGCCCGCGCGGCGGCCGGGTCGGCCGAGCGGCCGGTGGCCGCGCCCGGGCCGGCGCCCGCGCGGGCGCCGCTGCCCGAGCGGGGAGAGGGCGGTGACGGCGCGCTGGCCCGGTTCACCGAGCGGTGGGCGCCGGGTCTGTCCGCCTCGGCCGGCCCACGCTACCTCGGTTTCGTCACCGGGGGCGTGACGCCCGCCTCCCTCGCCGGTGACTGGCTGACCTCGGCCTACGACCAGAACCTGTCCGGCGACACCGGCTCCTGGGGTGCCGCCCTGGAGCGCGAGACCGTGGCCTGGCTGGCCGAGCTGTTCGGGCTCGGCGACGCGCACTCGGGGGCATTTGTGACCGGGGCCACGATGTCGAACACGGTCGGTCTGGCGATCGCCCGCGCCTGGCTCGGGGAGCGGCTCGGGGTGGACGTCTCCCGGGCCGGCGCCGCCGCGCTCGGTCCGGTCGACGTGCTCTCCGGCAGCCCGCACTCCAGCGTCGGCAAGGCGCTGTCGGTGCTGGGCATCGGCCGGGACCGGCTGCGGCCGGTGCCGCTGCTGCCCGGCGGCCGGGAGGCGGTAGACGTGACGGCGCTGGAGGCGGCCCTGGCCGGGCTGGACGGGCGGCCCGCCGTCGTCGTCGCCAACGCGGGCACGGTGAACACCGTCGACTTCGACGACCTGCGGGCGATCGCCGCCCTGAAGGAACGGTACGACTTCTGGCTGCACGTGGACGCCGCGTTCGGCGCGTTCGCCGCCCTCTCCCCCGCCCACGCCCCGCTCGTCGCCGGCCTCGACGCGGCAGACTCGGTCTGCGTGGACCTGCACAAGTGGCTCAACGTCCCCTACGACGCGGCCGTCCAGTTCACCCGCCGCCGCGACCTCCAGGTGGCCGTCTTCCACAACGAGTCCCCGTACCTGGGTCCGCCCACCGGCACCCCGGACTTCCTGCACCTGACCCCGGAGAACTCCCGGCGGATGCGGGCGCTGCCGGCCTGGTTCTCGCTGACGGCGTACGGCCGGCACGGGCACCGCGAGATCGTCGAGCGCAACGTCACCGAGGCCCGCCGCCTCGGCGCCGGCATCGAGGAGCTGCCCGCGCTGCGCCTGCTCGCCCCGGTCCGGCTCAACGTCGTCTGCTTCACCCTCGCCGAGGACCCCGCGCCGCAGCGGGTGGACGCCCTGGTCCGGGCGGTCGCCGCGTCCGGGGAGGCGTTCCTGACGCCGACGGTGTACGACGGGGTGCCGGCACTGCGGGCCGCGTTCAGCAACTGGCGGACCACCGAGGACGACACCCGGCGCGTGCTGGCCGTGCTCGCGGCCGCCTCAGCGGCTCTCTGACCCGCGCCGGGCCTCCCGGTGCGGCCGCAGCGCCGCGTGGAACCCGCTGTGCACGGCGGTGGGTCCGCCGTCGCCGCGCAGGGCGGTGCCGGTGGTCCAGGCGGCGTCGCGGGAGGCGAGGAAGGCGACGGCCGCGCCGATGCCGCGAGCCCCGCCCGTGACGAGAACCCCGTATCCGTCGAAGCGACCGAGTCCGGTCATGGCGACGACCGTACGGGCCGGACGGCCAACGGGACGGATACCGTGCCCACATGTCCGCGTTCTTGCAGCAACTCCCGGCTCTCATAGGCGTCGTGATCGGCGCGCTCGGTTCGTATCTCGCGGTGGTGCGGGGTGATCAGGTGCGGTTCCGGCGGGAGCAGGAGGCGCGCTGGGACGAGCGGCGGCTGGCGGTGTACAGCGAGTACGCGCGGGCGCTGAAGCGATCGGTGAACCTGACGTACCGCGTCGCCTCCCACCTCGGCAACGACCCGCATCCGCACCCGCTGTCCCCGGACGTGGCCGAGCCGCTGCTGGCGGAGGCCACGGACGGGCGCGACCCGGCCGGGGAGGCGCTGATCATGCTGGGCAGTACGGAAGTGGTGGAGCGGGCACGGGAGTGGGTGACCACGGTGATGGAGATGGAGCGGTTCATGCGGTCGGGGACGGTCGACCCGGACGCCTGGCAGCGGCTGCTGGAGCGTCAGCGGGCCTGCCGCGAGGGGTACTACACCGCGGTACGCAAGGACCTCGCGCTGCCGCCGGGGCATCCGGCGCGCTGGCCGACCCAGACGACGACGGTGTGACGGCCGTGCCGCCTCACCGGTACGCGGTCACGGCGGCCGGCTTGCCCGCGTCCTGCGCCTCGGCCGGGTACCGCCAGGCGTCCGGGCGGCTGCCGTCCGGGTCCAGGACGGCGGGGAAGCCGTGCATCTCCTGTCACCTCTGCGGACGGGTCCTGCTCAGTGCCCCCGGGCGATCCACTCCGCCAGGTGGGGTGCCTCGGCGCCGATGGTGGTCGGGTCGCCGTGCCCGGTCAGGACCTTCGTCTCCGGCGGGAGGGTGAGCAGCTTGTCCCGGATGGAGTCGATGATCGTCGGGAAGTGCGAGTAGGACCGGCCGGTCGCGCCGGGGCCGCCCTGGAAGAGGGTGTCGCCGGTGAAGACGGTGGCCAGGCCGGGGTCGTGGAGGCAGACGGCACCGGGCGCGTGGCCGGGCGTGTGCAGGACGGTCAGGTCGGCGCCGGCGGCCTCGATGACCAGCCCGTCGGACAGGTGGTTGTCGGGGTCGCGGTCGGGGTGGGTGAGCCTCCACAGCGGAAGGTCGTCGGGGTGCAGCCAGATCTTCGCGCCGGTGAGGTCCGCGAGGGCGGGCGCGGCGTCGATGTGGTCGTTGTGGGCGTGGGTGCAGATGATCGCCTTCAGGACGCGGTCGTCGACCGCCGCGGCGATGGCCTCGGCGTCGTGGGCGGCGTCGATGACGACCACTTCGCGTTCGTCGCCGACGATCCACACGTTGTTCTCGACGTCCCAGGTGCCGCCGTCGAGGGTGAACTGCCCGGAGGTGACGAGGCGTTCGATGCGCGTGGTCATCACAGCACCACCACCGAACGCAGCACGTCGCCCTGGTGCATCCGCTCGAACGCCTTCTCCACCTCGTCGAGCTGGATGGTCTCGGTGACGAAGGCGTCCAGGGGCAGCCGCCCCTGCAGGTGCAGGTCGATCAGCATGGGGAAGTCCCGGGAGGGCAGGCAGTCGCCGTACCAGGACGACTTGAGGGCGCCGCCGCGGCCGAAGACGTCGAGGAGCGGCAGTTCGAGCTTCATCTCGGGGGTGGGCACGCCGACCAGGACGACGGTGCCGGCCAGGTCGCGGGCGTAGAAGGCCTGCCGGTAGGTCTCCGGGCGGCCGACCGCCTCGATGACGACGTCGGCGCCGAAGCCGCCGGTCAGGTCACGGATCGCCTCGACGGGGTCGCTCTGGCGGGAGTTGACGCTGTGGGTGGCGCCCAGGGAGCGGGCCGTCTCCAGTTTCCGGTCGTCGATGTCGACGGCGATGATCTTCGCGGCGCCCGCCAGCCGGGCCCCGGCGATCGCGGCGTCGCCGACCCCGCCGCAGCCGATCACGGCGACCGAGTCGCCCCGGCCCACGTTGCCGGTGTTGATCGCGGCGCCGATGCCGGCCATCACCCCGCAGCCGAGGAGGCCCGCGACCGCCGGGGAGACGGCCGGGTCGACCTTGGTGCACTGCCCGGCGGCGACCAGCGTCTTCTCGGCGAAGGCGCCGATGCCGAGGGCCGGGGCGAGCTCCTGGCCGGTCGAGGCCAGGGTCATCCTCTGCTTCGCGTTGTGGGTGTCGAAGCAGTACCAGGGCCGGCCGCGCAGACAGGCCCGGCAGCTTCCGCACACGGCGCGCCAGTTGAGGATCACGAAGTCGCCGGGCGCGACGTCCGTGACGCCCTCACCGACCGACTCCACGACACCGGCGGCCTCGTGGCCGAGCAGGAAGGGGAACTCGTCGGTGATACCGCCCTGTTTGTAGTGCAGGTCGGTGTGACACACCCCGCAGGCCTGCACCTGTACGACGGCTTCGCCCGGCCCCGGGTCCGGCACCACGATCGTCTCGACCCGCACGGGCTCGTCCCTGCCCGGTGCGATCACGCCGCGTACTTCCTGCGCCATGGACCTGCCCTTTCCTCGCTCTGCTGACGTGCTGCCCTCCGACCCTACGCGGAAACGATCAGCGACGGCACGCATCGACCGGTGCGGATCTTCCCGTACGACCGCCGTTCGGGTCGCCCGCAATGTCCGGCAACGCGCGGATGACACCCCTGGGGGTACCTCCGCCACGGTGGCCCGTTCACCCCGGGGCCGCGGCCCGCCGGGGGCCCGCTGGAACACGTCGGCGAAACGTGCTCGTTCGAGCGCGGGAGAGCGCGCGCCGGAACCCGCGCCGCCGAGCCGGGCCGGAGGACACCCCGAAGCGCCGCCCGCCCGCTAGGCCAGTGACAGGAACAGCTTCTCCAGCCGGGCCTTCATCTGCTCGGTGGTCTCACCGTCCGAGCCGTTGCGTGCGGGATCGGCGATGCACTGCTGGAGACCGGTCGCGATGATCGCGAAACCCGCCCGGTCCAGGGCGCGCGAGGCGGCGGCCAGCTGGGTGACCACGTCCTCGCAGTCGCGGCCCTCCTCGATCATCTTGATCACGCCGGAGATCTGCCCCTGCGCCCGGCGCAGCCGGTTCAGCACCGACTTGAGCTCGTCACCCTCGAACTGAAGCTCCACGACCACCACTCCTCACATACCCGTCGGGGTATTTTACCCGCCCCCTCGGCCGGACGCGTCATTCCTCACCGCGCGGAAGGATCGCACCCGCCGTGCACCGACCGCCGGCGACGTCCCCGCACCCCGGGACCTGTCCCCCACCCCGCGCCGCCGGCGGCGAAGCTCCTCCTGAGGGGGCCGGGTTCCGCCCGTGGCTGACCGGGCCCCGGCGCCGGGAGCGGCCATCGTAGCCTGGGGGTCGCCGGAGGGCGCCGCCCACCGCCGGGACGAGGAGCACCGTGACCGCCGCAGACGCAGTTCCGACGAGGGAGGGGACCGGCCCCTCCGTTTTCCGGCTGCTCCTCTCCTATGTACGGCCGCACCGCTGGGCCCTGCTGGCCGGCGCGGTGCTCTCGCTGGTGACGGGCGCGACCGGGCTGCTGCTGCCGCTGGTGGCCCGGGGGCTGATCGACGACCTGTCCCACGACCGTTCCATCACCGGGAAGTTGCTCGCGATGGCGGCTCTGGTGGTCGCCAACGCCGGGGTGGGCGCGCTGGGTGCGTACGTCCTCAGGCGGACCGCGGAGTCGGTGGTGCTCGGGGCACGGCGCACCCTGTCGTCGTATCTGCTCAGGCTGCGGATCACCGCCGTGGACCGTACCGAACCCGGTGACCTGATGGCGCGGATCACCTCGGACACCACCCTGCTGCGCGAGGTCACCACGGACTCGCTGGTCGCGCTCGGCACCGGCGGGCTCACCCTGGTCGCCACCGTGGTCATGATGGGGGTGGTCGATCCCGTCCTGCTGGGCGTCACCCTCGTCGTGATCGCCGCGGCGGGCACCGTGCTGGGCCTGATCGTGCCGCGCATCAACCGGGCGAGCCGCCGGGCGCAGGACGCGGTCGGGGTGATGGGGGCCTCGCTGGAACGGGTGCTGGGCGCGCTGCGCACGGTGAAGGCGTCGGGCGCCGAGCACCGCGAGGAGCTGGCCCTGCACGAGGCCGCGGAGGAGTCCTGGCGGCAGAGCGTGCGGGCCGCCAAGTGGTCGGCGGCCGCGGGGAACACGGCGGGCCTCGCAATGCAGCTGGCGTTCATCACGGTGCTCGCGGCGGGCGGGGCGCGGGTGGCGACCGGCGCCATCGGGGTGGGCACGCTGGTGGCGTTCCTGCTCTACGTCTTCTACCTGATGCAGCCGATCCAGCAGGTGGTCGGGGCGGTCACCCAGTACCAGACCGGCGCCGGCGCGCTCGCCCGGATCCAGGAGGCGCTGCGGCTGCCCGCCGAACCCCCGTCCCCGCCCGCCGAGTTGCCGTCCGCGGGCGCCGCACCGGCCGCCGTCGCCTTCACCGACGTACGCTTCCGCTACGCCGACGACCTGCCGTACGTCCACCACGGCGTCAGCTTCGACATCCCCGCGCGGGGCATGACGGCGTTCGTCGGGCCGTCCGGCGCGGGCAAGACCACCGTGTTCTCGCTGATCGAGCGGTTCTACGACCCCGAGTCCGGCACGGTCGCCGTGGACGGCCGCCCGGTCGCCGACTGGGAACTGCCGCTGCTGCGTTCGGCCATCGGGTACGTCGAGCAGGACGCACCGGTGCTGTCGGGCACGCTCAAGGACAATCTGCTGCTCGGCAATCCGGAGGCGGACGAGGACGCGGTCGCGCGGGTGGTGAAGACGACCCGCCTCGACGGTCTGGTCGCCCGGCTGCCGCGGGGGCTGGAGACCCTGGTCGGCCATCGTGGGACCAAGCTGTCGGGCGGCGAGCGGCAACGGGTGGCGATAGCGAGGGCGTTGCTGCGCCGGCCCCGGCTGCTGCTCCTGGACGAGGCCACCTCGCAGCTGGACGCGGTGAACGAGGCGGCGCTTCGGGACACCGTCGCCGACGTGGCCCGGTCGACCACGGTGCTGGTGGTCGCGCACCGGCTGTCGACGGTGACGATGGCGGACCGGATCGTCGTCATGGACGCGGGCCGGGTCCGCGCGGTGGGCACGCACCGCCGGCTGGTGGCGACGGACCCGCTGTACGCGGAGCTGGCGGCGACGCAGTTCCTCGCCTCCGAGCACTGAGCAGTGAGCACTGAGCACGAGACCGGTCGCCGAGCGCCGGGTCCGTACGCCGGGGTGCGGTTCGCCCGCTTGCGGACCCCGTTCGGCCCGGCACCGGTCCGAGACCTTCGGGATCCCGTCCTTGCACGGCGCCCGGCCGGACACCGGCGCCGCTTGGCCCCTCACCCGTCAGGCGGAGTGCGCGGCCTGCGCTTGCCGAGCCCGGCGGGGCGGAGGACGCTCGATGTGAGGGGCTCACGCGGCCCGTCCGCATCGGGTCGCGGGCTCCCGCAGGAGGTCACCATGGGCACCGCGACCGGCCCCACGTTCGACACCGACACGCTGCGCCGGGCCATAGAGGGGAACACCGGGAACACCCTTCTGGCGCTCTACGCGGACGACGCGGAGATCCGCATCATCGACCGCGACACCCAGCCCAGCCACCCCAAGGTCCTGCACGGCCGCCAGGACATCGCCGCGCTGCTGGACGACGTCTACAGCCGCGACATGACACACACCCTGGACCAGTGCATCGTCCAGGGCGACAAGGCCGCCTACAGCGAGTCCTGCGAGTACGCGGACGGGGTCCGGGTACTCGCCGAGTCGATGATCACGCTGCGCGACGGCAAGATCGCCGAGCAGATCATGATCCAGGCATGGGACGAGTAATCGGGAGGACGGGGCGCGTCCAGGTCAGCTCCCGGTTGACCTGGACCTTCTCGGCGCGGGCGGCGCTCGGTCGCCCCCGCCGCCGACGGCCTCACGCGTGCACCGCGCTGCTACGGACGCTCCTGCGGGCCGCCCACTGCCGCGGGAGGCGCCGAGCGTCTCGGCCACCTTGCTGCGGGCGCTGACCGGCGCCGGAGCGGAGCACCGCGTCCGCGGCGATCGCGCCGGAGCAGGACGTGGACGGCGTGACTTCGCGTCGTTCGCGACGACGAGCTTCGGCCTGCCGGAGAGCGACCACGGTGACGTCGACTTCGGCACCGCCGTCGAGCGGGCCTCGCTGGTCACGCCGGTGCCGGGCGGGGCCGGCCCGATGACCGTCTCGGTGTTGCCGGAGCAGACGGTGGCGGCGGCCGCCCGGCAGGTCGGGGCATGACGTCAGCGCATCCAGGCTCGGTACTCCATGACGTCCCCGGCCCGGACCCCGTACTCGGGATCGTCCCGGGTGAACGTGGTCTCGAGGCCGAGCACGGCGCCGGTGGCCGGGGCCAGGATCAGCATCCGCCGGGCGCCGGTGCCCTCGTCGAGGACGTACGCCTGTCCGGTGCGGCCCAGCCGGTCGGTGACCTGGCCGGCCGGCCGTAGCCCCTGCGCGTCGGCGAGCAGCTCGGCCAGGGCCGCCGACTCGCGCGCCCCGAGCGTCCAGTTGTCCAGCAACTCCTCGGTGGCGTCGAGGAGTTCGGACGTCGTGAGGGAGCCGGTGCCGGTGTGGATCAGGTCGGTGAGGTAGGCGCGCAGCCGCCCGGGGTCGTGCGGGGGCGTGGACAGGGGAGGCGCGTCGCCCCACATCGGCGGGAACGTCCGCCGGCTGAGCACATGGCCGTCCTCGACCCGGCCCGCGTCGGTCAGGACGGGCCGGCCCGTGCGGTCCGGGTCGGTCGCCACGACCACCTCGGTATGGGTGCCGTCCGCCCGCCAGCGCACCAGGCGCTCCTCGGGGAGGGTGACCGGCGGACTGTCGTCGCTCATGGCGAGGCTCCAGGACCGTACATGGGTGCCCTGGCGCAGCGCCGGGGAGCCGTCCGTCGCCGCCACCGCGGCGAGTTTCACGACCTGTGCGAGCGGTACGGCGACCGAGTGGGCGCGGACCGTCAGCGGCCGGGGCGCGGCGACGGCCGGGGTGCCCGACGGACCGCCGAGCAGCACGGTCAGCACGGTGGCCGTCACGACGGCGGCCGCGGTGAGCCCCCACAGCAGGCGCGGCCGGGACCAGGTCCGGCGGCCGGTGCGGGGGTCGTGCAGCAGCCGGTTGAGCCGCCGTTCGGCGGTGTGGTCGAGCGGGCCGTCGCCGAAGTGGGGGCCGTCGGCCGGCACCGGGTCGGCGGCGCGCAGCAGGTCGAGTTCGTCAGCCATGGCGGTGTTCCTCGGAAAGGGCCTCGGCGGCGGGCGGTCGCAGTCGGTCGATCTCGGCTCTGAGCCGGCGGCGGGCCCGGTGCAGCCGCATCGCCGCCGCCCGCTGTCCGCAGCCCAGGGCGACGGCCACCTCGTCGACGCCGAGTTCCTCCCACGCGGTCAGCCGCAGCACCTCCTGGTCGGCCGGGGACAGCCGGGCCAGCGCCTCGTGCACCCAGGCGCCGGGCCGCTCGCTGCCGGGGCTCTCCACGACGTGCCGGCCGTGCGCGGTGTCGTCGTTGCCCAGCCGGTCCACCAGCCGGCGCCGGCGCCCGTACCCGCGTACCGCGTTGGCGAGGCAGTTGCGTGCCACGCCGTACAGCCAGGGCAGCGGGGCCGCCGGCAGGTCGGCGCGGCGGCGCCAGGCCACCGTGAACACCTCCGCCACCACTTCCTCCACCTCGCCGGTCCGGCCGTCCAGTCGCCGCGCGACATAGCGGCTGACCGCCCAGTAGTGCTCGCGATAGGCAGCGGCGAAGATCTCGTCGTTGCTCATGTCCCGTTCTTGTCCGGCACCTGCCCGATCGTCACACCCTTCTCCGTGACGCTCGTCGCATCCGTCGAGTGTGACCGGCGGGTACCGCCCGGACACAGGCGGGGCATGAGGAACCTCAAGTGGCTCACGACCACGGATCACAAGACGATCGGAACGCTGTACCTGGTCACGGCGTTCTCGTTCTTCTGCGTGGGCGGGGTGATGGCCCTGCTGATGCGCGCCGAGCTGGCCCGCCCCGGTCTGCAGATCATGTCGAACGAGCAGTTCAACCAGGCGTTCACGATGCACGGCACGATCATGCTGCTGATGTTCGCGACCCCGCTCTTCGCCGGTTTCGCGAACTGGATCATGCCGCTCCAGATCGGCGCCCCGGACGTGGCCTTCCCGCGCCTGAACATGCTGGCCTACTGGCTCTACCTGCTCGGCTCCACCATCGCAGTCGGCGGTTTCCTCACCCCGCAGGGCGCGGCGGACTTCGGCTGGTTCGCCTACGCCCCGCTCTCGGACGCGGTGCGCACCCCGGGCGTCGGCGCCGACATGTGGATCATGGGCCTCGCCCTCTCCGGCTTCGGCACCATCCTCGGCGCGGTCAACTTCATCACCACGATCATCTGCATGCGTGCCCCCGGCATGACCATGTTCCGCATGCCGATCTTCGTCTGGAACGTCCTCCTGACGGCCTTGCTGGTGCTGCTCGCCTTCCCGGTCCTGGCGGCCGCCCTGTTCGCGCTGGAGGCCGACCGCAAGTTCGGCGCCCACGTCTTCGACGCCGCCAACGGCGGAGCACTGCTCTGGCAGCACCTCTTCTGGTTCTTCGGACACCCAGAGGTGTACATCATCGCGCTGCCGTTCTTCGGCATCATCTCCGAGGTCATCCCGGTCTTCTCCCGCAAACCGATGTTCGGCTACATGGGCCTGGTCGCGGCGACGATCTCGATCGCAGGCCTCTCGGTGACCGTCTGGGCCCACCACATGTACGTCACCGGCGGCGTGCTCCTCCCCTTCTTCTCCTTCATGACCTTCCTGATCGCCGTCCCGACGGGAGTGAAGTTCTTCAACTGGATCGGCACCATGTGGCAGGGCTCGCTGTCCTTCGAGACGCCGATGCTCTGGACCATGGGCTTCCTCGTGACGTTCGTCTTCGGCGGCCTGACCGGCGTGATGCTCGCCTCCCCGCCGATCGACTTCCACGTCTCCGACTCGTACTTCGTCGTCGCCCACTTCCACTACGTGGTCTTCGGTACGGTCGTCTTCGCGATGTTCGCCGGATTCCACTTCTGGTGGCCCAAGTTCACCGGGAAGATGCTGAACGAGCGCCTCGGCAAGATCACTTTCTGGACCCTGTTCACCGGCTTCCACGGCACGTTCCTGGTCCAGCACTGGCTGGGCGCCGAGGGCATGCAGCGCCGGATCCCCGACTACCTGGCCGTGGAGGGCTTCGCCACCCTCAACACGGTCTCGACGATCTTCTCGTTTCTGCTGGGCTCGTCCCTGCTCCCGTTCTTCTACAACGTCTGGAAGACGGCCAGATACGGGGAGAAGGTCGAGTCGGACGACCCGTGGGGCTACGGCCGCTCCCTGGAGTGGGCGACCTCCTGCCCGCCCCCGCGCCACAACTTCGTCGCCCTGCCCGCGATCCGCAGCGAGTCACCGGCCTTCGACCTTCATCATGCCCCGGTGGAGCGGGAGTTGAGCGCACGATGAGCGTGGGCGAGGAGGAACGGGCACTGGTCGCGCAGATCGAGGGGCATCTGCTGCTGACGGCGACCAGGGAGGAGGGCCGCGCGGCGGGGGCGCGGGTGGCGGACCGGCTGGGGTGGCTGACGGGCACGCAAAGGGACGACCTGGAGCGCGCATTCGAGTCGGAGTACCTGGCGCTGGCCCGCGTGTCCTGGCGTCGCACGGCACAGCGCGGTGAGGAGCTGAGACGGGAGTACGAGCGGCGATACCGGACCGTGCGCCAACGGCTTCTGACAGGCTTCCTGTTGCTCAGTGTCCTGTTCACGGCAGCGGTCCTGATGATCCAGGCACCGTGAGGTCAGCGCTCCTGAAAGGGGCGCGGGACTGTGACTGACATGCGGCTGCCGCCGCGTGCGCGCGACCAGTCACAGCCCGCCCGCGCCCGACCGGCTACCGACTCAGCTCAGCCCCCACTGCTGATTGGTCCCCCCGTTGCAGGCCCACAGCACCAGCGAAGTCCCGTTACCGGTGGCCGCCCCGTACGCGTCCAGGCACAGCCCCGCGTTGACGTTGGTGATCGTGCCGTCCGAGTTCACGTTCCACTTCTGGTTGTTCTGCCCGTTGCAGTCCCAGATGACGACCTTGGTGCCGTTGGCCGTGCCCTGGTTGTAGGCGTCCAGGCACTTGTCGCCGTACACCGCGAACTCCTTGCGCGAGGTGTACGTCCAGGCCTGGTTCTGGCCGCCGTTGCAGTCCCAGATCTCGGCCTGGGTACCGTTGGTGATGGTGTTGTCGTAGACGTCGGCGCAGCGGCTGGACTGCTTGCCCACGATCAGGCTGCCGTTGGCGCCGGGCACCGCGCTGACCGTGATCGCACCGAGCGTGGGCAGCGAACTGCCGCTGAATGTAAGCGAGTTGCCCGATCCCTTGGCCAGGTCGGCCTGCACGGACACGGTCCCCGGCGAGGACCCGGTCGGCGGGAAGGAGACCGTGGTCGAGGTCTGGCCGTTGACCTGGAGGGTGCCGGTGACGGCGGTGGAGCCGGTGTTGGTGTAGGCGATGTCGACGACGTCCAGGCCGGTGCTCGCGGCGCTCACGCCGGTGTACCTGCCGGTGGCGGCGGCGCTGTAGCCGGTGCCGCCCGCCTCCGTGCCGCCGCTGACCTTGAGCATCACCGACCCGCCGGCCGGGACGCTCGCCGTGTAGCCGGTGGCGTACGAACCGAGGTCCTGCTGGGCCCACAGGTCACGCACGGTCGCCGAGGCACTGGTCAGGCCGAGGTCGGACCAGCGGACGGTGATGTTCTGGGCGGAGGAGGTGCGGTTGAGGAGGACGACCGCGCGGTTGCCGGTACCGGAGAGCACCTTGCCGTAGACCTGCAGGCCGGTGGTGTCCTCGGCGACCTTGACGCCCTGCAGGCCGCGCGGGTCCTGGTCGACGGCGACGACGTCGGAGTTCTTGAGGATGGCGGCCGTCTCGGCGGTCATCGTGGTGAGGTCGTTGCCGGCGAGCAGCGGGGCGCCGGAGATCGCCCACAGGGCCATGTGGGTGCGGTTCTGGGCCGCCGTGAGACCGGTCATGCCGACGGTGAGCATGTCGGGGTCGTTGTAGTAGCCGGTGTGCTGGGCGGCGGGGTGCAGGCTCTGGTCGAAGTTGGACAGCACCGCCGACTGCGACGCCGTGCCGCCGTAGTAGTAGATGTCCGTGCTGGTCCGCCACATGGGGGCGAGTCCGGGCGCCCAGTTCCAGGTGTTCTGGTAGCCCCAGTTGCAGATGGACAGGGTCAGCGGGCGGCCGGTGGCTGCGGTGGCCTTGGCCACGGCGGAGCTGATCGACCTGTAGGCCGTCGCCGCGTCCAGGCCCTCGGCGTCGCCGCCGCACCAGTCGACCTTCACGAAGTCGAAGCCCCACTCGGAGAACTGGAGCATGTCCTGGTCGTAGTGGCCCTCGCTGCCGGTGTTCGCGGCGGCGGGGCGCCCGGTCGGGTAGTAGTACCCGCAGCCGTTGGCGCCCGCGTCGGTGTAGATGCCGGCCTTGAGGCCCTTGCTGTGGATGTAGTCGGCGATGGCGCTCATGCCGCCGGGCCACTCACTGGTGTCGACGGTGATGGCGCCGGCGCTGTCCCGGGCGCCCTGCCACCAGCCCTCGTCGATGTTGATGTAGTCGTAGCCGGCGGCCGGAAGGCCCGCCGCGACGAACGCGTCGACCTGCTGCTTGATGACGTCGTAGTCGATCTTCGCGGCGAAGCTGTTCCAGGAGGCCCAGCCCATCGGGGCGGAGGGCACCGGGATCTGCCGGGTCGTCGCCGCCTGGGCCGGCCCGGGCGCGGCGAACAGGAGCGCGGCGGCGGCCGTCAGGGTCAGGGCGAGGACGCGTACGGCGACGGCCCGCAGGTGTCGTACGAGACCTCTGCCGGTCGGTCTGGGCGGGGGGTACATGCGGCTCCTCCACGGGGGGTGCGCGAAGGTTGCGACTCACCTATGTCCGATATCTCGAACATGGATCGGGGTTCCGAACATGTTGCGGGCCGACCGTAGAGCCGCCGGAGGGTGAAGTCAACGGCTGTGACAGGCGTGAAGTCGCCCTCGCCTTCGCGCCGTTCGCCCCAGGAGCGCCCCGTCAGGGGCGCGGGGATGTGCCGATGCGCGGCTCCGCCGCGTGGGCGCGGCGCGACCGGCCGCGACGAAGCCGAAGCGGCAGCCGTAGCCACAGCCACAGCCACAGCCACAGCCACAGCCACAGCCACAGCCACAGCACGACCCCACGCGGCTCACCCCTTGGGCGTCCACCCCGCCGGCCGCAGTATCCCCACCAACAACCGCACCAGCTCCTCCACGACCTCGTCCAGACTCGCCTCCACCCGCCCCGCACTCCAGTCGTGCAGCAACCCGTTCACGCTGCCGATGAACGCCGTCGCGGCCAGCCGGTAATCACGCGGAGCCGCGTCGCCGCGCGCGACGGCCGCGTTCGCCTCGGCGCATATCAGCTCCACCCACCGCGCCCGCCGTGCCAGCCGCTGCTCCTCCAACCGCGGGCTCACCCCGATGATCTCCACGAAGGCGATGCGGATGCGCCGCGGATCCGACGTGACATCACGGGCGTACGCCCGGAACAGCACCGTCACACGCTCGACCAGCGGCAACGGTTCCGCCTCGGTGAACGCCTCGACCACCGCCCGCTCCGCCCACCCGTTGACCTCCAGGTGCAGCGCGGCGAGCACGTCCTCCAGGGTCTGGAACTCTTCGTAGAACTGACGGGTCGACAGACCCGCCGCCTGGCTCAGCGCGGCGACCGTGGTGGCGCGAAACCCCGGTGCGCCGCCGAAGAGCTGAAGTGCCGCGTCCAGGAAGCGCCGACGCCGCTCGGCCTTGCGTTCCTCGGCGGACCGGCCGCCGTAGCGACCCGTCGGTGCCTTGAGCCTGCCCGCCAAGATTGCCCCCTCCGTCGACCGCCCGATGGTCAATTTTCTCGCGTACGCCTCTTGTGGAGTCATCCACCCCTTCCTTACTTTTCAGTAAGTTCACTTCGAACGCGCCCGTGTTCAGTTTCCGTGAGCTGTGACCGTACGCGCGCGCCCACCCCCCTCAGAGGAGAGAGCAGTCATGCCTGCCTTCAGATCCAGGCACCTTTGCTCCGTAGCCGCCGCCCTCGTCCTGACCGTCGCCGCATCCGCGACCGCCGCCCACGCCGCGGCCGACGCGTCCCTGCGCGAGGTGCTGTTCGTCGGCAACAACTGGGACGGCACCGCGACCGTCCTGAACTCGTCCGGCGACTTCGCCAAGGTCGGCCAGATCAACGTCATACCCGACAAGGACGCGCGGATCGCGGAGATCAACGCCGACCCGATCAAGTGGATCTACTACACATCGATCCGCAACGAGGTGGGCCAGGGCCACGACCAGTACGTGGACGACATGTACTCCACGCCGGACGGCAAGTCCGTGGTCGTCTCCCGCCCGAGCTTCGCGGACGTCGTCTCCATCGACCTCGCCACCGACAAGATCAACTGGCGTTTCCCGGTGGCGGGTTACCGCGCCGACCACATGGCCGTCTCCCCCGACGGCACGAAGGTCGCGGTCTCGGCGTCCACCGCGAACAAGGTGCAGGTGCTGGACATCAACACCGGCACCGAGCTGGGCGAGTTCGCCACCGGTGACAAGCCGCACGAGAACGTCTTCAGCCCCGACGGCAAGTACATCTGGAACATGTCGATCGGCGAGGTCACCACCTCGCTCGACGACCCGTCCTGGGACTGGACCAAGGGCGACCGCCACATCACCGTCGCCGACGCCACCACCTACAAGCAGGTCAAGACCATCGACATGCGGGCCCGGCTGGACGCGATCGGCCTGAAGGACTTCTCGGACGCGATCCGGCCCGCGGCCTTCACGCCCGACTGGTCGAAGATGTACTTCCAGGTGTCGTTCTTCAACGGCTTCCTGGAGTACGACATCGCCAGCGACAAGATCACCCGGGTGAAGACGCTGCCGGCGAACCCGGCGACCAGCACCGACCGCACGACCTGGCTCCTCGACTCGCGTCACCACGGCATCTCGATGAAGCCGGACGGCACCAAGCTGTGCGTCGCCGGGACGATGGACAACTACGCCACGATCGTCGACCGGGCCACCTTGCAGGAGGGGCCGCTCATCACGGCGTCCACGCCGTACTGGGCCACGGTCAGCGGTGACGGCAAGGACTGCATCATCTCGGAGAGCGGCGCCGACCAGGTGACCGCGATCGACTTCGGCACCGGCCAGAAGGTGACCTCGGTGCCCGTCGGCGACCACCCGCAGCGCGTCCGGCTCGGCCATGTCCAGGCTGACTGGACTGGTGCGTCCGGTAGTTGACGGTACGTCAGGAACTTCGGCCTCCGGGGTGCGCGGCACCCCGGAGGCCGAAGCACTGTTCAGAACTTCGCCGCCACCCAGGCGGCCAGCTCCGCCTTGGCCGCGTTCAGCAGGGTGGAGCCGGGCGAGGTCGCCCCGTTGGTCACCAGCGCGAAGTGCAGCGCGCCGGAGTCCGAGTCGGTGAGCAGCAGTCGGCGGCTGCCCGTCCCACCCGGTTCCGCCGCCACGCCGACCGGGGTCGAGGACGTGTACGACGGGGGCGCGTAGGCCGTGCCCAGGTCGGAGACGACCGTCGTGGACGCGGTCGGGAAGGAGGCCGGGAGGTGGAGTTCGGTCGGAGCGGTGGCGCTGCCGGAGCGCCAGACCTGGACGGCGTACTGCCCGGAGCCGACCAGCGCGGCCACGTTCGGCAGCGAGCTGGGCACCGGGTTCCAGGTCAGGGTCGTGGAGCCGTCCCGGGAGCGGTCCTCGTAGGTGAAGGCGAGGGTGCTGCCCGAGGTGGCGCCCGGGTAGACCCGGTCGAGCAGCCGGGCGTCCTGACGGAGCGTCACGGTGCCCGAGGCCGTCATGTTCACGGCCGAGAGGTCCTCGTCGTTCCAGGCGTCACCGGAGGTGAGGACCTTGCTGGCATTGCCGTTCATCAGCTCGTGGTGGCGGCCGTTGTAGATGTCCCACTGCCACTGGGTTCCGGACAGCACCGGTCCGGAGGAGGCCGGGGTGGACCACCAGTTCGCCCCGGAGAGGCGGGAGTCGAGGGCCTGGTACATCGCCTTGTCGACGGTCGGCGCCTTGCCGGAGGTGGTACCCGACAGCGGATGCCCGAACTCGCTGACGACCGCGGTGGTTCCGGCGGCCGAGGCGCGGTCGCGGATGGTGCCGAAGTCGGTCGAGTACTGGCCGTCGGAGGCGTTGCCCCACATCAGGATGCCGGAGATGGCCTTCTGGTCGTAGAAGTGGGTGTTGAAGACGTACCGCGAGCCGAGCGTGCCCGCGTCCAGCAGCCCGCCCTCCTGGTTGGTGACGTTGCCGTTCCAGTAGAGGTTGGGCTCGACCAGGGCGGGCTTGCCGCTCCAGCCGGCCGCGTCCATCCGGGCCCGGAACTTCTGGTAGAAGGGCCACAGCCGGTTCTGCTCCCAGGTGCGGGAGGTCTCCCCGGAGTCGTAGCTGCCGGCGTACGGCTCGTTGTACGGGTCGAAGCCGACCACGCCGGCGAACTCGTCGGACGTCAGGTGCTGGGCCAGGTAGGCCATGGTGGTCTGGGCGGTGGCCAGGAAGGCGTCCTGGAGGCCGTGGTTGTTGTGCCAGAAGTCGTACTGGGCGTCCTGGACGGCCGTGTTCTGGGTGATGTTCTGGCCCCAGAAGAGGCAGACGCCGCAGGACTCGGCCGGGTAGTTCCCCAGTTCCACCGCCCACTCGGGGGCGCCGTCGCCGGTGTACCAGCTGCCCGAGTTGAACAGGTAGCGGGAGTACAGGTCCTGGTGGAAGTCGGGGAAGACGCGGATGCCGGCGTCGAGGAACGCCTGCATCTGCGCGGTCACGGCGGCCAGGTAGCCGGTGTCGACCTGGCCCTGGACGGGTTCGGCGTGCGCCCAGGAGAGCAGGAAGCGCACGGCGTTGCCGCCGCCGAGGGCGCGCAGCGCGGTGGCGGACTTCGTCGCGTCGGCGACGGAGGCGAAGGGCAGGCCGCTGTTCTCCTCCAGCTTGGTCTCGCCGGAGACGTTGTAGCCGCGCAGCACGACCTCACGGCCCTGGCCGTCGACGAAGCGGCCGTTCTGCACGGTGAGGGCGGTGCCGTCGAACCAGAGGGAGTCGGACGGGGTGGCGGCGGTGGCGGACGGGGTGCCCGCCACCGCGAGGAATCCACAGAGGACAACCAGGACAACGATCAGCCGTGCCCGGATATTCGTCATGTCCATTACAGTCGGGTGATTTCCGGACACAGTCAATACTTCTGACTCGGGAGTAAGTTCAATACCCGCCCGGCACTTGTCCCCCAGCCGCGTACTTCTCCCTCATCCACCGCCCGGCCGGTCACGTTCGGCGGGTACTCCTCGCGGCTGAGCGGAGCGCTGGGGTCAGCCCCGTCGGCAGTGCGCCGGGCGTGGGCGCGGGTGGCTGCGGGCCGAAGCGGCACGGCGGGGGCTCTCTCTTTTTCCCCCCGGGCCGCGGGGTTCAGCCCTACGGCCAAGACCCGGACCGTGACCGCACCGTCGACGACGGCCGCACGATCCCCGCGATCGGTCCGGGTACCGCGCCGATGGACGACGAGCGGTCCCGCACCGCGGTGGCAGACGCCCTGCGGATCGGCTACCGCCTCATCGACACGGGCGCGGCCTACGGCAACGAGACCGGCGTCGGCCGGGGCATCGCCGACAGCTGGGTGCCGCGTGAGGAGTTCTCGGTCGTCACCAAGCTGCCCGGCCGGCACCACGGCTACGCGGAAACCGGCGTGGTACCGGCCGTCAACCAGATCGAGGCGCACCCCCAGTTCCCGCAGGACGACCTGCGGGCCCGGCACGCCGAGCAGGGCATCCGGACCATGTGCTACAGCCCTCTGGGCCGCGGCACGGGCCTGCTGGACGACGCGACCGTCCTCGCCGTCGCCGAAGCCCATCAGGTCACCCCGGCTCAGGTGGTCCTTCGCTGGCATGTCCAGCACGGTGCGGTGCCCGTACCCCGGGCGAGTGCCGGACGCCACCAGCGGGACAACCTCGACGTGTTCGGCTTCGCGCTCACCGAGGACGAGACGAACCGCATCGGCTCCGCCTTCCCCCGGCACCGCATCGGGTTCGCCCCGGAAACGCACGAAGAGTTCCGACTCCCCACATGGCGCCTCGGACACCCGCCTGGTCTCCGCTCCTGGCCGGCCTCGGCTACGACACGGACTTCCCCGCCGCCATGTGACCTCGCGGGAGCACCGGCGCGGTCCCGGTCCGGTCCGGGTACGGCAGCGGACCGCCCCGGTCGCCGCGCGCCCCGTCTCATCCATCCGCGGCCGCGGGTCGTCGCGGTCGGCCGGCCGCCGCGCGGGAGCCGGCCTCGGCGAGCGCGCCGGGCGCGTCCGCCGGCGCGGCGCGGAGTTGCCGGGCGGCCCCGCCCCCGGGGGTCCGGTCGGCAGTCCGCGCTCGCGCCACACACCGACCAGGACGGCGAGCCTGCCGCAGCACTCGCCGGGGCCTCCGCACAGCCCTAGAGTGACCTACATCACGCAGTCCTGCGAAGATCCCTCTTTCCTGCCCCGCACGGCCTGGAGGGCACATGACCCACATCAAGGTGACGGTGGACGGCACGCTCTACAACGACGAGGTCGAACCCCGTCTGCTGCTGGTCCACTACCTGCGCGACCGTCTCGGCCTGACCGGCACCCCGATCGGCTGCGACACCTCGAACTGCGGCGCGTGCACGGTCGACCTGGACGGGGCGACCGCCAAGAGCTGCTCGGTGCTGGCCGTACAGGCGGACGGCTGCACGGTGACCACTGTCCAGGGGCTGTCCGAGAACGGGGAGTGGACGGCGCTGCAGCGGGCCTTCCACGAACGGCACGGGTTGCAGTGCGGCTACTGCACACCCGGGATGATCATGGCGGCCCGGGATCTGCTGCGGGAGAACCCGCACCCGTCCTCCGAGGAGGTCCGGCAGGCCCTGGAGGGCAACCTGTGCCGGTGCACCGGCTACCAGAACATCGTCCGCGCGGTGCTCGCCGCCTCCGGGCAGCAGGTACCCGAGGAGGCCACGGCATGACCGACCAGGCCGTCAAAGCCGCAGCACCCGAGATCGGCCGCGCCCGGCTGCGCAAGGAGGACGCCCGGCTGATCACCGGCCAGACCAACTGGACCGACAACATCCAGGTCGCCGGACTGCTCCACCTGGCCGTCCTGCGCAGCCCGATGGCACACGCCCGCGTCACCCGCGTGGACGTCTCCCCCGCCCTCGAACGCCCCGGGGTCATCGCCGCGTTCGCCGGCGGCGACCTCGCCGAGGGCCTCGGCTCGCTGCCCTGCGCCTGGCCGGTGACCGAGGACATCGTGCTGCCCGACCACCCGCCGATCGCCGTCGACGAGGTCCGGCACGCCGGCGACCCGGTGGCCGTCGTGGTGGCCCGCGACCGGTACGCCGCCGCCGACGCGCTGGAGGCGATCGAGGTCGACTACGACCCGCTGCCCCCGGTCCTCGACCTGGAGGCCGCGCTGGCGGACGACGCCCCGCTGGTCCACGCCGACAAGGGCACCAACCGCTGCTACACCTGGCCGCTCGCCAGCGGCGAGAGCTTCGAGTCGGTACGGCAGCGCGCCGAGGTGACCCTCAGACGCCGCTACCACCAGCAGCGGCTGATCCCCAACGCCATGGAACCGCGCGCGGTCGTGGTCACCCCGATCGCCGCCTCCGGCGAGTACACGGTCCATTCGGCGACCCAGATCCCGCACATCCTGCGGATCATGCTGGCCACCGTCACCGGGATCCCCGAGCACAAGCTCCGGGTGATCGCCCCGGACGTGGGCGGCGGCTTCGGCTCCAAGCTCCAGGTGTACGGCGAGGAGGCCATCGCGCTGGCCGTCGCCCGCAAGCTGGGCCGTCCCGTGAAGTGGACGGAGTCCCGCTCCGAGGGCTACCTCGCCACGCATCACGGCCGCGGCATGATCCAGGACATCGAGATCGCCGCCACCCGCGAGGGCAGGCTGCTCGGCCTGAAGGTGGACCTGATCGCCGACATGGGCGCCTACCTGATGCTGGTCACCCCGGGCATCCCGATCCTCGGCGCCTTCATGTACCCGGCGATCTACAAGATGGACGCCTACGAATTCCACTGCACCGGCGTCTTCACCACCCGCACCCCCACCGACGCCTACCGCGGCGCCGGCCGCCCGGAGGCGACCTTCGCCATCGAGCGGATCATGGACGACCTGGCCGCCGAACTCGGCCTGGATCCCGTGGAGCTGCGGCGCCGGAACTGGATCCGGCACGAGGAGTTCCCGTACACCACGATCGCCGGGCTGACCTACGACAGCGGCAACTACGAGGCCGCCACACAGAAGGCCCTCGCCCTGTTCGGCTACGACGAGCTGCGCGCCGAACAGCACCGGCGCAACGAACGCGGCGACACTGTACGCCTCGGTATCGGCGTGTCGACCTTCACGGAGATGTGCGGTCTCGCGCCGAGCCGGGTGCTGCGCGACCTCAGGTACGGGGCCGGCGGCTGGGAGGCGGCGAGCATCCGCATGCTGCCCACCGGGAAGGTCGAGGTGGTCACCGGCACCAGTCCGCACGGGCAGGGCCACGAGACCTGCTGGAGCCAGATCGCGGCCGACGTGCTGGGCGTGCCGTTCGAGGACGTCGAGGTGGTGCACGGCGACACCCGGTCCTCGCCGCAGGGCATGGACACCTACGGCTCGCGGTCGCTGGCCGTGGGCGGCGAGGCCGTGCACCGGGCGGCGGTGAAGGTGGTCGAGAAGGCGCGGAAGGTCGCCGCGCATCTGCTGGAGGCCAGCGAGCAGGACCTGGAGTTCACGGACGGCGTGTTCGCCGTGAAGGGCTCGCCCGAGGCGCGCAAGACCATCCAGGAGATCGCCTTCGAGGCGTTCACCAGCCACGACCTGCCCGACGGCGTCGAACCGTCCATCAACGCCGAGACGGTGGTCGACCCGGAGAACTTCTCCTACCCGCACGGTACCCACCTGTGTGCGGTCGAGGTCGACACGGAGACCGGCAAGACGAAGATCAGGTCGTACGTCTGCGTGGACGACGTCGGTCATGTCGTCAACCCGATGATCGTCGAGGGCCAGGTGCACGGCGGTCTCGCGCAGGGCATCGCGCAGGCGCTGTACGAGGAGGCCGTCTACGACGACGAGGGCAACCTCGTCTCCGGGACCATGGCCGACTACCTCGTGCCGTCGGCTGCGGACCTGCCGGACTTCGTCACCGACCGGACGGAGACCCCGGCGGCCTCGAACGCCATGGGGGTCAAGGGGGTCGGCGAGGCCGGGACGATCGCGTCGACGCCCGCGGTGGTCAACGCCGTGGTGGACGCACTGCGTCCGCTGGGCGTCACCGACGTCCGGATGCCGTGCTCGCCGCACCGGGTGTGGCAGACCCTGCGGGATGCCCGCGCCGGCCGGGGCGGTGCCGGCGCGGAGGCCGGCGGCACCGGTCCGGCGCGGTCGGGGCAGTCCGGGCAGGCCGCCCGGTCCGGCGACCTGGGACAGTACGGGGAGGAGGGTTCCGGATGATTCCCCCCACGTTCGACTACACCCGCCCGACCAGCGTCGACGAGGCGGTGCGCGCCCTCGCCGACGCGGGCGAGGAGGCGAAGGTGCTGGCCGGCGGGCAGAGCCTGCTGCCGTTGCTGCGGCTGCGGCTCGCGTTCCCGGAGCTGGTCGTGGACGTCGGCCGGATCCCGCAGCTGCGCGGGGTCCGCGAGGACGGCGACACGCTCGCCATCGGCGCGCTGACCACGCACCACGACGTCGTCCACGACCCGTTGGTGCGGCGGCACGCCGGGCTGTTGGCGGCGGCGACGGCCACCGTCGCCGACCCCGCCGTACGGCACCGCGGCACCCTCGGCGGCTCCCTCGCGCACGCCGACCCGGCCGGGGACCTGCCCGCCGTGGCGCTCGCCCTCGACGCCGAACTGGTCGTCGCCGGGCCGGGCGGCCGGCGCACGATCCCCGCCCGGGAGTTCTTCGTGGACTACCTCCAGTCGGCGCTCGCGCCCGACGAACTGCTGGTGGAGGTGCGGATCCCGAAGACGGACGGCTGGGGCTTCCACTACGAGAAGTTCCACGCGGTCGCCCAGTCCTGGGCCATTGTCGGGGTCGCCGCGCTGGTGCGGCGCGACGACGGGCACATCGCCGAGGCGCGGATCGGGCTGACCAACATGGGCTCCACCCCGTTGCGGGCCACCGCGGCCGAGCAGGCGCTGACCGGTGCCGACAGCCCTCAGGCCGTGGCCCGTGCCGCCGAGGCCGCGGCCGAGGGCACCCGGCCGTCCCAGGACCTGTCGGCCTCGCCCGAGTACCGGGAGCACCTCGCGCGGGTGCTGACCAGGCGGGCGGTACTGACCGCCGGTGGAATGGGGTGAGCGCCGATTCCCCCGATGGACGACCCGGAGCAGGTGGGGGCTCGCCTGGCGGAGACGGGGTACCTCGTCGACGAAGGGCTCGCCGTCACCTGCTTCCTGGCCCTCAGACTGCACCGGCCGCTGTTCTGCGAGGGTGACGCCGGCGTGGGCAAGACCGCGCTCGCCGCCGCCCTCGCCGAGGCGCTCGGGGCGCCGCTCATCCGGCTCCAGTGCCACGAGGGCATCGACGCCTCGCAGGCCCTGTACGACTGGGACTTCCCCCGCCAGCTGCTGCACCTGCGGGCCGCCGAGGCGGCGGGCGTGCAGGACGCGGACCGGCTGGAGAGCGAGCTGTACGACCGGCGCTTCCTGATCGCCCGGCCGCTGCTGCTGGCGCTCCAGCGGCATCCGTCGGTGCTGCTGGTCGACGAGATCGACCGGGCCGACGACGAGTTCGAGGCGTTCCTCCTTGAGCTGCTGTCCGAGTACTCGGTGACGATCCCGGAGCTGGGCACGCTGCGGGCCGAGGTGCCGCCGGTGGTGGTCCTGACCTCGAACCGGACCCGCGAGGTGCACGACGCGCTGAAACGGCGGTGCCTCTACCACTGGTTCGACCATCCCTCCTTCGCCCGTGAACTGGCCATCGTGCGCAGCCGGTTGCCGCAGGTGTCGGCCCGGCTGGCCGAGCAGGTCACAGCCCTGGTGCAGGCGCTGCGCGGCGCGGACCTGGTCAAACCGCCCGGGGTGGCCGAGACCCTGGACTGGGCGGAGGCGCTGGACGCGCTGGGGGCGACCGAGGTGGACGCCGAACTGGCCGTGGCGACGCTGGGTTCGGTGCTGAAGTACCGGGAGGACACGGAGCGGGCGCGGGGGCTCGATCTCTCGGCGGTCCTCGCGGCCCGGGGCGGGTGAGCGGGCATGGGCGCGGCGCTGTCGAGGACGGCCGGGGTGCCGGCGGATGCCGTACTGCTCGGTTTCGTACGGGCGTTGCGGGCGGCCGGAGTGGACGCGAGCGCCGAGCGCGGGTACGCGTTCCTGCGCGCCGTGGCCGCCCTGCGGCCGGGGATGCGCTCGGACGTGTACTGGGCGGGGCGGGCGACGCTGTGCGGCGGCCATGACGACCTGGAGCGCTACGAGAGGGTGTTCGCCGCGTACTTCGGCCCGGCCGGCGCACCCGCCCGGCAGCCGGTGCGCACCGCTCCCCCGCCGCGGCTGCGGCTCGTCGCACGGGAGACTTCGACGGCTCCCCGTACCGGTGGCGAGAGCGAGCCGCCGGGACCGCCCACCGCCGTCCTCGCCAGCTCCGCGGAGGTACTGCGGCACCGCGACGTCACCGAGCTCGATCCCGCCGAGCGGGCCCAACTGCGCCGTCTGCTGGCCGCGTTCACGCTGACGGGGCAGACCCGGCGCTCCGCGCGGCGGCGGCCCGCCCGGCGCGGGGCGGTCGATCCGCGCCGTACGGTACGGGAGTTGCTGCGGCGCGGCGGGGAGCCGGCCCTGCTGCGGCGGCACGCCCGGGTGGCCCGGCCGCGCCGGGTGGTGCTCCTCGTCGACGTGAGCGGTTCGATGGGGCCGTACGCCGACGCGCTGCTGCGGTTCGCGCACGCGGCGGTGCGCGCGGGCCGCACGGAGGTGTTCACCGTGGGCACCCGGCTGACCCGCGTCACCCGCGAACTGTCGCACCGGGACCCCGACCTGGCGATGGCGGAGGTCGCGGCGGCGGTGCCCGACTGGCGCGGCGGCACCCGACTCGGCGAGCTGCTGCGCGAGTTCCTGAACCGGTGGGGGCGGCGCGGCATGGCGCGGGGCGCGATCGTCGTCCTGCTCTCGGACGGCTGGGAGCGCGGCGATCCGGAGCTGCTCGGGCAGCAGATGCGCCTGCTGCACGCCCTGGCCCACCAGGTGGTCTGGGCGAACCCCCGTAAGGCGCGGCCCGGTTACGCGCCGCTGGCGGCCGGGATGGCGGCGGCGCTGCCCAGCGTCGACTCCTTCGTCGAGGGGCACAGCCTGGCGGCGCTGGAGCGGCTGGCCGCGGTGGTGCGTGGGGCACGGGCCGGCGCCGGGCCGGGGAAGGGAGCGGACGGTGCGTGAGATTCTGCCGACGCTGGCCGGGTGGCACGCGGCCGGGATCCCGTTCGGCCTCGCCACGGTGGTCGCGGTCAGCCGCAGCGCGCCGCGCGGCCCCGGTGCGGCCATGGCGGTGGGGCCGGACGACGAGGTGGTGGGCAGTGTCTCCGGCGGCTGTGTCGAGGGCGCCGTCTTCGAGCTGGCGCGGGAGGTCGTCGCGACCGGTGAGCCCCGGCTGCAGACGTTCGGTTACAGCGACGCGGACGCGTTCGCGGTCGGGCTGACCTGCGGCGGCGAGATCACCCTGCTGGTCCGGCCGGTGACCGCGGGCTCGGACCCGGCGTTCGGTGCGGTCGCCGGGTCGGTCGAGGCGGGCGAGCCGGTGACCGTGGCCACGGTGGTGGACGGACCCGCGCCGCGGGGCGCCACGCTCGCCGTCTGGCCGGAGCGGACGGCCGGTACCCTCGGCACGACCGGCCTCGACGTCGCCGTCACCGCCGACGCGCGCGGCGAACTCGCCCTGGGCGCCTCCGTCCTGCGGCACTACGGACCGCACGGCGAACGCCGCGAGGACGCCGTCACCGTGTTCCTGGAGTCGTTCGCGCCGCCGCCCCGGATGCTGGTCTTCGGCGCGATCGACTACGCGGCCGCGGTGGCCCGCATCGGCGACTTCCTCGGCTACCGGGTCACCGTCTGCGACGCCCGCCCCGTCTTCGCCACCCCCAAGCGCTTCCCGGCCGCCGTCGAGGTCGTCGTCGACTGGCCGCACCGCTATCTGAGCGGCACGGTCACCGACGACCGCACGGTGATCTGCGTCCTCACCCACGATCCGAAGTTCGACGTGCCGCTGCTGGAGGAGGCGCTGCGCCGGCCGGCCGCCTACATCGGGGCGATGGGCAGCCGCCGGACCCACGACGAGCGGCGCGCCCGGCTGGCCGAGGCCGGTCTCACCGAGGCCGAGCTGTCCCGGCTGCGCTCACCGCTCGGCCTCGACCTCGGCGCCCGTACCCCCGAGGAGGTCGCCGTGTCCGTCGCCGCCGAGATCGTCGCCCTGCGCTGGGGCGGCAGCGGCGCGCCCCTGGTCACCACCACCGGCGCCATCCACGCACCCGCAGTCCGCTGACTGCCAGGAGGAGTGAGTCATGGAACTGCACCACGAGTTCACCGTCCCCGTCCCGGTCGACGAGGCCTGGCCCGCGCTCCTCGACATCGAGCGGGTCGCGCCGTGTCTGCCGGGCGCGGTCGTCGAGGACTACGACGGCACGACCGTGACCGGCTCGGTGAAGGTCAAGGTCGGCCCGGTCACCGTGACCTACCGGGGCACGGCGGTGTTCGAGGAACAGGACGCGCAGGCCCACCGGATCGTCCTGGCGGCGAGCGGCCGGGAGACCCGCGGGCAGGGCACGGCCAGGGCCACGGTCACCGGCACCCTCACCGCACACGACGACGGCACGGCGGTCTCGGTGCACACCGACCTGACGGTCACCGGACGCCCCGCCCAGTTCGGGCGCGGGGTGCTGTCCGAGGTGGGCGACCGGCTGGTGGGCCAGTTCGCGGCCTGCCTGGCACAGCGGCTGGGCGAGCGAAGCGAGGAGAATCCGGAGCCGGTCGCCGAGGAGGAGCCGGAGCCGCTGGATCTGCTGCGCACGGCGGGGCTGCCGGTGGCCAAGCGGGTGGCGGCGGCCGCGGCGGTGATCGCGGTACTGGCATGGACGGTGACGAGGTGCCGGAGAAGGTGGACCTCCCGGCACCGGTGACAGGCGCCCCGCGTGCGGCGCGGGGGACTGCCCGGCCGGCCGCGTTCCCCCCGCAGCCGCCCCCACCCAGCCGCCGCCACCCGCCTGGGTTCCCGCCTCCTGACGCAGCCGGTCGTCAGCGGGGTGGCAACCGGTGGAGGGTCACCTCACGGAGGGCGCCGTCGGTGACGGCCGCCGTCAGGTAGGTGCAGTGGGGCTGGCGGCGGCGGTCGGTCGGGGAGCCGGGGTTGAGCAGGCGCAGGCCGCCCGGTGCCGTGGTGTCCCAGGGGATGTGGCTGTGCCCGAAGACCAGGACGTCCAGGTCCGGGAAGCGGGCGGCGCAGCGGGCCTCGCGGCCCTGGGCGGGGCCGGTCTCGTGGATCACCCCGAAGCGCAGGCCGCCCAGCTCGGCGTAGGCCACCTCGGGGAGCCGGGCGCGCAGGCCGGGGCCGTCGTTGTTGCCGTACACCCCGATGAGGCGGCGGCTGCGGCTCTCCAGCAGGTCGAGGGTGGCCTCGTCGACCCAGTCGCCGGCGTGCAGGACGACGTCCGCGCGCGGGAGTTCGGCGAGGAGCTGGTCCGGGAGCCGCTTGGCGCGCAGCGGGAGGTGCGTGTCGGAGGTCAGGAGCAGGCGCACCCGGCCAGCGTAGGCCAGGAGACCGCACCCCTTTCTTCAGGGCAAACTTAACAGTTCCAACTGGTCAGCTTCACCTGGACAGTTTCGGCTGACGGTTCTACGGTGGGCCCATGGCAGAGATCTCCGATTCCGCGATCCGCACGGCGCGCGACCTGCGCGTGATGTTCAGCCGGATGCGCCGCCGTATCCGCGAGGTCGCCCAGGACGCGGATCTCACCCCGTCGCAGGAGTCGGCCCTCACCCTGGTGTCGAAGCACGGCGCGGCCACGGCCAGCGCGCTGGCCTCCGCCGAAGGGGTCCGGCCGCAGTCGATGGCGGCCACTCTGGCCGCGCTCGACCAGCAGGGGCTGATCCGCCGCAGTCCCGACCCGACCGACGGCCGCCGCCAGCTGGTCACCCTCACCGAGGCCGGCCAGGCCCGCGTGGAGGGCAACCGGCAGGCGCGCGACGAGTGGCTGGCCCGCGCCTTGCAGGACCGGTACACGGAGGACGAGCGCCGGACCCTCCTCACCGCGATCGAGCTGCTCGATCGGCTGTCGCGCCCGTGATACCTAGGCTCACCGCAGACACCCGGAAGGCCCCCCGCCCGGCCCCGGCCGGATGCGACCGGCGGCTGATCGCGGCGCGGGTGCTGCCCGGGTCCGGTACGTCGGCGGCGTGTCCGGCGGCGAGCGCGGTCAGGACCCCGGCCGAGCGCACCGGGCAGGACAGCCCGGCCGGGGTACCGACCGCGCTCGCCGTCTCCGCCCGGACGGTGGCCGTGATCGGTCCGACGCCGGGCGGGATGCCGGTCGGCGCCGGCGGCCGGCCCCTGGTGTTCACCGTCGACGTGCCGCTCTCGGCGGCCTGTCCGGTCCTCGGCGTGAAGTGGCTGCCGGCAACCGCGGGCCGCGCACGGTGCCGGGGCACGGACCTGGCCGGCACGGCGGCGATCACCCTGCCGGACCGCTCCCCGGCCCGGCTCACCCTCCCCTCCCGTCAAACCCTTCGAAAGGCCTGATCCACCCCATGTCTCTGAGCACGCTCGACCCGCGCACCGCCCTGGTCGCCATCGACCTCCAGCAGGGCATCGTGGGCATGCCCACCCGGCCTCACACCGGCGCCGAGGTGGTGGCCCGCACGGTGGAGCTCGCCGACGCCTTCCGCGCCCGGGGCCTGCCCGTCGTCCTGGTCCGGGTCTCCTTCGCGGCCGACTTCGCCGACGCCGTCCCGGGCCGCACCGAACGCCAGGCGCGCGGCCTCGCCTTCCCGGAAGGCTGGGACGCCGTCGTCGACGAGCTGTCCGGCCACGACGGCGACATCCGTGTCACCAAGCACAACTGGAGCGCCTTCCACGGCACCGACCTGGACGTGCAGCTGCGCCGCCGGGGCGTCACCCAGATCGTGCTGACCGGCATCGCCACCAGCATCGGTGTGGAGTCCACCGCCCGTGACGCCTACGCGCACGGCTACCATGTGACGCTCGCCACGGACGCCATGGCCGACGGCGACGGCGAGGCGCACCGCGGCAGCGTCGAGCGGATCTTCCCGCGGCTCGGCGAGTCCGGCAGTACGGCGGAGGTCCTGGAACTGCTCGCCAGGACCCACGACTGAGACCACGACCGGGGCTGCGGCCGGTGCCGCGCCCGGAAACCTTGGCTGAGCTGGTCCTTTGACGCACGGATGACACTTCACGACCCGGTCTTGACCAAGGGGCGGGACACGCCCGAGGACAGGGCCGGGTTAGCATTCGGCCACATGCAAGTGCCGTCCAGGCGAATGGGCGGCTTATCCAGGGGGCTAGGAAGCCGGATGCCGGTCAAAGTCAGTGTTGTCGTCCCTGTGTACAACCCGGGGCCCTATATCGAGGACTGCATCGCCTCGGTGCTGCGGCAGTCGCTGCCGCGCGACGAGTACGAAGTGATCTTCGTGAACGACGGCTCCAGCGACGGGACACCGGCCCGGCTCGACGCCCTCGCCGCCGAGCACCCGCACATCCACGTCATCCACCAGGAGCCCTCCGGCTGGTCCGGCAAGCCCCGCAACGTGGGCATCGCCGCGTCCAAGGGCGAGTTCGTGATGTTCGTCGACAACGACGACTTCCTGGGCGACGAAGCCCTGGAGCGGATGTACAACTACGGCGTCGAGAACGAGGCCGACCTGATCATCGGGAAGATGGCCGGCAAGGGCCGCCCGGTGCCGGTGGAGCTGTTCCGGCGCAACCATCCGCGGGCCACCGTCGAGAACGCCCCGCTGATGGACAGCCTGACCCCGCACAAGATGCTGCGCCGGTCCTTCCTGGACCGCATCGGGCTGCGCTTCCCGGAGGGCCGCAGGCGGCTGGAGGACCACGTCTTCGTCGCCGAGGCGTACCTGCGGGCGTCGAACATCTCGGTCCTCAGCGACTACGTCTGCTACTACCACATCAAGCGCGACGACGCCTCGAACGCCGGCTTCCAGCGCTTCGACCCGGTCGGCTACTTCGCGAACCTCCGTGAGGCCCTCGACGTCGTCGAGCGCTACACGGAGCCCGGCCCCAAGCGGGACAGGATGTTCCGCCGCTGGCTGCGCAGCGAGATGGGCGAGCGGCTGCGCGGCAACCGGTTCCTCAAGCTGCCGGACGACTACCGCAGGGAGCTCTTCGACGAGATCCACAAGGTGATCGCCGAGCGCATGGGCCCCTCCGTGTTCGCCCTGCTCGAACCGGCCCACCGGGTGGTCACCGAGCTGGCCGGCGCCGGCCGCTACGAGGACGTGCTCGCCGTCGCCGAGTGGGAGGCCGCCATCGCCCCCTCGACGTCCGCGCGCAGCGTCACCTGGGACGGTGCCGCCCTGAAGATCGAGTTCAGCGCCGAGTACGCCGTCGACGGCGCGCCCAAGACCTACCCTGCCGACACCTCGGGCGCCGAGCCCGACGGCCCGGCGGCCGACGCCGCGGATGCCATCGCCCGGCTGGAGCGCGGCACCGCCGCCCGCTTCGCGAAGGCCAGAGTCGACCTGATGATGCGCGAGCGCGAGACGCACGCCCAGTTCTTCCAGCCGGTCGAGATCACCCGCGAAACCCTGCCCGTCGAGGGCGAGCCGGACCGCGTGCGCCTGGTCGTGAAGGCCACGGCCACCGTGGACCCGGCCACCGCCGCCGGCGGCGTCCCGCTGCCGGCCGGGCTGTGGGACGCGTTCGTCCGTCTGACCATCGGCGGCTGGACCCGGGAGCACCGGCTGTTCCCGGTGTCCAAGGACCCGCTCCCGCCGCTGCCCGTACCGGGGATCGTCGGCGGCCGCCGGGTACTGCCGTACTGGACGGTCAAGAACAACTTCGCCCTCGACGTCGACCAGGCGAGCAAGCGGCTCGGCTTCGGCGAGTTGCGGCCCGCGGACTTCACCGTCGCCGGCGACCGGCTGCGCGCCGTGCTGCCGTTCCACGTCACCGGTGACGTCAAGGCGGCGATCCGGCTGACCGGCCCGAAGCCCGCCGCCGAGGTGCTGGAGGTGCCGGCCACGCTCTCGCCCGCCGAGGGCGGCCACGCGGTGCTGGACGCCCCGCTGCCGGTGCGGTCGCTGCAGCAGGGCGGCTGGCGGCTCGCCCTGTGCCTGGTGGCGGACGCCGCCGAGCCGCGCTTCTTCACGCTGCCGCTCGTCGTCCGCAACTCCCCCGAGGGCCTGAAGGTCGCCAAGCCGGCCACGAAGAAGCCCGTGGCGGACGCGGCCGCGCCGAGGTCCCGGCCGGGCGTCGCCCGCCGGCTGGCCCGCAAGCTCCCGCTGCCGGTGCGCCGTGCGCTGGTCAGGGCGCTGGGCAAGGGGAAGAAGCCCGCACTTCAGGAAGGCAAGTAAGGACCGTGCGACCGCTGAGCATCGAAGGCGCCTGGGTGCAGGAGCCCAAGGTCTTCCCCGACGACCGGGGCAGCTTCCACGAGTGGTTCCGGGCCGGGGAGTTCCGCGAGGCCCTCGGCTACGACCTCGACCTCGCGCAGGCCAACTGCTCGGTCTCCCGGCGGGGCGTGCTGCGTGGCGTCCACTTCGCCGACGTGCCGCCGAGCCAGTCGAAGTACGTCAAGTGCGTGCGCGGGGCCGTGCTGGACGTGATCGTGGACATCCGGGTCGGCTCCCCCACGTTCGGCCGCTGGGAGGCGGTCCGGCTGGACGACGAGAACCGGCACGCCGTGTTCCTGTCGGAGGGCCTCGGGCACGCGTTCATGGCGCTGACCGACGACGCCACCGTGGTGTACCTGTGCTCGGCCGGGTACGCGCCGGGCCGTGAGCACGGCATCAACCCGCTCGACCCCGCCCTTGGCATCGAGTGGCCCGAGGGACTGGAGCCGGTGCTGTCGGAGAAGGACGCCGAGGCGCCGTCGCTGGCCGAGGCGGCGAAGTCCGGGCTGCTGCCGTCGTACGCCGACTGCGTCGCCTACTACGAGCGGTTGCGCGGCTGACCCACGGCGGGGAGCCGGGCCCTGTCGAGAAGTCCCACGCACCCGCACCCGACAACGCGCGGC